>JBBQRV010000016.1:0-27908 GCA_038214475.1 Propionibacteriales bacterium | reverse complement strand
TCGGTCGCGGTCGGGATGATCGGGGTGACCGTCACCGTCAGCGTCGAGGTCGCGGTGTTGCCGAACGAGTCGGTCACGGCGTACCCGACCGCGGAGGTCGGGCCGGTGAACGCCGGGCGGGGGTCGAAGGTGACCGTGCCGGTGTCGGGGTCGACGGTCCAGGTGCCCTCGCCGGCCACGGCCAGGGTGTGCCCGCCGTCGGTGGCGTCGGGTCCGGTGAGGACGACCGAGGTCACCAGCAGTGTGCCCGCGGCACCGTCGCCGGACACACCGGCGTCGTCGTTGGCCAGCGGGGAGAGCATGACGTCCACGTCCTGCGGCGTGGTGTCGGCGTCGGGCCGGGCCACCGGGGCGGACCCCACGGTGACCGTCACCGTCGCGGTCGCGGTGGTGCCGTTGGCGTCGGCCACCGCGTAGTCGACCGCGGTGGTGTCACCGGTGAAGCCGGTCACCGGCGCGAAGGTGACGGTGCCGCTCACCGGGTCGACGGTCCAGGTGCCCTCGCCGGCCACGACCAGGGTGTGGCCGCCGTCGGTGGCGTCGGCGCCGGTGAGCACGACGGTCGTGGGGTCGAGCGGCGCCGTGGGGGCACCCGCGGTGTCGTTGTCGAGCACGTCGACGGCGACCGGCGTGCGGTACGGCGTGGCCGCGGCGTCGTCCTCGGCCACCGGGACGACCGGGGTCACGTCGATGGCGATGGTGGAGCCGGCCGACTGGCCGTAGCCGTCGACGACGCGGTAGCCGAGGACGGTCGTGGCGCCGGTGAAGGTGGGTTCGGGGTCGAAGCTCACCGTGCCCGTGGCGGGGTCGACGGTCCAGGTGCCCTCGCCGGCGATCGTGACGGTGTCGCCGTACGCGCCGGTGGCCGGGTCGCGCAGCTGCACCGAGGTGGGGTCGAGCCGGTCGCCGGGGGCGGCCTGGTCGTTGGTCAGCGGGGCGACCGTGACCGTGACGTCCTGCGGCGTGGTCTCGGTGTCGGGCCGCGCGGTCGGCGCGGCGGGGAGGTCGACGGTGACCGTGACGCTCGCGCTGGTGGTGGTGCCGTTGTCGTCGGCGACGCGGTACCCCACCGGGGTGGTCTCTCCCACGAAGCCGGGCCGCGGCGCGAAGGTGACGGTCCCGTCGGGGTGCACGGTCCAGGTGCCCTGGCCCGCGACCGCGAGCGAGGAGACCGGGGCGCCGGTGGCCGGGTCGAGAAGCCGGACGCTCGAGGGCACCAGCGGCGCGCTCGGAGCCCCGGCGGCGTCGTTGCCGAGCACGGCGACGTCCACCGCGGTGTCGAACGGTGTGCTCGCGGAGTCGTCGGCGGCCGTCGGGGTGATCGGGGTCACCGTCACCGTCAGCGTCGACGTGGCGGAGTTGCCGAACGAGTCGGTCACCGCGTAGCCGACCGCGGTGGTGGCGCCGGTGAAGGCGGGCTCCGGGTCGAGGGTGATCGTGCCGGAGGGGTTGACCGTCCAGGTGCCCTCGCCGGGCACGACGAGCGTGTGCCCGCCGTCGGTGGCATCCGGGCTGGTGAGCTGCACCGAGCCCGCGTCGAGCGTGCCCGGGGTGCCGTCACCGTCGACGCCCGCGGCGTCATCGGCCAGCACGACGACGGTGACGTCGACGTCCTGCGGCGTGCTGGTCGAGTCGGGACCGGCGGTCGGCGGGGTGCCGACGGTGACCACGACCAGCGCATCGGCCGTGGTGCCGTTGTCGTCGGCCACCGCGTAGCCCACGGGGGCGGTGTCGCCGGTGAACCCGGCGACGGGTGCGAAGCGCACCGCGCCAGTGACCGGGTCGACGGTCCAGGTGCCCTGGCCGAGGGCGACGAGGGTGTGGCCGCCGTCGGTGGCGTCGGGGCTGGTGAAGACCACCGTGGTGGGGTCGAGCGGGGCGCTGGGCGCGCCGGCCGCGTCGTTGCCGAGCACGTCGACGCTCACCGGGGTCCGGTACGGCGTGGTCGCCGCGTCGTCGGCGGCCGTCGGCGTGATCGGGGTGACGGTCACGGTGATCGTGGAGACTGCCGGGTTGCCGAAGGTGTCGGCGACCCGGTAGGTCAGCGAGGCGTCGCCGGTGAAGCTGCGGATCGGGTCGAAGCCGACCTCGCCGGTGGTCGCGTCGACGGTCCAGGTGCCCTGGCCGGGCACGGTGACCGTGCTGCCGAAGAGGCCGGTGGCCGGGTCGAGCAGCCGCACGGTGGTGGCGTCCAGGGTGCCGCCGGCGCCCGGGGTGTCGTTGCCGAGCGGGTCGAGCGTCACCGGCACGTCCTGCGGCGTGGTCGCGGTGTCGGGGTCGGCCGCGGGACCGTCACCGACGGTCACGGTCAGGGTGGCGCTCGTCGTGGTGCCGTTGTCGTCGGCGACCCGGTAGCGCACCGGCGTGGTGACGCCGACGAATCCGGCCACCGGCGTGAACTCCACGCTGCCGCTGAGCAGGTCGATGCGGTAGGTGCCCTCGCCGGCGACGGCCAGGGTGCGGCCAGCGTCGGTGGCAGCGGCGCTCGTGAACACCACGGACACCGGCACCAGCGGGGCCGAGGAGTCGCCGGCCGAGTCGTTGGCCAGCACGTCGGTCGTGACCGCGGTGTCGAAGGGCGTCGTGTTCGTGTCGTCCACCGCGGTCGGGGTGATCGGCGTGACGGTCACGGTCGCGCTGGAGACGGCGGTGCTGCCGAAGGAGTCGGTGACCGAGTAGCCCACGGCCGTGGTGGCGCCGGTGAAGGCGGGCTCGGGGTCGAAGGTGAGGCGGCCGTCGGTCTGGACGCTCCAGGTGCCCTCGCCGGCCACCACCAGGGTGTGGCCACCGTCGGTGGCAGCGCCCGCGGTGAGCACGACTGAGTCGGCGTCGAGGCTGCCGATCGCGCCGTCGCCGGCCACGCCGGCGGAGTCGTTGGCGAGCAGGTCGAGGGTGACCTCGATGTCCTGCGGGGTGGTCGCAAGGTCGGGTCGGGCCACGGCCGCAGTGCCGACGGCGACCTGCACGGTCGCGGTGGCCCGGGTGCCGTTGGTGTCCTCGACGAGGTAGTCGATGCTCGCGGTGGCGCCCTGGAAGCCCGGACGCGGGTCGAAGGTGACCGAGCCGTCGGCCTGGACCGTCCAGGTGCCCTCCCCCGGGACGGTGACGGTGCCGGCCGGTTCACCGGAGGCCGGGTCGACCAGCCGCACGCTGGCGGCGACCAGCGGGGCGGAGGCCGCCCCCGCGCTGTCGTTGCCGAGCACGTCGACCGCGACGGTGGTGTCGTACGGCGTGGTCGCCGCGTCGTCCTGGGCGCTCGGGGTGATCGCCGTGACCGTGACCGAGATCGTCGAGGTGGCGGTGTTGCCGAACGAGTCGGTGACGGCGTAGCCGACGGGAGCGCTGGCGCCGGTGAAGCCGGGCAGCGGGTCGAAGCTGACGGTGCCGTCGGCGGCGACGGTCCAGGTGCCCTCCCCCGCGACCAGCAGGCGGGTGCCCCCCGAGGTGGCGTCGGCGGAGGTGAGCACCACCGAGGCCGGGTCGAGGGTGCCGGGCGTCGCGTCGCCGTCGACACCGGCGGCGTCGTCGGCGAGCGGGTCGAGGCTGACGGTGACGTTCTGCGGCGTGGTCGCCGTGTCGGGTGCGGCGGTGGGTGCGGTGCCGACGGTGACCTGCACGGCGGCGCTGCTGCGGGTGCCGTTGTCGTCGGCCACCCGGTAGCCCACCGGCGTGGTCGGGCCGCTGAACCCGGTCGCGGGCGCGAAGGTCAGGGTGCCGTCCGGGTGCACGGTCCAGGTGCCCTCACCGGCCACGGTGAGCGTGGCGACGGCGGCACCGCTGACCGGGTCGACGAGCCGCACGCTCGACGGCACCAACGGCGCCGAGACGGCGCCGGCCGCGTCGTTGGCGAGCACGGTCACGTCGACCGGGGTGCGGTACGGCGTGGTCGCCGCGTCGTCCTGGGCGCTCGGGGTGATCGCTGTGACCGTGATCCGCACTGTGGAGCCGGCGGTGTTGCCGAAGGAGTCGGTGACCGAGTAGCCGACGGCGGCGGTGGTGCCGGTGAAGGCCGGCTCCGGGTCGAAGGTGACGGTGCCGTCGGCGTGCGCGGTGAAGGTGCCCTGTCCGGCCACCACGAGGACGGTGCCGGCGCTGGTGGCAGCCGGCGAGGTGAAGCCGACCGAGGCCGGGTCGAGGGTGCCGGGGGTCCCGTCGCCGTCGACGCCGGCGGCGTCGTTGGCGAGCAGGTCGACGGTGACGTCGGTGTCCTGCGGGGTGGTGTCGCTGTCGGGAGCAGCCGTCGGCGGCGTGCCCACGGTGACGGTGACCGCCGCGGTGGCGGTGGTGGCGTTCGCGTCGGAGACGACGTAGGACACCGCGGCGGTGGCCCCGGTGAAGCCGGCCTGCGGGTCGAAGGAGACCAGGCCGGTGGCGGCGTCGATGCTCCAGGTGCCCTCGCCGTCGACGACCAGCGTGCGACCGGTGTCGGTGGCGTCCGCCGACGTGAACAGCACCGAGGTGGGCACCAGCGGGGCCGAGGCGGCGCCGGGCACGTCGTTGGCCAGCACGTCGAGCTCGACGCGGGTCGCGAACGGCGTGGTCGCGGCGTCGTCGTGAGCCACGGGGGTGAGCGCGGTGACGTCCACGGTGGCGGTCGACCGGGCGGTCTGGCCGGAGCTGTCGCGCACCCGGTAGTCGACCGCGGCGGTGCTGCCGGTGAAGCCGGGGAGGGGGTCGAACGTGACCGCGCCGGTGGCCGCGTCGACGCTCCAGGTGCCCTCGCCGGTCACGGTGAGCGTGCTGCCCCAGGTGCCGGTGGCCGGGTCGAGGAGCTGCACGCTTCCGGGCACCAGGGTGACCGAGGCCGCGCCGGTGGTGTCGTTGTCGAGCAGCGGAAGGGACACGTCGACGTTCTGCGGCGTGCTGGCGGCGTCGGGCCTGGCGACGGGGGCCGACGGCAGGTCGACGGTGACCGTCAGGGTCGCGGTGGCGGTGCTGCCGTTGGCGTCGGCCACCCGGTAGGTCACCGGTGCGGCCTCGCCGTGGAAGCCCTCGAGCGGGGTGAAGGTGACCCTGCCGTCGTTCTCGACGGCGTAGTCGCCCTGTCCGGGGACGGTGGCGGACGTGGCCCAGCCGCTGGTCGCGGGGTCGAAGAGCCGCACCGTCGCCGGGTCGAGCGGCACTCCCGCGTCGCCGGCGGCGTCGTTGTCGAGCACGTCAAGGCTCACTGCGGTCTCGTACGGCGTGGTGGCGGTGTCGTCCGTCGCGGTCGGGGTGACCGCGGTGACCGTGACCGTGATCGACGAGGTGGCGGTGGCGCCGTACTCGTCGGCGATCCGGTAGCCGACGGCGGCGGCCGCACCGGTGAACCCGGGCAGCGGCGTGAAGGTGACCGAGCCGTCGGGGTTCACGGCGTAGCTGCCCTGGCCGGCCACGGTGACGCCGGTGGCGTAGTCACCGGTGGCCGGGTCGAAGAGCTCGACGGATGCGGCCACGATCGCGCCGCCGGTCGGGCCGGCCACGTCGTTGGTGGCGGGCGTGACCGTGACGGCGATGCCCTGCGACGTGGTGGCGGTGTCGGGGTCGGCCACCGGCGGCGCGGGCGTGGCGACGTGCACCACGATGGTGGCGGTGGCGGTCTCGCCGTTGTCGTCGGTGATCCGGTAGGCCACCGGGGAGGTGTCGCCTCGGAACCCCACCTGGGCGTAGAAGGTGACGGTGCCGTCCGGGTTGACCTGCCAGGTGCCCTCGGCGGTGACCACGAGGGTCTTGCCACCGTTGGTGGCGTCGGGGCTGGTGAGCACCACCGAGCCCGTGCGGATCGGGGCCGACGGGTCACCCGCGAGGTCGTTGTCGAGCACGGCCACGACGACAGAGCCGTTGAACGTCGCCGACGCCTCGTCGGGGATCGCGGTCGGGTCGATCGGGGTGACGGTGACGGCGAGGGTCGAGGTCAGCGTGGCACCCGACGAGTCGGAGGCCCGGTAGTCGAGCACGGTGGCGGCGCCCCGGAAGGACGGGACCGGGTCGAAGGAGACCGTGCCATCGGGCTGCACGGTCCAGGTGCCCTGACCGGCGACGGTGACGCTGGTGCCCCAGGTGCCGGTGGCGGGGTCCTTCAGCTGCAGGCTGGAGGCGGTCAAGGACGCACCGCCGGACGCGGTGTCGTTGGCCAGCGGGCTCACCACGACGGTGAGGTCCTGCGGGGTCGAGGCGGTGTCGGGCACGGCGGCGACAGGGGTGCGCACGGTCACCGTGACGGTGGCCTGGGTGGTGGTGCCGTTGGTGTCGGCCACCCGGTAGGTGACCGAGGAGGCCTGACCGGTGAAGCTCGGCAGCGGGTCGAAGGAGACCGTGCCGGCGGCATCGGCCGTCCAGGTGCCCTCACCGGGGACGGTGAGGGTGGCGCCGTAGCTGCCGGTGGCCGGGTCGAAGAGCCGCACCGTGGCCGCGTCGAGCGGCGCCGAAGCGGCGCCTGCGGAGTCGTTGGCCAGCACCGCGACCGTCACCGTCGTGTCGTACGGCGTGCTGCGGCTGTCGTTGCTCGCAGCCGGGGTGATCGGCGTGACCGTCACGGTGATCGTCGAGCGTGCGGTCGCACCGTTGGCGGCCGTGACCTGGTAGCCGACCGGGGAGGCCTGGCCGGTGAAGCCGGGCAGCGGGTCGAACGTGACCGAGCCGCTGGCGTTGACCGTCCAGATGCCCTGGCCGGCGACGGTGACCGAGGTGACCAGGGCGCCGGTGACGGGATCCACCAGGCGCAGCGAGGTGGCCACCACGGCGTACCCGCCGGGGGCCGCGGTGTCGTTGGCAGCCGGGGAGAGCGTGATGTTCACGTTCTGCGGCGTGCTGGCGCTGTCCGGGTTCGCGGTGGGCGGCTGCGGCACGGGCACGGTCTCGGTGTCCGGCGCCGAGGTGACACTGCCGCCGCCCAGGGTGGTGGCGCTCGCGGTGGCGGTGTTGACCGCCTGGCCGGCCGCGATGTCGGCCGCGGTGAGGGTGTAGGTGGCGGTGCAGGTGGTGGACTGCCCGGGCGCCAGCGACGTGGTCGGGCACGAGTACGCCGCGATCTCCGGGTCGTTGACGGTGATCGCGGTGAGCGGGAGGGTGCCGGAGTTGGTCACGGTGAAGGTGAAGGGCACGGTGTCGCCGGCGTCCGGGCCGTTGCCGTCGACGTCGGTGATCACCTTGGTCGACGCCTTGTCGAGGGTGAGCGCCGAGCGGCGGTCGAGCGAGGTGGTCGCGGAGTCCTGCGGCGACGTCACCGCGGCGCCTCCGGCGGTGCCGGACGCGGTGGCGGTGTTGACCTTGGTGGCGCCGGCGTTCACGTCGGACTGCTTGATCGTGTACGTCGCGGTGCAGGTCGTGGACGCACCGACCGCGAGCGAGGTGGTCGGGCAGCTCACCGAGCTGACCAGGTCGTCGTTGATGACCAGGCCGGTGATGTTGACGTTGCCGGTGTTGGTGACCAGGAAGGAGTAGGTGATGACGTCGCCGACGTCGCCCTTGCCGTCGCTGTCGGAGTCGGTGGTCAGGGCGCCGGTCTTCTTGAGCGTCATCGACCGGACGGCGGTCGCGGGCTGGCCGCAGGCCGAGTTGTCTCCGGTGCCCTCGGTCTCGCCGGCCGCGGCCACCGCGTTGTAGAGGGCGCTGCCGGCGCCGGAGCAGGTCTTCGACGCGGTCGTGCCGGTGTAGGTGATGGTCAGCGTGTAGGTGTGGGTGGCGCCGGCCGCGATCGCGGTGGCCGCCGGGGCCAGGGTGTAGGGACCGGTGCCGGTGGCGTTGCCGCCGGCCGGGGCGCCGGTGCCCGCCGTGGTCCAGCCGGCACCGGTGCGGGTGAGGCCGGCCCCGAAGGCGGGGGTGTCGAGCAGCGGCCCGTAGCTGCCGGGGCCGCCGGTGTTGGTGACGGTGACGGTGTACGTCGCGACCCCGTTGCCGGTGACCGGGTCGATGGTGCCGCTGACGAAGGTCTTGGCGACGTTGACCACCGGGGGCGCGGTGATCGTGACGGGGTGGTCCTCGACCTCACCGGAGTCCGCCGGGCCGCTCGGCGAGGTGACCTGGGCGCTGGTGTAGCCGACCCGGAACCGGGCGTAGGTGGCGCCGGCCACGGAGCCGCTGAGGCCGGTCCAGGTGAGGGTGGCCGAGGTCTGTCCGGCGCTCACGCCGGCGGTCGCGCGCTCACCGGCCTCGAAGGTGCCGTTGCGGTTGAAGTCGATCCAGCCGGCCAGGGTGCCCGCCTTGGAGGCGCCGCTGAGCAGGACGGCCTGGCTGTAGGAGGTGGCGGTGCTCGACAGCGCGATCGCACCGGCCACCCCGTCGTCACTGTCGCCGGTCGCCGAGGCGCCTGCGTTGGGGCTGCTGCCCGAGTTCGCCGCACCGGCGTCGTCCTCGGTGACCCCGGCGCCGAGCCGGATGTTGCTGAGCGCGTGCCGGGCGGCGTCGCCCGCGTCGTAGGACGCCGGGGCGTCGCCGTAGTCGTCGGCCAGGGTGGCGACGATGTTGAACTCGTCGGCGCCGTCGTTCTGGTTCGACGCCGGCCCGCTGGCCTGGGCGTTGGTGGTGGTGAACATGGTGACGTCGAAGCTCAGCGAGGTCACTGCGGACGCCGTGGTCACCTGGACCGAGCCGCACCCGGCGGTCGCCGTACGCGAGAGGTAGGTGTTGTCCGGGTTCTTGGTGGAGCAGCTGGTCGACGTGTCGTGGTCGGTGGCCGTGATCGCGTTGCCGGCCACGCTGAGGTTCCCCCCGGACCGCTTGCTCAGGGTGGCACCGGCGGTGGTGAGGGCGAGGATCGCGTGGAAGTCGCTCTGGCCGATGCTTCCGTTGCGGCCGGAACGGGTGACGGCACCGAGGCCGGCGACGTGCAGGGTGGGGTTGAGCACCGGCTGGGAGAAGGTCACGGTCAGGGTGCCGCGGTTGGAGCAGACCCCGGTTGCCGGGCAGGAGCTCTCGCTGACGGTGGCGGTGGCGCTCGGTGTTCCGCTGGTGATGGTCGGCGTGTAGTCGGAGGCGACGTACCCGCGGCTGCCGACGGTGGCCCCGGCCAGGATGCTGGTCTGGCCGCTGGCCGCCCAGGACTGCTGGAGCGCGGACCCCGGCATCGAGCCGGTGCCACCGGCGAAGCCGGCGGTGGGCACCTCGTAGGCGCTGCCCGCGGGCACGTAGACGAAGATGGACAGGGTCGCCAGCAGCAGGCTGAGCACGACCCCGAGCAGTGCACGCGCCATCAGCGCAGGACGAAGCATCATGTTGTCCGAGTCCCATTTCCCCAAATGGGCGCCCCCCGGCGCCCCCCTTGTGCCGGGGGTTGTCACCTCCGGCAAATTCATGGTAGGTGCACGGATAGTGCCGCTACCGGAGAATCGGAGAATTGGTGGGCGATCCCCCGCGAAACTCGCTCGCCCGAGCTCAGTCTCGCGACGATCTCCGCGTGACCCAGAGGTGGATGGTGCCGCGGATCACAATGGTGCCGTCGGCCAGCGCACCCTCGACCCTCACCGGAATGTCGGGTTCGTCCGCTTCCCACTGCTGCGGGTCGGTCTCGGCGACGCAGGTGACGTCGCCGGCCGCCTTGGCCAGGTAGGCGACCTCCATGGCCCGGGGGATCCAGCGCCGGTCGGCCGGCACGCTCGCCTCGGCCAGTGCGCCCATCGCTGCCTCGAGCCCGTTGCACAACGCGATCGCGTGCACGGTGCCCAGGTGGTTGGTCACCCGGCGCCGCTTGCGGATCACCACCACCGCCCGGTTCGGTCGTACGTCGGTGAACCGGGGCCGCACGGTGGCGAAGTAGGGTGCCCTGCGGGCGAACACCCACGAGAAGGCCCGCTCGCCCCAGGGCAGTGCGGACGCGCGGTTCCAGAGGTCGAGGACCTGGCTCATGCGGCTACATTACCTGTCAGTAACGTCACCGACCGGCAGGAGCCCCCATGGACGACACCCGCGCACTGGTCCTCGGTGGTGGCGGCATCACCGGCATCGCCTGGGAGACCGGGCTGCTCTGGGGCCTGCTCGAGGCCGGCGTCGACGTCAGCGCCGCCGACCGGGTGATCGGCACGTCGGCCGGCTCGGTCGTGGGCGCCCAGCTGACCAGCGGCACCTCGATCGAGGCACTCTACGAGTTCCAGGTACGCCCGCCCGCGCCGTCGCGGCCGGCGAGCATGGGCAGAGGCGTCGCCGCCCGGTACGCCGCGGCCATGCTGGCCAGTGCCGGCGACCTGGAGCGCTTCGGGCGCCGGATGGGCGGCCAGGCCCAGAAGGTGGCCAGGGCCGGTCGCACCCCCAGCCTGGCCGAGCGCTTCGCCGCCATCGAGGAGCGGCTGCCGGTCCTCACCTGGCCCGACCGCGACCTGCTGGTCACCGCCGTCGACGCCGACTCGGGGACCCGGAGGGCCTTCGGCCGCTCCGACGGCGTCCCGTTGCGCGAGGCGGTCACCGCAAGCTGCGCGGTGCCGTGCGTCTACCCGCCGGTGCCGATCGCGGGCCGCACCTGGATCGACGGCGGCGTGCACTCGGGGACCAACGCCGACCTGGCCACCGGCCACGACCGGGTGCTGGTGCTGGCACCGATGGACCGCTCGGTGGGTCCGCTGCGCAACGCGACCCAGCTCCTCGACGGGCTCGACCTGGCGTCGCTCGTGGTCACGCCCGACGCGGCGTCCCGCGAGGCGATCGGCGCCAACGTGCTCGACCCGGCCTCGCGACCGGCCTCGGCGCGCGCCGGTCGCGCCCAGGCGGCCGACCTGGCCGTCGTCATCGGCGACCTCTGGGACTGAGCGGCCCGACCGAGGGCCGGCTCAGGCCAGGTCTGGTCCGGGCCGGTCAGGCAGGGGCCGGGCCAGCACCTCGACCCGGTTCCCGTGCGGGTCGGTGGCGTGGAAGCGTTCGAACCCGGCCCAGGTGCGCCGCTCCGCCCAGCTGACGCTGAAACCCAGATCGGCCAGCCGGGCAGCGTGCGCCTCGAGCGCGGCGACGGAGTCCAGCTCGAAGGCGGGGTGCGCCTTGCGGGCCGGCACGAACGGGTCCTCGACCCCGAGGTGCAGCTCGGCGAGCACGCCCCCCCGCCGGTCGTACGACCGGAACCAGGCGCCCCCGCGGCCGGCAAGGTCGTGCGGCTTCGGCACCTCGACCAGGCCGAGGCCACCGGCGTAGAACCGCCGCGCCGCGGCCTCGCCGCCCGGCGGGCAGGCCACCTGCACGTGATGAAGCCTCATCGCTCCCCCACCCGGGCCACCACGAAGATCCGGCGGAACGGCAGCACGACGCCGTCCTTCCCCTCCGGGTACGCGGCCGCCAGCGCCGGGCGCAGCTCCGCCTCGAAGTCGGCCCGCAGCCCGGCCGCCTCCAGCGCCTCCAGGGTGGGTCGGGCGCCGGTGCCCGAGACCCACGAGAAGACCGGGTCGGGGCCGTGCAGCACGTGCAGGTACGTCGTCTCCCAGGCGTCGACCGTGCACCCGAGCCCGGCGAGCGTCTCGAGGTAGACCACGGCTCCATGACTGGCGGGCTCGGCTACGCCCCGGGTGTGCGCGCGGTAGGCGGGCGAGTCGGCGAGCGCGCGCCGGACGGCGTGGCTGGGCTGGTCGAAGTTGCCGGGGACCTGGAAGGCCAGCCAGCCGCCCGGGCGGATCCGGTCGACGAGGGCCGGGAGCAGCTCGAGGTGGCCCGGCACCCACTGCAGGGTGGCGTTGGAGACCAGCACGTCCACCGGGCCCGACCGGGTGGCCCACTCGCGCACGTCGGCGAGCTCCACCTCGATGTCGGTGTCGGCCAGCTCGGCCCGGGCCGCGGTCACCATCTCCGGGCTGGAGTCCACCCCGGCGACCCGGGCTGCGGGCCAGCGCTGCGCGAGCAGGCGGGTGAGTCCGCCCGGCCCGCAGCCGGCGTCGACCACGTGGCCCGGGTCGGTGGCGCCGACCCGGGCCAGCAGGTCGACGAACGGGCGACCTCGCTCCTCGGACCAGGTGAGGTAGAGCGTCGGGTCCCAGGTGACCACGGCCGTCGCCTTTCTCTTGACGTCAAGACACTTTTCAGGATGCGTCTCCAATATCTCGATGTCAAGATTCTCGACTGAGTTAGGCTTGGGGGCATGCGGGACGAAGTCGACGACCTGGTCGAGGCATGGCGCCGCGAGCGCACCGACCTCGACCTCGCGCCGGTCGAGGTCTTCAGCCGGATCAGCCGCCTCTCGCGCCACGTCGACCTGGCCCGCAAGCAGGCCTACAGCGGGCAGGGCATCGAGTCGTGGGAGTTCGACGTGCTCGCCGCGCTGCGGCGGACCGGAGCGCCGTACGAGCTCTCGCCGGGACGGCTGCTCAAGGAGACCCTGGTGACCAGCGGCACGATGACCAACCGGGTCGACCGGCTGGTCGAGCGCGGACTCGTCGACCGCCGACCCGACCCGCACGACCGTCGTGGGGTGCTGGTGCGGCTCACCGACCGTGGGCGCGGCACCGTCGACGCGGCCTTCGAGGCCCTCGTGGTCCGCGAGCGCGAGCTGCTCTCCCGGCTGCCGGCGGCCGACCGGCGCCAGCTGGCAGCGCTGCTGCGCGGCCTGCTGTCCCCCTTCTCCTGACTCTTCCCCGTGGCCGACGCCGCGGGCAGGATCAGGCCATGACCACTCCCGAGCCGCCCGACTGGGACGACCTGCTGGTGCACGCCGCCCGCGCGGCGGCCCGGCACCGGTCCACCGTGACCGAGCGCCCGGTCGCGGCACCGCTGTCCGACGCCGACACCACGGCGCTCCGGGCGGCCTTCGGTGGGCCCCTCCGCGACTCTCCGACCCCGCCGGCACAGGTGCTCGACGAGCTGCTGGCGGCCGCGACCGCGGTGCCCGGAGGCCTCAGCGGCACCGCCGGACCGCGCTACTTCGGCTTCGTGATCGGGGGCGCACTGCCCGCTGCCACCGCCGCAGACATCCTCACCGCCGGCTGGGACCAGCCGGCCTTCAACGAGGTGCTCGCGCCGGCAGCCGGCGCCGCCGAGCGGGCCGCCGGTGACTGGCTCAAGGACCTGCTCAGGCTGCCCGCCGGCGCGTCGGTCGGCTTCGTGACCGGCGCCCAGGCCGCCAACACCGTCGGACTGGCCGTCGGCCGGCGCCGGGTGCTGGCCGCGGCCGGGTGGGACGTCGAGCGCGACGGCCTGGGCGGCGCACCACGGCTGCGGGTGGTGACCGGCGTCGAACGGCACGGGACCGTGGACCGCGCGCTGCGCCTGCTCGGCCTCGGCACGGCCTGCCTGGTGCCGGTGGCCTGCGACCGCAACGGCGCGATCGACGTCGACGACCTGGCCGCCCGGCTGGCCGAGGAGCCGGGCGTGCCGACGATCGTGTGCTTGCAGGCCGGCAACGTCAACACCGGCGCCAGTGACGACTTCGCCCGCGCGGTGCCGCTGGCCCGCGAGGTCGGTGCCTGGGTGCACGTCGACGGCGCCTTCGGGCTCTGGGCGGCGGCCAGCCCGCGCACCGCGCACCTGGTGCGCGGCGTCGAGCTCGCCGACTCGTGGGGCACTGACGCCCACAAGTGGCTCAACGTGCCCTACGACTGCGGGCTGGCCTTCTGCGCCGACCCCGACGAGCACGCGGCGACGATGTCCTACACCGCGGCGTACCTCGCCGGGTCGAGCGGCCGCGCGCACGTGCTCGCCGACCTGACCCCCGAGTCGTCGCGCCGGGCCCGCGGCTTCCCGGTGTGGGCGGCGCTGCGCGAGCTCGGACGCGACGGCGTCACCGACCTCGTCGACCGGTGCTGCACGCTCGCTCGGCGGATGGCCGAGCGACTGGCCGAGGGTGGCGCCACGATCCACAACGACGTCGTGCTCAACCAGGTGCTGGTCGGCTTCGGCGACCCCGACCGCACCGACGCCGTCATCGACGCGGTCCAGCGTGAGGGCACCTGCTGGGTCGGAGGCACCACGTGGCAGGGCAGCCGGCTGGTCCGGGTGTCGATCTCGAGCTGGGCGACCACCGAGGACGACGTGGACCGCTCGGCGGCCGCGATCCTGGCGGCGGCCGCCACGGTCTGACGCGCACCGGCTACTCGAGCACCTCGACCGCGGCCAGCCACTCGAGCTCGGTGCCGCCCTTCTCGGCCCGTACGGCGGCGAGCCGGGCGCTGAGCTCGGCGACCCGTTCGTAGTCGTGGGCCTGCGCAGCGATCTCGTCGTTGAGCTTCGCCTCCTGCGCGGTCAGCCGGGCCAGCTGCTTGTCGAGCCGGGCGATCGTCTTGCGGGCGGTCCGCTCCTCCGCACTGCCCGACTTCGGCCGCGCGCCGGGCTCCTCGGGGGTGTACATCTGCGACAGGTCAGCGGGGGCGGCGGCCGCGGCACGGGCGTCGGCACGGCGCCGTTCGAGGTACTCGTCGACCCCGCGCGGCAGCATCGAGATCTGGCCGTCGCCGAGCAGCGCCCAGACGGTGTCGGTGACCCGCTCCAGGAAGTACCGGTCGTGGGACACCACCACGAGGGTGCCGGGCCAGCCGTCGAGGAAGTCCTCCAGGACGTTGAGGGTGTCGATGTCGAGGTCGTTGGTGGGCTCGTCGAGCAGCAGCACGTTGGGCTCGGTGAGCAGCAGCCGGAGCAGCTGGAAGCGGCGTCGCTCGCCACCCGACAGGTCGCCGATCCGGGCAGTGAGCCGGTCGCCGGTGAAGCCGAACCGCTCCAGCATCGAGGTGGCGGTGATCTCCCCGTCCGCGGTCTTGGTGACCCGCTTGATCTCCTCCACCGAGGGCAGCACCCGCTTGGTGGGGTCGAGGTCGTCGAGCTGCTGGGTCAGCTGCCGGAGCGCGACCGTGCGCCCCTGCTTCACGGTGCCGACGTCGGGCGCGAGATCGCCCGACAGCAGCGACAGCACCGAGGTCTTGCCGGCGCCGTTGACGCCCACGATCCCGACCCGGTCGCCCGGCCCGAGCCGCCAGGTGGCCTGCTTGAGCAGCTGGCGAGGACCGCGGGTGAGGTCGACGTCCTCGAGGTCGAGGACGTCCTTGCCCAGCCGCTGTGCGGCGAAGCGCTGCAGCTCGAGGCGGTCCCGCACAGGCGGGACGTCCTCGATCAGCGCGTTGGCGGCGTCGATGCGGAACTTGGGCTTCGAGGTGCGCGCCGGCGGGCCGCGGCGCAGCCAGGCGAGCTCCTTGCGGGCCAGGTTCTGGCGCCGGGTCTCCGACGCCGAGGCCTGCCGCTGCCGCTCCGCGCGCGACAGCACGTAGGCGGCGTAGCCGCCCTCGTAGGCGTCGACCACGCCGTCGTGGACCTCCCAGGTCCACTGGCACACGGCGTCGAGGAACCAGCGGTCGTGGGTCACCACGACCAGGGCCGAGGGGCGCGCAGCGACGTGCGCGGCCAGCCAGGCGACCGCCTCGACGTCCAGGTGGTTGGTGGGCTCGTCGAGGATCACCAGGTCGTGGTGGTCGAGCAGCAGGGCGGCCAGCGAGCAGCGCCGGCGCTCCCCTCCGGAGAGCCCGCTCACCGCGCGGTCCAGGGACACCCCGGCCAGCAGCTCCTCGACCACCTCGCGGGTGGTCGGGTCGGCGGCCCACTCGTGGTCCGACCTGCCGCCCAGCACGGCCTCGCGCACGGTGTGGGTGTCGACGAGCTCGTCGCCCTGGTGCAGGTAGCCGATGGTGAGTCCGCGGGCCCGCGACACCCGGCCCGTGTCGGGCTCCTCCAGGCCGCTCATCACCTCCAGCAGCGTGGTCTTGCCGTCGCCGTTGCGCCCGACGATCCCGATCCGCTCACCGGCCCCGATGCCCAGGCTCACGTCGGTGAGCAGCGGTCGCACGCCGTACGACTTGGAGACCTTCTCGAGGTTGAGGAGGTTGACCATCACAGCACCACCAGGGTGGCGCCCGAGACGGGGGCCGGGGCGGCCAGCGCGACCGAGTGCCCGAGCCCGCGGAGGTCGGCGGCCAGGTGCCGGGCGGCGTCGGCGCCGTCGGCCAGGAACACGCAGGTGGGTCCGGAGCCGGACACCAGCCCGCGCAGCGCACCGGCGGCCTCGCCGGCTTCGATCAGCCGGCCCAGGTCGGGCCGCAGGTCGAGGGCGGCTGCCTGCAGGTCGTTGTGCAGCGCGGCGGCCAGCGCGAGCGGGTCACCCGCGGCGAGCGCCTTCAGCACCGCCTCGGCGGGGGTGGGCTCGGGGCGGGCGTCGGGGAACATCGCGTCGAAGTGCCGGTAGACGTCCGGCGTGGAGAGTCCCTCGGCGGCCGGTACGGCGACCCACCACCAGGTGCCGGCGTCGGGCACCGGCTGCACCAGCTCACCACGACCGGTGCCCAGCGCGGTGCCACCGAGCAGCGCGAACGGCACGTCGCTGCCCAGCACGGCGGCCAGGGCGAGCAGCTCGTCGTCGGGGGTCTCCAGACCCCAGAGCCGGTCGAGGGCGACCAGGGCGGCGGCGGCATCCGCCGACCCGCCGGCCATCCCGCCGGCGACGGGGATCGACTTCGCGACCGTCACCGCGGCGGTCGCGGCACGCCCGTGGTGGGTCGCCAGCGCCTCCGCGGCACGTTCGACGATGTTGCCGTCGATCGGCACCTCGGCCACGTCGAGGTGGTCGGCGCCGCTGAGCGTCAACGACCAGTCGTCGCCGGTCCGGACCGTGACGTCGTCGTAGAGGCCGACCGCCTGGTAGACGGTGACCAGCGGGTGGAACCCGTCGGGGCGGGGAGCACCCACGCCCAGGTGCAGGTTGACCTTCGCGGCCGCGCGCACCGTGATCACCGCGCTCACCCGGCCACCGCCAGGCCCTCTGCGATCCGGGCGAAGTCGGCGACGCCGAGCACCTCGCCGCGGGCCATCGGGTCGATGCCGGCGTGTGCGAGGGCCGCCTCGGCCGCCGCGGCGGAGCCGGCCATCAGCTTGAGGGTGGAGCGCAGGGTCTTGCGACGTTGGGCGAACGCGGCGTCGACGACGGCGAACACCTCCTCACGAGTGGCGGTGGTGGCCGGCGGCTCGCGGCGGGTCCACGCCACCAGCCCGGAGTCGATGTTGGGGGCGGGCCAGAACACCGTTCGGCCGACGGTGCCGGCCCGGCGTACGTCGGCGTACCAGGCGGCCTTGACCGACGGGACGCCGTAGATCTTCGATCCGGGCGGGGCGGCCAGCCGGTCGGCGACCTCGGCCTGCACCATCACCAGGCCGTGCTCCAGCGACGGCAGCAGGCCCATCAGGTGCAGGAGGACGGGCACCGACACGTTGTAGGGCAGGTTGGCCACCAGCGCGGTCGGATCCGGGCCGGGCAGCGTGGTGATCCGCAGCGCGTCGGCGTGCACGACCTCGAAGGCGCCCACCTGCCCGGGTGCGTACGTCGCGATGGTTCCTGGCAGTGCGCCGGCCAGGGCCGGGTCGAGCTCGACGGTCACCACCCGGCGGGCCACCGCGAGCAGGGCCAGGGTGAGCGACCCGAGGCCGGGTCCGACCTCGAGCACGACGTCGTCGGGCCCGACGCCCGACTCACGCACGATCCGGCGCACCGTGTTGGCGTCGATGACGAAGTTCTGGCCGCGCTGCTTGGTGGGGTGCAGGTCGAGGGCGGCCGCCAGGGAACGCACATCCGCCGGCCCGAGAAGTCTCGGGCCGGCGGACGCGGAGTCGGCTGGCATGTGCGGCAGCCTAGTGGCGGGGACCGCGTGGTCCCCCATCACGGACGTGCTCAGCGAGGAAGGCCGAGCTTGGCGGCGCAGCCGGGCCAGGCGCCGTACCCGCCCCTGGCGTTGCGCAGCTTGGTGGCGATCCGGATCTGCTCCGAGCGGCTGTTGGCGCTGGGCAGCCCGGAACCGCCGTAGGCGCGCCAGGTGCCGAGCGAGAACTGCAGTCCGCCGTAGTAGCCGTTGCCGGTGTTGATCGCCCAGTTGCCGCCGGACTCGCACTTGGCCAGCGCGTCCCAGACGGTGCCGCCGGAGGCGAAGTTGGTGGCCACCGGACGCTGCTTGGTGCCCACGGTGACGAGGGCGTCCACCGGAGCGGTGAGCACCCGCTGGCCGACGACCTTGCGGGTCGTCAGCTCGCCGTTGCGGTAGACGAGCCGGTAGGTGACCGTGCGCTTGCCAGCGACGCCGGCCCGGGTGGTCGTGGACTCGTCGGTGTACATGGAGGAGTCGGACTTCTCGACCGTGTCGAAGCCGATGGACTCGGTGGCCTTGCGGGTGACGACCTTGATCCGGGTGACCACGACCTTGTCGCCGTCGGAGACCAGGGTGTCGAGCGCGGGCACGACCTTGTCGTTCTTGTCCCACGTCACGTCGAGCTCGCGCAGCACGTCCTCGACGGTCAGGGCGGTGAGCCGGCGCTGCACGACCTTGTGGTCGGCGACCTTGATCCGCACGGACTTCGGCGTCGTCACCGACAGCTCGAGGCCCTCGCGATCGATCCGCGCGCCACGGCTGCTGGAGAGCTCGGCACCGGTGTAGCTGCGGCCGATCTCGGCCAGGGCGGCGCTCACGTCGGTGGAGGTGACCCAGTAGGTGCGCGGCTCGCCGTCGACCTCGAGGCGGAGCTGGCGCCCGTAGCGGACGGTGATCCGGTCTCCGTCGGACACCGACTCGCCGACGGACGGGGCGACGATGTCGTGGGCACCGAGCTCGATGCCCTGGGCATCGAGCACGTCACCCACGGTGCCGCCCATGGCGCTGACCGGCTGGGCCTGTCCGTCGACGGACAGGGTCACGGTCTTGTTCAGGGCGCTGTAGCCGTAGGTGGTGCCGGCGACGGCCAGCACGGCCACCACCAGGACGGTGATCAGGGCAGCCCGGCTGCGGCCGAGCTGTGCGATCTTGTTGCGCACGGGGTTCTCCAAGCGTCGTACTCTCCGGGCCTCGGATCCGGCGCACCCACGTACGACTCACCGCTGGCGGACCAACGAGCACGGGGAACGGCACCACGATGCTGCATGTGACACCTGCGCCGGCGGGGGTCTGACTTCCGATCCCGGCCAACAATCACAAGACGATAACGGTCGAATCCTGACACGCAAACTCCACGAGGTCCCCGAAATGGGGTTCGTGACGAGCATCTCCCTCCACTTGGCCTTACCAAATACCCCCGAACGCGCGGTCGGTGTTGGCGTCCACGGCCCGGCACAGCTCGTCCAGATCGTCCCCGCGGACCTCCGCCATCGCCCGCATCGTGAGCGGCACCAGGTACGACGCGTTGGGCCGGCCGCGGTAGGGCATCGGGGTCAGGTACGGCGCGTCGGTCTCCACCAGGATCCGGTCCCGGGGGGTGATCCGCAGCGCCTCGCGCAGCGGATCGGCGTTCTTGAAGGTGACCGTCCCGGCGAAGCTGAGGTGGGCCCCCCGGTCGAGGCAGGCCCGGGCGAAGTCGGCGTCGCCGGAGAAGCAGTGCATCACCCAGCGGTCCGGTGCACCCTCCGCGTCGATCACCTCCAGCACCTCGGCGTGGGCGTCGCGGTCATGGATGACCAGGGCCTTGTCGAGGCGCTTGGCCAGGTCGACATGGCGGCGGAAGCTCTCCACCTGCACGGCCCGGCCCTCGGGGCCGGTGCGGAAGTGGTCGAGCCCGGTCTCCCCCACCGCCCGCACGCGCGGCGACCGGGCAAGCGCCTCGATCTCGGCCAGCGCCGCGTCGAGGTCGGGCAGCCGGGGCGCCTCGTTGGGGTGCAGGGCCACGCCGGCGACGACGGTCTCGTGCGCCTCGGCACACTCCACGGCCCACCGGGCGCCGGGCAGGTCGCAGCCGATCTGCACGATCCGGGTGACGTTGACCGCCGCGGCCGCCGCCAGGGCGTCGGCGGTGGCCAACCAGTCGCCGTCGGCGATGTCGAGGTGGCAGTGGTTGTCGACCACCGGGTGCGGCAGCGGCTCGGGTGCCGGGGGCCGGCTGCGGTCGCGTCGACTGCCGGACCGCTCCTCGGTGGGGGCCCGGGAGCGGGTCGGCTCGGTGTGCGGCTCAGGCGTGGACAAGGTTGTAGACCTCCCGTCGGGGCACTCCGGCGGCCCTGGCGACCGCGGTGACGGCGTCCTTGCGGCTCAGCCCCTCGGCCTCCCGGGCGGCCACCGCGGCCCTGAGCGTGTCGGGGTCGCGGTCGACCACGGGGGCCGTCGCCCCCGCCACCACCAGCGTGACCTCGCCGCGGATGCCGTCGGCGGCCCAGGCCGCCAGCTCGGCGAGCGGGCCGCGACGGACCTCCTCATGGGTCTTGGTGAGCTCGCGGCACACCGCGCCGGGCCGCTCGTCGCCGAACGCCTCGGCCATCGCCGCCAGTGCCGCCTCGGTGCGGTGGGGTGCCTCGAAGAAGACCAGGGTGCGTTCCTCCTCGGCGAGGGCGGCCAGCCGACGGGCCCGCTCGCCGGCCTTGCGCGGCAGGAACCCCTCGAAGCAGAACCGGTCGACGGGCAGCCCCGAGACCGCGAGCGCGGTGAGCACCGCCGACGGCCCGGGTACGGCGGTCACGGTGATGTCGTGCTCGACCGCGGCGGCGACCAGCCGGTAGCCCGGGTCGGACACCGAGGGCATGCCGGCATCGGTGACCAGCACCACCCGCTCCCCGGCGAGCAGGGCCTCGAGCAGCACCGGCGTACGGGCCGCCTCGTTGCCCTCGAAGTAGGACACCACCCGACCGGCGAGCGTGATGCCCAGGTCGCTGGCGAGCCGCTTGAGACGGCGGGTGTCCTCCGCGGCCACCACGCCCGCCCCCTCGAGCTCCGCGACCAGCCGCGGTGGAGCATCGCGCACCTGCCCGATCGGGGTGGCGGCGAGCACGAGGACGCCTGTCATGGCAGCGATCATGTCAGGCCCGGCGGACGCGTCGACGGCCCGCACGCGACCGCGGGTTCCGTACAGTTTCCGATCGTGGCCGTCATGGAGGGACTCTCGCGCACCGCCGACGGGCGCGCCGTCCCCACCGCCACCCAACGGGCATGCAGCCGGCTGCCCCGTGAGGATGCGTTCGTCGGCTGGACCGCCTCGGTCGGGGTGGCCCTGCTCGCGCTCTTCCTGCGACTGTGGCGGCTGGGCACGCCGCACTCGTTCGAGTTCGACGAGACCTACTACGCCAAGGACGCCTGGTCGCTGCTGCACTTCGGCTACACCCGCGACTACGTCGACAAGGCCGACCAGCAGATCCTGGCCGGTCACACGACCGGCGTGTGGGAGAGCACCCCGTCGATGACCGTGCACCCCGAGGTCGGCAAGTGGCTGATCGCGCTGGGCGAGAAGACCTTCGGCATGGACCCGTTCGGCTGGCGGGTGTCGGCTGCGGTGGCCGGCGCACTGATGGTGCTCGTGATGTGCCGGCTGGCCCGGCGGCTGACCGGCTCCACGCTGCTGGGCTGCGTGGCCGGTCTGCTGCTGTGCTTCGACGGTCTGGAGCTGGTGCTGTCGAGGCTCGCTCTGCTCGACGTCTTCGAGGCGTTCTTCCTGCTCTGCGCGGTGGCCGCGTGCGTCAACGACCGCGACTGGCTTCGCGCCCGGCTGGCCCGCGCCGCCGAGCCCGACGGCGGCCGGCTGCCCCGGGCGAGCTGGGGGCCGGCGCTGCTGGTGCGCCCCTGGCTGCTGGTCGCCGGCGTGTGCTTCGGCCTGGCCTGCGGCACCAAGTGGGGCGCGGCCGTGGTGCTGGCGGCGTTCGGGGTGCTGGTGTGGCTCTGGGCGGCGGGCGCCCGACGTTCGTTCGGGATCCGGGCCAGCCTGGGCAAGTCGCTGCTGGTCGACGCCCCGATCGCGTTCGTGCACCTCGTGCTGGTGGCCTTCGTCGTCTACGTCGCCACCTGGACCGGGTGGCTGATGCACGCCGACCAGTTCGAGGAGCACCTGTCGAACACCCAGTACACGCGCTACGCCGGCGGCACCCAGTGGCCCACCGCCACCGAGCCGGACGCGCACGGGGTGGGTGAGGTGTGGCAGTCGCTGCGTTCGCTGGCGCACTACCACCGCGACGTCTACGTGTTCCACGCGCACTTCCTCAACGACAGCGAGCACACCTACCAGTCCGACCCCCGCGGCTGGCTGCTGCTCAACCGGCCGGTCGGAGTCGACGCCCAGCTGGCGATCAAGCCCGGGGAACAGGGCTGCCAGGCCCCCAGCGGCAGTGACTGCCTGCGCCAGGTGCTGCTGATCGGCACGCCGGTGCTGTGGTGGGGTGGCGTGCTGGCCCTGCTGTACTCGGCGGTTGCCTGGGTGGGTCGCCGCGACTGGCGGCACGGGCTGGTCGTGGTCGGCGTGCTGTCGACCTGGCTGCCGTGGTTCCGCTACGACGACCGGCCGATCTTCCTGTTCTACGCGATCAACATCCTGCCGTTCACGATCCTCGCGCTCACCCTGCTGATGGGTCGGCTGGTCTCCGGGCCGAGGCTGTCGCTGCGGCACACCGTGGGCACGATCGTGGCCGGGGCGTTCTTCGTCTCGGTGCTGCTGAACTTCGCCTGGTTCTGGCCGATCTGGACCGACGGCCTGCTCACCCACTCCGAGTGGCTGGCCCGGATCTGGTTCACCCGCTGGATCTAGCGGTCCTGGTCCTGCCTCGGCAACGTGAGGATCTCGGCTCCCTCGTCGGTGATGGCGATCGTGTGCTCGCTGTGCGCGGTCCGGCAGCCGGTCGCGCTCCGCAGCGTCCACCCGTCGGCGTCAGTGACGAGCTCGGCGGTGTCGGCCATCACCCACGGCTCCAGTGCGAGCAGCAGCCCGGGACGCAGCTCGTACCCGCGGCCGGCCCGTCCGGTGTTGGGGACGTGCGGGTCCTGGTGCATCGTCGACCCGATGCCGTGCCCTCCGAACTCGGTGTTGATGGGATACCCGGCCTCAGCGAGGACCGAGCCGATGGCATGGGAGATGTCCCCGAGGCGAGCCCCGGGTCCGGCAGCGGCTATCCCTGCGCTCAGCGCGCGTTCGGTGGCGCTGATCATCGCGACGCTCTCCGGGGGCCCCGACCCGCCCACGATGAAGCTGAGGGCCGAGTCCGAGGCGACCCCGCCCAGGGAGACGGCGAGGTCGAGGGTCAGCAGATCGCCGTCGGCCAGCCGGCGGTCGTACGGCAGCCCGTGGAGCACAGCGTCGTTGACGGCGGTGCAGATGTAGTGGCCGAACGGCCCACGTCCGAAGGACGGCGCGTAGTCGACGTAGCAGGACTGTGCTCCCGCCTCGACGATCATGGTCTGGGCCAACCGGTCGATGTCGAGGAGGCTCGTGCCGACGGTGGTACGGCGCTTCAGGGTCTGCAGGATGTCAGCGACCAGGGCGCCGGTGACCCGCGCCCGGGCCAGTCTGGTGGGGCTCAGGATCTCGATCATGCGGCACCCTCCTCACGTCACCGACAACGTAGCGGTTGGCCCTGTGGGCTAGCGCTCCCCCGTCGGCATTGCCGCGTGCAGGGCGTGCTCGAAGGCCATCAGCGAGCCGTCGCACGCCTCGAGCTCGGCCGGCCCCAGCAGCACCCTCGGGTCCTGGTCGTCGTACGTCGCGAGCACGGCGGGTGATCCCGTCCACACGACCACCGCGGCCACGTCGGCCGGCATCTCGTTGAGGTGCACCAGCGCGAAGGGCAGCCCGAGGTCGCGCACCATCGCGTCCCAGGCCGGCTTGCGACGCACCAGGGAGTGGGTGATGTCGCACAGGGAGCAGTGCGCGGTGCCCAGCAGCCGACCCACGACGTACGCCGCCTCGCCGCGCAGGCCGCCGTCGGCGTGGTAGACGCCGACCAGCCCGGTGATCCGGCGCTCAGGCACTGTCGATCCCGGTCGCGGTGCGCACCCAGCTCCACATCCGGGCCCGCTCGAGGTCGCCGGTGCGGGTGCTGCGCCGCATGTGCGTGGTGCGCGGGGCCCGGTCGTGCCAGAGCAGGCCGGTGGGCGGCGAGGGTTCGGTGGCGGCCAGCCAGACGGTGGTGTCGGCACCGCCTTCGGCATCGCGCAGCAGCGGCCCGGTGAGCTTGTGGAACAGCGGCAGCGAGTCGAGCACGCCGGGGGTGTCGGCCCAGCCGGGATGCATCGCGTTGACCCCGACGCCGTCCACCGACCAGCGGGCGTCGAGCACCGGCAGCAGCTCGATCTGGGCCCGCTTGCTGCGGGCGTAGGCGGTGGTGCCCGAGTAGTCTCCGTCGAGGTAGTCGGGGTCGTCGGCGCGCAGCCTCTGCGCGTACATCCCGCCCGAGGTCACCAGCACGACGCGGGCGTCGCGGCCCTGGAGCCGCGGGCGCAGCAGCTCGGTCATCAGGACCGGGGCGAGCACGTGCAGGGTCATCGTGAGCTCGTGACCCTGGGGCGACTCGGTGCGCTCGGCCGGCATCGCGCCCGCGTTGTGCACCAGCACGTCGAGGCCCTCGACGTCGAGGTCGTCGACGAAGCGCCGCACGTCGTCGAGGTCGCCGAGGTCGCAGCGGTCGACGACCAGCGAGGCGCCGGGCACCCGGGCCAAGATCTGGCGGCGCACCCGCTCGCCCTTGTCCACGTCGCGCACGACCAGCCGGACCTCGGCACCCAGCCGGGCCAGGCCCTCCGCGGTGGCGACCCCGAGGCCCGACGAGGCGCCCGTGACCGCCGCCACCCGGCCGCGCAGTGCGTCGGGTGCGGGGTCCGCGGGCCAGGTCGGCAGCCGGCGCCGTACGGCCGGGCCGATCCGGGTGAAGCCGGGCAGCACGGTGCGGTCGAGGGCGGTGTCGAGCGCGCGGGACAGCCTCAGCGTGGTCGTCATGGGCCTGACGGTAGTCGGCCGGACAAGGTTCGCCGGCGCCCGGCCTGCCGGGCTGCCGGGGCGGAACCGGTTGCCGCCCCCGGTGCGAGGATGTGCCCATGGCGTCGTTCACCCCGGGCTGGGACGCGTTCCCTGCCGATCTGCTGACCTTCTGGACCGACCGGCACCTGTGCACGCTCACCACGCTGCGGGCCGACGGCTCGCCGCACGTGGTCCCGGTCGGGGTGGCCCTGGACCCGGACCGGCGCTGCGCCTGGGTGATCACCTCGCCCGCCTCCCGCAAGGCCCGCAACCTCTCCGAGGCGCCGGGTGGCGCGGCCCGGGTGGCCGCCTGCCAGGTCGACGGGGCCCGCTGGTCGACGCTGGAGGGCGTGGCCCGGGTCGTCGACGACGCCGACTCGGTGGCCCGCGCCGTCGAGCGGTACGCCGCCCGCTACCGGGTGCCTCGGGAGAACCCGACCCGGGTGGCGCTGCGGATCGAGGTCGGCCGGTTCCTGCACTCCGCCTCGGTCGCCCCTCGCTGACCGGCGGCCTGCCGACGTAAGCAGTCCGTCACCTCGCCGTCCCTGCTGTCGCCGGTCGTGGCCCTACCGTGGGAGCCGACGTCCCGACGAAGGTGAGACCGATGAAGAGCAGGGCAGCAGGTGCGTTGACCTGGTGGGTGGCGCCGTCGGTCGAGACGGGGCCTCGCAGTCACGCCCTGGCCGCGGTGGCGCTGCGGCTGATGGCCGGCTTCCTGTGGCTCTACAACGTCTCGTGGAAGCATGCTCCGGACTTCGGTCAGGACAACGGGTCGGCGCTGTACCGCTACACCGGTCTGGCGGTCAGCGACCCGGTCTTCGCGCCGTACAGCTGGGTCGTCGAGCACGTGATCCTGCCGCACTTCCTCCCGTTCGCGTGGCTGGTGCTGGCCACCGAGACCGCCCTCGCGGTGCTCCTGCTGAGCGGAGCATTCGTGCGGATCGCCGCCGCGTTCGGCGTCGCCCAGTCGGTCGCGATCGGCCTGTCTGTCGCCCTGGCGCCGCACGAGTGGCCCTGGGCCTACGCGATGCTGGTGGGGATCCACCTGCTCCTGCTGTTCAGCGCGGCGGGCCGGTACCTGTCGGTGGACGCCGTCCGGGCCGGCAAGGACGACGGCCGGCGGCTCGCGTACACGTTCGGCGCGCTGGCCGTGATCGCCGGGCTGGTCGCCGAGGTGCGTTCGCTCGGGGACCCGCTCGATCCGAGCGGGCCGGCCCTCGAGCTGCACGACCTCCAGGTCGGGATCGGTGACTACAACCTGCTGGGTGGCGTCGTCCTGATGCTGCTGGGAGTGCTGCTCCTGGTCTGGGCACGCACCTCCAGCCGCCGGGCAGTGCTCGCCGCCGCCGGGGTGGGCACCCTCGCCGGGCTCTCGTTGGAGGCCCAGCTGGGCTTCAGCGACCCGGTCCTCGGCGGATCCCCCACGTCGGCCGCGCTCTACTTCACGCTGGCCGTGATCGCGGCGGCGCTGGCCCTCGCACCCACAGGGGTCAGGCGGCTCGCCGCAGCAGCACGGCGGTGAACTGCTGGGTGCTCCCCCACGGGGTGACGTGCTCCTCGCCGCTGGTCGAGACCAGCTCGTAGCCCGGGAACTCGGCGGTCAGCTGCGCGTGGCTGTAGCGCACGATGGGCAGGCCGCTGCACGTCTCAGGACCGTCGGGGCCGAAGGTCGCCACGACCGCGAACCCTCCCGGCCGCAGGCAGCGGTCCAGCGAGGCCCGGTAGTCGTCTCGTTCGTCGGGCTCGGTGAGGAAGTGGAACACCGCGCGGTCGTGCCAGAGCGCGAACTGCCGGCCGGGCCGGTAGTCGAGGACGTCGGCCACGTCGAGGACCACGTGGTCACCCGCCGGACCGAGCCGCTCTCGCACGGTCTGCAGCGCCGTGAACGACAGGTCGATGGCGGTGACGTCCCGGTAGCCACGCTCCACGAGGTGGTCCACCAGAGTCGACCACCCCGCTCCCACGTCGATGACCGGCTCCTCGATCCCCACGCCGGTCTCGTCCACGAGGCCGAGCGACAGCTCGGGCACGGCCTGCCACCAGGAGACCCCGTCGACGTCCTTGTCACCGTGGACACTCTCCCAGAAGGACGAGCGGGCCTCGGCGCCGTCGGGCCGCGGCAGGGGGGTCGTGGGCATGTACCGAGCCTAGGACACTCCCCCGTTCCGGGCGGGCGGCCGGCGGCCGTCACCGAATCGTCACGGTCGGCCCGCCTGCCGGACGGCCGGGGCCCCTAGGGTGGCGACCATGACCCATCCGGGTACCGACGACCCGCACGCCACCCCCCAGGACACGCCGCTCGGCGCCATCGCCCGCCTCATCGACGGCGGCGACATGGACTGCGGCAGCGGCCTGCTGCTGCTGATCACCCGGGCCATCCGGCGGCTCGAACCGGGTGACGTGCTGGGGATCAGGAGCGCCGAGGCCAGCGTGGTCACCGATCTCCCGGTCTGGGCCGAGCTCGTCGGCCACGAGGTGGCCACCGACGTCGCCGAGTCGCCGGAAGGCCCGTGGTGGTTCGGGATCCGCAAGTCCGGCGGCACGACGAGCGCCGCCTCGGTCTTCAGCCAGGGACAGCGCACCCCCGTGGGTCACCGACTGTGGGCCTACACCAACTTCGACTGCAACCTGGCCTGCCTGTACTGCTGTGCCGAGTCCTCGCCGAAGGCCGACCCGCGACGACTGCCCGTCGAGGTCGCCCGTGAGGCGTTCGCCGAGTTCGCCGCCACCGGGGGACGCGAGCTGTTCCTCACCGGAGGTGAGCCGTTCATGCACCCCGACCTCGCGGAGCTCGTGGAGGCCGGAGCCGGCCTCGAACGCACCATCTTGACCAACGCGATGGTCTTCGGCCGCGGCCGTCGACGCGAGCTGCTCGAGTCGCTGGACCGTGCGGTGCTGCTCCAGGTCAGCCTCGACTCGGCAACCCCCGAGCTGCACGACCGGCAGCGCGGCGCGGGCTCGTGGGCCCGGGCCCTCGACGGGATCGGGCTCGCTCGCTCCCTCGGCTTCCGGGTGCGCGTCGCCGCGACCATGTACGACGAGGACCCGGCCGGGGTCCGGGCACTGCATCGACGCCTCGACGCAGAAGGCATCGCCACGGAGGACCGGGTGATCCGACCGGTGGCCCATGAGGGGTTCGCGGACACCGGCGTGCACGTCTCGATCGACACCCTGGAGCCCGAGCCCACGATCACCGCCGACGGCGCCTGGTGGCACCCGGTCGCCGTCACCAACCCACACCTGCGGATCGCCGACTCGCCGCTCGGGCTGGCCGAGATCTTCGGCGTGGTCCGCGACACCCTCGCCGTCCAGGGCGC
>JBBQRV010000015.1:0-27945 GCA_038214475.1 Propionibacteriales bacterium | reverse complement strand
CCGGTCTACCGCCCGCCGCTCAACATGGCGGCCCTCTTCGCCGAACCCGCCCTCGGCAACGTCTCCGACGGGTCCGCCGGCGAGGTCGAGGGACTGACGGTCCGCTACCTGACCCCGCACAACAAGTGGTCGATCCACTCGGAGTACCAGGACAACCTGTTCATGCTGTCGCTCTCGCGCGGCGGCCAGAACATCTGGATGAGCGACCGCGACGCTGCCAAGGTCGGGATCGTCGACAACGACTGGATCGAGGCGGTCAACCGCAACGGCGTCGTGGTGGCCCGGGCGATCGTGTCGCACCGCATGCCCGAGGGAACCGTGTACATGTACCACGCGCAGGACCGGCTGATCGACGTCCCGCTCGCCGAGACCTCCGGCAAGCGCGGAGGCATCCACAACTCGCTCACCAGACTGCTCGTGAAGCCCTCGCACCTGATCGGCGGGTACGCCCAGCTGAGCTTCGCCTTCAACTACCTCGGCCCCACCGGCAACCAACGTGACGAGGTCACCATCATCCGCAAGCGCAGCCAGGACGTGACGTACTGATGAAGGTCATGGCGCAGATGGCGATGGTGATGAACCTCGACAAGTGCATCGGATGCCACACCTGCTCGGTCACCTGCAAGCAGGCGTGGACCAACCGGTCCGGCACCGAGTACATCTGGTTCAACAACGTCGAGACCCGGCCGGGCCTCGGCTACCCCCGCACCTATGAGGACCAGGAGAAGTGGCAGGGCGGCTGGGAGCTCAACAAGCGGGGCCGACTCAAGCTCAAGGCGGGCGGCCGGTTCAAGAAGCTCCTCACCATCTTCTCGAACCCCAAGCTGCCCTCGATCGGCGAGTACTACGAGCCGTGGACCTACGACTACGCCACCCTCACCGACGCGCCGGCCCAGGAGCACACCCCGGTCGCGCGCCCCAAGTCGCTGATCTCGGGCAAGAACATGAAGATCGAGTGGTCGGCCAACTGGGACGACGACCTCGGCGGCTCCACTGCCACCGCGCACCGCGACCCGATGCTCAAGAAGATCGCCGACAAGGTGAAGTTCGAGTTCGAGCAGACCTTCATGTTCTACCTGCCACGGATCTGCGAGCACTGCCTCAACCCCTCGTGCGCCGCGTCCTGCCCGAGTGGCGCGATCTACAAGCGCGAGGAGGACGGCATTGTCCTGGTCGACCAGGACAAGTGCCGCGGCTGGCGCATGTGTGTCTCCGGGTGCCCCTACAAGAAGGTCTACTTCAACCACCGCACCGGCAAGGCCGAGAAGTGCACCTTCTGCTTCCCGCGCATCGAGGTCGGCCTCCCGACCGTCTGCTCGGAGACCTGCGTGGGCCGGCTGCGCTCCATCGGCCTCATGCTCTACGACGCCGACAAGGTCCTCGCAGCCGCCTCGACCACCGACGACCAGGGTCTCTACGAAGCCCAGCGCGACGTCTTCCTCGACCCCCATGATCCCGAGGTGGTCCGGGAGGCGGAGAAGGCCGGCATCGCCCGCGACTGGATCGACGCCGCCCAGCGCTCCCCGATCTACGCACTCATCAACACCTACCGGGTGGCGCTGCCGCTGCACCCGGAGTACCGGACGATGCCGATGGTCTGGTACATCCCGCCGCTCTCACCGGTGGTCGACGTGGTCCAGGAGACCGGCGAGGACGCCGAGGACAAGGGCAACCTCTTCGCCGCGATCGACGCGCTCCGGATCCCGGTCGAGTACCTCGCCGAGCTCTTCACCGCCGGCGACGTCGCTCCGGTCGACGCGGTGCTCAAGAAGCTCGCCGCGATGCGCTGCTACATGCGCGACATCAACATGGGCCGCGAGCCCGACGGGTCGATCCCAGAAGCCGTCGGCATGACCGAGGAGGACATGTACGACATGTACCGCCTCCTCGCGATCGCCAAGTACGACGAGCGCTACGTCATCCCGCCCGCGCACGCCGAGCAGGCACACTCCTTGGAGGAGCTGGCCACCGAGTGCTCGGTCTCCGAGTACGGCGGGGGGCAGCAGGACCTCTTCGGCGAGGGTTCGGGTGCCCCCACCCCCCTCGCGGTCGAGAACTTCCAGATGCTCCAGGACCGGCAGACCGCCGACTCGCTCGCCGGCCCCGAGCACAAGGGCTCCCGGGTCAACCTGCTGAACTGGGATGGCAAGGGCTCGCCGCCCGGTCTGTTCCCACCGAAGGGGGACGACTCGTGAGCGGGCGGCGTGCGAAGCCGACCCTGCCCCCGGAACAGCTGACGATCGTGTGGCAGTCGGTCTCGCTGCTCCTCGACTACCCCGATCCGGACCTGCTCGCTCGGGTTGACCTGTTCCGGTCGGCGTCCTACGGTCTGCCGACCGCGATCGGGGACTCGATCCGGACCTTCCTGGGGCACCTCGAGTCCACGCCGCTCCCGGAGCTCCAGGCCGACTACGTCGAGACGTTCGACACACGCCGGCGCTGCAACCTCTTCCTGACCTACTTCGCCCACGGCGACACCCGAAAACGCGGGATGGCGCTGCTGCGCTTCAAGCAGACCTACCTCTCGGCAGGCTTCGAGCTCGGCGACGCCGAGCTGCCCGACCACCTCTGTGTCGTCCTCGAGTTCGCCGCCACCGGTGACCGAGACCTCGGCCGGGACCTGATGCTCGACCACCGCGCGGGGCTGGAGCTGCTGCGCCTCTCGCTGCGCGACCTGGGCTCACCGTGGGCCGGGCTCGTCGACGCGGTCACCTCCACGTTGCCCGCGCTGCGCGGCGACGAGCGGGACGCCGTACGCCGTCTCGCGGCCGAGGGACCACCGGAGGAGGAGGTGGGCCTGGCGCCGTTCGCCAGCCCGCAGTTCAGCCCCGGCGCCGCGACCGAGCCCACTCTGCTGCCCATGCCGTCGTTCCCGGGAGCCCCCACATGAACGAGTTCCTCTTCGTCGTCGTCCCCTACCTGTGTCTCACGACCTTCGTCGTCGGCCACCTCTGGCGATACCGCTACGACAAGTTCGGTTGGACCACCCGCTCATCGCAGCTCTACGAGAACCGGCTGCTCAGGATCGGGAGTCCGCTGTTCCACTTCGGGATGCTCGGCGTGGTGGGCGGTCACGTGATCGGTCTTCTCGTGCCGGAGTCGTGGACCGATGCCCTGGGCATCAGCGAGCACACGTACCACGTGGTGGCGGTCGGGGGTGGGCTCGTGGCCGGAGTGATGACCGTGGTCGGCATGGCGATCCTGATCTACCGCCGGCGCACCACCGGCCCGGTCTTCTCCGCCACGACGAACATGGACAAGGTCATGTACGCGTTCCTGGGAGTCGTCATCGTGCTCGGCATGTGGAACACCATCGCCGGGTCCATCATGACGATCGGCGGCGAGTACAACTACCGCGAGGGCGTCTCGATCTGGTTCCGTTCGTTCCTCGCGTTCCACCCGGACCCGACCCTGATGGCGGACGCCCCCCTCGGCTTCCAGCTGCACGCGCTGGTCGCGTTCGGGCTCTTTGCACTCTGGCCCTTCACCCGTCTCGTCCACGTCTTCAGCGCCCCACTCGGCTACCTCACCCGCCCCTACATCGTCTACCGCAGCCGCGACGACGACCAGCTCGGAAGCCACCGACCGCGCCGTGGCTGGGACCGGGTCGGCTGAGGTGTGTGAGTACTGCGGGTGCCGAGAGGTGGCGCCGATCGCCGAGCTGATGGACGAGCACACCGCCCTCGTGGACCTGGGTCACCACGTCCGCCAGGACCTCGGTGCTGGAGAGCCCACGGCGGCGAAGGCACGCCTGGCCGTCCTCGTCGCGGACCTCGAACGGCACGTCCGGCGCGAGGAACACGGAATCTTTCGCGCCCTGCGCGCCGCAGGCGAGTTCACCGACGAGATCGATGAGCTCGAGGTCGAGCATCGCGACTTCGCGACGGCGATCGCCGGGCTCGATCCCGACTCCGCGGACTTCGTGGCACAGGTGACGAAGATGCTCGACGACCTGGCTGTCCACGTCGAACGAGAGGACCTCGGGATCTTCCCGGTCTCCGTGGTCACCCTCGGAGCGAGTGGCTGGGCGATGGTCGACAAGGCACACGCCGAGTCGCCGAGCTTCCTGCTCGACGCCTCGGGAGAACCGCAGCAACCCCAGGAAGAGGAGAGCACATGCAGAAGGAGTCACTGACCGCGCTGGTCCGCCACCACCTGGAGAAGGCTTCGGCGTCGTCGAGCGGTCGAAGCGCCCACACGGTGTACGGCGGGCACGAGCACGTGCTGCGCCAGACCCTGATCGCACTCCAGGCCGGCAGCAACCTCGACGAGCACGAGAGTCCGGGCGAGGCCACCCTCCAGGTCCTGCACGGCCGGGTGACCCTCGTGGCGGGGGAGAACCGGTGGAACGGCTCGCCGGGAGACCTGATCACCATCCCCGACTCGCGTCACTCAGTCGAGGCCGTCGAGGACTCCGCCTTCCTACTGACGGTCGGCAAGGCAACGAGCTGAGGTTGCGACCCACCGAGAACGCGCCGAGCGACTGCTCACACGGGCGGCCGGGGGTCGTACTGGATCGCGCGGCGTACCTCTCTGGCCCGGTCGAAGCTGACGAGCCGGGACACGAGGTGCAGCGACATGTCGATGCCTGCGCTCACGCCGGCGCTGGTGACCAGGTCGCCGTCGTCGACGAACCGCTCCTCCGGCCGGACGTCGATCGTGGGGTCGAGGTCGCGGAGGAGGTCGACGGACTCCCAGTGCGTGGTCGCCGGCCTCCCGCTGAGGAGCCCGGCGGCTGCGTAGACGAGCGCACCGGTGCAGACGCTCGCCAGCAGCGGAGTCCGGGTCCGCTGCGTCGACACCCATTGCAGGTGCGCCGGGTCGCGCATCAGCCGTCGGCTGCCCGGGCCTCCGGGATGGATGAGCACGTCGAGCTGCGGGGTGTCGGCGAAGGAGTGGTGTGCGCCGAGCACCAACCCCTTGGCCGCCATCACGGGGTCGCCGTCACGCGACAGGCAGCTGACGGTCCAGCCGTCCTCGGGGTGGTTCTGGGTCCACCACGACAACACCTCCCACGGCCCCACCGCATCGAGCTCCTCGATGTCGTCGAACATCAGGATCCCGAGGTGGCGCACTGGTCGGTCGGGGGTCGTCATGGCTTCTCCTCCGGGTGAACGGGCCGACGTCTGCGGCCCTGGGTCCACCCTGCGCGTCAGTGCCATTCCTCGCCCCGGTCAAAGAGCCGGGTTCAAGGGACGGGCTTCGACGTCGCTCCGGGGCACCCGGCGCGCAGTACGCTCTGTGCGTGCTTCAGGGTCGCGACGCCGAGCGGGCACACCTCGCATCGATGGTGGAGGCCGCCCGCCTGGGTCGGTCAGGCTGTGTGCTCGTGCGGGGGGAGCCCGGGATCGGGAAGTCCGCTCTCGTCGACGACGTCGTGTCCAGGGCCGGACTGCGGGTGCTCCGCACGCAGGGTCTCGAGTCCGAGGCGCCGCTCGCGTACGCCGCCCTGCACAGGCTGATGCGCCCGTTGCTGGCTCTCGTGGACGCACTGCCCCCTCCCCAGGCGCGAGCGCTCCGGATCGCCTTCGGCGAGGCCGAGGGGGCCAGGCTCGAGCCGTTCCTCGTGGGGCTCGCCACCCTGTCGCTGCTCACGTCGGCGGCCGAGGACGAGCCGCTGGTGTGCATGGTCGACGACGCGCACTGGTTGGACGCCGCCTCGGCCGACGCGATGCTGTTCACCGCGAGGAGGCTCGACGCGGACCGGTTGGCCATCTGCTTCGTGGCCCGGCACCCGGACGACACCGGGTTCGAGCCGGAGGGGATCCCGACCCTGACCCTGGGGGCTCTCGACGAGGGGTCGGCGCGCGCGCTGCTCCTCGACAGCGTGGGTGAGCTGCCTGCCGAGGTCAGTGACCGCCTGCTCGCCGAGACCGGTGGCAACCCGTTGGCGCTGAAGGAGCTGCCCACGGCTCTCTCGCCGGCCCAGCGGGACGGGAGCGAGCCCTTGCCGGCGACCCTGCCGCTCACCCGCAGCGTGGAACGCGCCTTCCTCGAGCGATGCCGGCAGCTCTCCGAGGCTGCTCAGACGGTCCTGCTGGTCGCCGTCGCCGACGGCACCGGGCGTCTCGCCACGCTCGAGCGCGCCGCACGGGCGCTGGGGATCGGCACCGATGCGTTCGATGCTGTGGTGCGCACGGGGCTGCTGGTCGTCACGGGAGACAATGCTGACGTCCAGCACCCGTTGGTCCGCTCGGCGATCTACCAGGCAGCCGGAGACCGCGAGCGTCGGCGTGTGCACGAAGCGCTCGCGGAGGTCCTCGGTGACCTGCAGGACCCCGACCGGCAGACGTGGCACCTTGCGGCCGTCGCCGACGGGCCGGACCCCGCGCTGGCGGCAGCGCTCGACGACGTGGCCGTCCGGGCCGAGTCCCGAGGGGCCCACCGGGCAGCAGCGGACGCCCATGAGCGCGCGGCCGAGCTCGGCGAGGCGTCCGCGGCGGCGGGGCGCCGCTTCGCCGCCGCCCGCAGCGCCTGGGCATCGGGCCGGGCCCGGCACGCGTCGACGCTGGTCGCGGCGGCCCGGGCCGATGTCGACGATCCGCTCCTGCGGGCCGACCTCGACCGCCTGCGGGCCCGGATCGAGGTCAACACCGGCTCGGCCCACGACGCGCACCGCATCCTCACCCGAGCCGCTGAGCGGGTCGCCGCCCATGACCCGCTTCGTGCACTCGAGATGGCGGTGGCAGCCTCGGTGGCGCGCAGCCACGGAGCCGACAGCGGCGCGGTCCTGCCGGCGGGCACGGTCGACATCCGGGACGCCGCCGACGACACCGCGCGGACCCGCTCACTCAAGCACCTGCTGCTGAGCAGCGAGCACGCGATGGTGGGGGAGCGGGCCGGTGCCGTCGCGGAGCTGCAGGTTGCCAGGTCCGCAGGCCGGACCACGGAAGACCTCGACCTGCTCGGCAACCTGGGCAACGATGCCCTGCACCTCGGCGAGGACGAGGCGCATCGCGAGCTCTACGCGTTGATGCTGTCGGTGGCTCGGGAGCGCGGCGACGGCATGGCGGTGCTCTACGCGCTGCAACGCAGCGCGTTCGGTCTCTACCTCGCGGGCAGCTGGGTTGAGCTGCGCAGCACGTGCGAGGAGGCCGTCTCCCTCGGTCGGAGCGTGGGGCAGCGTGCCTCGACCGCAACTCCACTGGCCTGGCTCACCCTCGTGGCGGCACTCCAGGGCAGCCCGGACCACGACGGCCATCGGGTCGCCCTCGACGAGCTCCTGACCTCGCATCCCGCCCGAGGCATCCTGGCTCGCCCGCTGGACGACCTCGTGCACTGGTCCTCGGGGGTCAGGGCCGCGCTCACGGGTGATCGGGCCGGTGCACTCCACCATCTGCGCGAGCTCCGCCTGCCGACGATGCGTCGGCTGGCGGCACATGACCGGATCGACGCCGCGGTGCGGGCCGGCGACCAGGGCCTGGCTCGCGACTGGACGGTGGAGCTCGAGGAGTTCGCCGCGGGGACGACGCTGCCCTGGGCGCAGGCGACCGCGCTCTTCGGTCGGGCGCTGGTCGCCGACCCCGACCGCGGCGAGGACCCTGACGAGCTGTTCCGACGCGCGCTGGGGCACCAGGCGCTGGCCGGCCGGCCCTACGACCGCGCGCGCACCCAGCTCGCCCATGGCGAGCTGTTGCGACGTAGCGGACGCCGAGCCGATGCGCGCCTCCCGCTGCGTGAGGCCCTCGCGACGCTGCAGGACCTGCGCGCCGATCCGCTGGCGGCAAGGGCCACCGAGGAGCTGCGGGCATCGGGTGAGACCGCGCGGCGCCGCGACGAGTCGACCCTGCTGACGTTGACGCCGATGGAGCGCAAGGTCGCGCTGCTGGTGAGCGAGGGCCTCTCCAACAAGGAGGTCGCGGCCCAGTGCTGGGTCTCACCCCGGACGGTGGCCTTCCACCTGCGCAACGTGTTCGCCAAGGCCGGCGTCACCTCGCGTGGCGAGCTGGCGCGCCTCGACCTGGGCTGAGGACGAACCCGGTCGTTTGACCGGGGCGAGCGATCCGGAGTCGCCGGAGGCTGGGTACATCCCACCGCCTCACCGGAAGAAGACCCCGATGGCCACCCACACAACCCCCGCTCCCGGCCCCGTCACCACTCACGACCGGGTCCCGAAGAAGTCCTGGTCGGTGCTCGCTGTCGCCCTCGCCGCCCAGATTCTCGTCGTCCTCGACATCTCGGTCGTCAACACCGCCCTGCCGTCCATCGGCCGGTCCCTCGACCTCGACGGGGGCCAGCTCCAGTGGCTCGTGACCGCCTACCTCATGATGTCCGGGGGCGGGCTGCTCCTTGGCGGCCGGATCGCCGACCTGCTGTCGCGGCGAGCGGTGTTCCTGACCGGGTTGGGGCTCTTCACGATCGCCTCGTTGGTCAGCGGCTTCGCCGACAGCGCCGGCCAGCTGATCGCGGCCCGGGCCGTCCAGGGGCTCAGCGCCGCCCTGCTCACGCCTTCCGCACTCTCCCTGGTCACCACGACGTACGACGGGGAGCAGCGCAAGCTCGGTCTGGCCATCTGGGGTGCCGTCGGCAGCCTGGGAGTCGCCCTCGGCGTGCTGCTCGGCGGCGCCGTCACCACCTGGACCAGCTGGGAGTTCATCTTCTGGCTCAACGTGCCGATCGGGGCCGTCGCGCTGCTCGTCGGGTTCCTCGTCCTGCCCCGCGACACCGCTCGGGGTGTCAGCCTGTCCCGCCTCGACCTGCCGGGTGCCGCCGCCGTCATCGGAGGCCTCGTCGCGCTCGTCTACGGCCTGGGCGCCAGCGCGACCCATGGTTGGGTGTCGGTGCAGACGATCGGGTCGCTCGTCGCGTCGGGCGCGTTGATCGTGGCGTTCCTCGCCGTCGAGCGTCGCGCCTCCGACCCGCTCTTCCCGCCCCACGTCTGGACGCTCCGCACCCTGGTGTCGAGCACGAGCGTGATGCTCGGCGTCACCGGAATCCTGGTCGGCACCGTCTTCCTCACCTCGATCTTCGTCCAGACCGTGCTCGGCTTCTCCGCCCTGCAGGCGGGACTGGCCTTCCTGCCGTTCGCGCTGGCGATCACCGGCGGGACGGTGGTGGCGCGCCACCTGATGGCCCACCTCTCGCCGCGCGCCGTCGCGACCACGGGTCTCGTGCTCGCGGCCGGCGCGGCCGTCCTGATGTCCACCGCCTCCGCGACCTCGGGCTACGCCGGCGGCATCCTGCCCGGGCTGATCGGCCTCGGCCTCGGCGTCGGCATGGTCTTCGTGCCCGTCTCCGTCACCGCGATGGCCGGCATCCCGGCGAGCCACGCCGGAGTCGCCTCCGGGTTCTTGATGACCGGTCACGAGGTCGGCGCCGCCCTGGGTGTCGCCGTGCTCTCCGCGGTGGCGTCCACAGCCGGCAACCTCACCAGCCCGACAGGCGTCGTCGCGGGCTTCGAGCGGGGCTTCCTCGCCGCGGCACTGGTCGCCGTCGTGGTCGCGCTCGTCGCCCTGTGGCGGATGCCCTCGACCCGCGCCGAGGCCGGCGCCGGCATGCACATGCACCACTGACCGACGACAAGTCCACTCCCGCCCACTTCTGATCCGGAGGCACACCATGTCCGCCACGACCACCCCCATTGACCCGTTCCTCACCGGCTCCCAGCCGGTCCCGCCGAAACGGCGCGGCCACATCGGCCGCATCGTCGCCGCCAGCCTCGGGGGCGGCCTGCTCGCCGCAGCCGGGTCGACCCTCGTCCTGGCCCCCGGCGCCACCGAACCGGTGGTCACCGGCCTCGTCCTGGTCTCGTTCGCACTGGGCTGGCTCTCGCTGTGGCACTTCGCACGACGACGTACCGACCAGCCGCAGGCGTGGGCCCTGGTCCCCGCCGTCGTCATGGGCGCGGCAGGCGCCGGCTGCCTCGCGGTCCGACCCGTCGACGAGCTCCTCACAGCCGCCGGGTGGGTGTGGCCGCCGGTGGTGATCCTGCTCGTCGCGTGGATGGTCAACAGGACGGGTACGTCGCTGCGCAGCTGGGCCCGACCGGTGCTCCTCTACCCGGTCTTCCTGGCCCTGCAGGTTGCGGCCCTCGGTGGCCTCTACGAGACCATCCAGGAGACGCACGACGCGGACGGTCTGACGGCGACCGGCCACCTGTACGACGTCGGCGGTCACCAGCTGTGGATGTCGTGCACGGGCACCGGGAGCCCCACCGTCGTGCTCGAGTCCGGACTCGGCGAGGCGTCGGCACCGATGAGTGCCCGGATCGCACCTGCGGTCGCCGCCGAGACCCGGGTCTGCGTCTACGACCGGGCCGGCTACGGACGCAGCGAACCGAGCGACGTCCGCACGACCGGTGAGTCCACCGTCGAGGACCTGCACACCCTGCTCGACGTCGCCCGCGAGCCGGGGCCCTACGTTCTTGCCGGCCACTCCACGGGCGCCGTCTACGTCCGCCTCTTCGCCGCCGCCCACCCCGACGAGGTCGCCGGTGTGGTGCTGCTCGACGGGCAGTCACCCGACGTGATGGCCGAGCTGCCGGCCTTCCCCGCCTTCTACGCCGGCTTCCGCCGGGTCGAGGCTCTGATGCCCACCTTGGCGCGGTTCGGCGTGGCCCGCCTGGCCGCGGGCATCGTCGGGAGCGACCTCCCGGAGCCGCAGCGCACCGAGTCGATGACCACCTGGTCCACTCCCGCTCACTTCCGGACGCTCCGCGACGAGTTCGCCGCCCTCCTGGACGCCCTCGACGCGGCACACGACGCCGGTCCGCTCGGGACCATCCCCTTGGTCGTCGTCACCGCGGAGAAGGACGCTCAGGACGGATGGCTGCCGCTCCAGGACGCTCTGGCAACCCTGTCCACCGACGCGGTGCACCTGCGACTGGCCGACGCCACCCACAGCTCACTCGTCCAGGACCGCGAGCACGCGATGGTCGCCGCCGGGGCGATCACCAGGGTGGTGACCGCCGTCCGGACGGGCCGCTCCGTCGCGCACCCGACGCCGTAGGGCCAGGACGCGCCCGGTCCGCCGGTGCCAGGCCAGGTGGGTACGACGGAAACCTGGCCTGCTTCCTGAGGTCGGGCGCGGGCGCGGGCTCCGCGCGGGCACGGTCGAGCGGTTCATCGCTCGTGCTCCCCGGACGCCGTCGGGGGTTCTTGGCAGGGATCGGCTTCGACGCGTGTGACCGAGATGAGAGGCAGGCCGATGTCGCGAAGCCGCGCGAGCAGACCGTGCAGCGCGGCCTGGTCGACGACGTGGCCACGGAGCACCGTGACGACGCCGACATCGGGCGTCTGGGGCCTGGTCGTGAGGGTCATGCCGTCGAACCAGGCCGACCACCGGTCATCGAGTCGCCCCTGGAGGCGGATCTCGTACCAGCCCGGCTCGTGCCGGCCGGCGGGATGGGTGTCCACTGGGTGCTCCTCCTGCTGGTCCTGGCGGTTCCAGCCGGTGAGCTGGGTTCGTCCTGTACCTGCACGCTAGGAGCGGACGCGGTGAGTGGTCGTCACATCATCTGGTGAGCGACGTGGTGATCTCCACGCCGGCGGGACCGGGGTCCCCGACGCTCAGCGGTCCCCGGACCGGGCCATGAGGCCGAGCTGGTGTGCCTTGCTGATGGCGGAGCGCCGGCTGTTGACGCCGAGCTTGGTGTAGATGTGCTTGGTGTGGGTGCGCACCGTGTTCAGGGACACGACGAGCTGGCGAGCGATGGCAGGACCGTCGAGCTCCGAGCCGAGCAGCCGCAGCACCTCCAGCTCGCGGTCGCTCAGCGGGTCGACGAGCTCCGGCCTCGATCCCGGTCGCGGAGGTGACGTCTCGGCCGCCTCCGGGCGGGTCCCGCCGGCCGCCGTCACCGCCGCGAGCAGCTCCCGCGAGAATCCGGACCGAGGACGGCTTGCCGCCACCTCCGCCAGCAGGTCGGACACGACGGGTGCCGCGTCGACGAACACTCGTACCCAGCCGTCCGCCTCAGCGAGCTCGACAGCGTGCCCCAGCGCCTCGAGAGCCTCGTCCCGTGCGCCGCGCGCGCGGTGGGCGACCGCCCGGAGCACCTCCAGCTCGATCACCGTGCCCGCGCGCCCACCGTCCTCGGCCGCGACCAGCAGTCGGTCGAGAAGAGCAGCAGCGTCCTGCAGCGCCTGCGAGGAACCGGTGGCGGCGTGCTCCGCGAGCAGGACTCGGGCGAGCGTGACGTGCTCGTACTCGTGCAGGTAGGAGAGCTCGTCGTCGGCGGCGACGTCGTGCTGGCGTGCCCAGGCACGTGCCTCGGCGACATCGCCACGCGCGGCGACCAGGCGGGCGCGGGTCGCGGGGACCGGTTGCACGTTCGGCGAGTAGTCGCCGACGTACACGCGTTCGGCCTCGTCGAGCAGCTCCAGGGCAGTCGACAGGTCGCCCTCGGCCGCCCGGAGCCGGGCCATGCCCACCCGCCACCGGTACGGGTTCTGCGGGAGCGAGGCGGCCTCCCCGAGCTCGTCGGCGCGACGCAGGTGCTCGGCCATGGCGGCCAGGTCGTTGCGGTACCAGGCCGTGCGACTCAGGCCGACGAGCATGTCGGCCGTGCCCCGCATGACGGTCGACCCGGCAGCCGCGTTGCTCTCCGCGAGCTCGAGGGCCAGCCCGAACGTGCGTTCGGCGTCGCGCAGCCGGCCCAGCCTCAGCTCCATGTCGGCCATCGCGATCGAACAGCCCAGCACGTCCGCGACGTGCCCGGCCCGAGTCAGGGCCCGGATGGAGGTGGCGTAGCTGGCGTGTGCCGAGACGATGTCTCCGGTTGACCAGGACGCAAGACCGGACAGCGCCGCTGCGGCCCCGGTCACCAGATGGTCACCCTCGACGGTGGCCTCGATGGCCCTCTGTGCGCGTGCGATCGCCGTGGCAGGGTCACCGCCGATGAGCGCGAGTGCCGCACGGTACATCTCGACGGCCGCGGGCACCCGAGGCAGCTCGTCGCGGTCCACGACCACCAGGTCCGCCGCCGGCTTCGCCAACAGCCGTTCGACGTGATCGAGGCGCAGTGCGACGCCGTCGAACTCGTTGCTGGCCATCAGCCCGCTGATCAGCGCGATCGCGAGCACGGGTCGGTTGCGGACGACGTCACCGGGCAGCTCGTGCGCCCAGCGGCGGACGAGATCCTCACGCCGCTCACGACCCAGCCTCCGGAAGGAGAGCTCGACGAGGTCCGCGGCCCGCTGCACGTCTCCGCCGGCCAGCGCATGCCGAACTGCGCTCTCGGTCTGCCCGGCGTCGGCGTACCACCCTGACGCGCGACGATGCAGCTCGGGCACGTCGCCGGGTCGGCCATCGAGCAGGTGCGCTTGGAGGACGTCCCCGAAGAGGTGGTGGTAGCGGTACCAGCTCCGATGACCGTCGAGCGGGACCAGGAACAGGTTCTGCCGGTCGAGGGCCTCGAGCATGGCCTTGCCGCTCCTACCGCCGGCGCGCTCGTGCGGGGGGCAGACCGCGTCACACAGCGGGCCGGTGAGCCGGCCGAGGATCGAGGTGTCGAGCAGGAAGCGGCGTACGTCGTCGGGCTGACGACCGAGGACCTCGTCGGCGAGGTAGTCGACGACGAACCGGTCGTCGCCCGCGAACCCGGCGATGAAGCGCGAGCGGTCATCGCGGTCGCGCAGCGAGAGCGCCGCCAGCTGGAGCGCGGCAACCCATCCCTCTGTCCGGGTCTCGAGTGCTGCGATGTCGGCGGCAGTGAGGTCGAAGCCGTTGAGATCGTTGAGGTAGCTGGCCACTTCCTCGCCCGTGAAGCGAAGGTCGGCTGCGCGGATCTCGACGAGCTCCGCGCGAGCCCTCAGCCGCGAGAGCGGCAGTGCAGGGTCGGCGCGGGTTCCGATGACCAGGCGGAGCTGCGGGGGCAGGTGGTCCACGAGGAACGTCATCCCGGCCGCGACCTCGACGCCGTCGGCGAGGTGGTAGTCATCGAGGACGACGGTGACCTCTCCGGAGTGCACGCTCAGCTCGTTCACCACGCTGGCGAGCACGGTCTCGATGGGTGCCTGCCCGGACTGCAGGAGCGTGAGCGCCGCGGCACCCGACCCGGGGACAGCCCGGTCGAGGGCCAGCAGGACGTAGGTCCAGAACGACGTGGACTCACGATCGCGCTCGTCGACGGACACCCACGCGACTCGACGACTGTGTCCGGGTGTGGGGTGGCCGGTGCTGAACCAGGAGGCCAGCAGTGTCGTCTTGCCGAAGCCCGCGGGTGCCGAGACCAGCGTGACCGGAGCGTGTGAGGCGCGCTGGAGCAGATCGGCCAGTCGGGGACGCAGCACGATCTCGCGGCGCGGCCTGGGCAGGAGAAGCTTCGTCTCCACCAGCGGGTCGGCCATCGGCGATCCCCTCCCTGGCGTCGGACTCGACCTGAGCGTAGGGCAGAAGCCGGCTTCTGCGCGCTGGGCCAGTCGGGCTCTTCTCGGGCTGGGGCCGGTCAGTGCGCCGACTCGGATGTCCCGGGCTGCGCGGGCGTCTGCATCCGCTCTCCTGGGCGCCCGAAGATGCTGAGCACCTCAGCGGGGCCGTCGCCGGTGCTGCCGAACCAGTGCGGCACCTGGGTGTCGAACTCAGCCGCCTCACCGATACCCAGGACCACGTCCTGGTCACCCATCACGAGCCGCATCCGACCCGACAGCACGTAGAGCCACTCGAACCCGTCGTGGCTGCGCGGGTTCGGCTCCGACTGGGACGTAGGGATGAGGATCTTCCAGGCCTGGATTCCGCCCGGCCGGGTTAGGGGAAGGACGGTGCGCCCGTTCACGCGGCGTGGCTTCAGCCGGATCCGCGGGTCGCCGACCTCGGGGGCACCGACCAGGTCGTCGATCGGCACCCGATAGGTCTGCGCGAGCGGAAGGAGCAGCTCCAGGCTGGGGCGCCGCTGGCCGTTCTCGAGCCGCGAGAGGGTGCTCTTGGAGATGCCGGTCAGATGAGCGACCTCGGTGAGCGTGATTCCGCGCTGCTCGCGGACCCTTCGCAGTCGGGGCCCCACCAGATCGAGGGCCGCTGCGATCGGGGTCGGGGCGCCCGGCTCTGGGTCGGTGGGGGCCGCGTCGACCGGGGTGCTTCGTGGTGCTGCCATGGCCCATTGCACCGCGTGGTTCCCGGAAACAGCAACAACCGTTGTCACGGAGGTCGCGACAGACGACTCTCTTGGTATGAACGAATACGACGTGCTGGTGGTCGGCGGCGGCGCGGCCGGACTCTCAGCGGCCCTGGTCCTCACTCGCGCCCGCCGTCGCGTCGCGGTGGTCGACGCCGGTGAACCGCGCAACGCCCCGGCCGCGCACATGCACGGCTACCTGGGCTCCGACGGCCTCCCGCCTGCAGACCTGCTGAGCGCAGGGCGCGACGAGGTCACCGGCTACGAGGGGGACCTCATCGAGGGCCGGGTCACCGACATCGTCCCCGTCAGGTCGACGCCGGCGGTGAACGGCCACCGGGGCTGGTTCGACGTCCTGCTCGCGGACGGCAGCACCCTGCGCACCAGGCGTGTCCTCGTCACGACGGGGCTGCGTGACGAGATCCCGGACATTCCGGGCGTACGCGAACGGTGGGGCCGCGACCTGCTCCACTGTCCGTACTGCCACGGGTGGGAGGTCCGCGACCAGCCCCTCGGCGTGCTCGGCGGCACCCCCGAAGCGGTCGCCCACGCTCACCTGGTCCGCGAGTGGTCCTCCGACGTCGTCTTCTTCGGCAACGGCGGCACCCTCACCGCCGACCAGCGCGAGCAGTTCGTCGCCCGCGCCATCGGCGTCGTCGACGAGCCCGTCGCCAGGCTCGTGGTCGAGCACGACCGACTGACCGGGGTCGAGCTCGACTCCGGTCACGTCGTGCCGCGTTCTGCCGTGTTCGTCCGGCCCCGGTTCGTGCCCAACGACGACCTGCTGGTGCGCCTGCAGTGCGGCACCCACGAGGGCGGCGGGGTTGTCGCCGACGCCACCGGCCGCACCAGCGTCCCCGGCGTCTGGGCCGCCGGGAACGCCGTCAACCCGCGCGCCCAGGTCATCACCGCCGCCGGCGAGGGCTCCGCGGCCGCGATCGCGATCAACAACGACCTGGTCGACGAGGACCTGCCGATCGCGGTCGCGAACTTCCGGCTCGGTCTCCCGGGCTGACCACCCAGCGACCCACCCGACGACCGACCTGAACACCGCCGCCGCTGCGGCGGACCCACCGCGGGCCTCGCCCGCCACCACCCCGAGCGGCCTCCAGCCGCGCCCATCACACCCCCGAGGAGCATCACCATGTCCAACTCACAGGCCGCCGACCGCGCCAACCCCGTCCCGCCGCCCACCAAGCACCAGCTGGCGCTGATGATCTGGGTCGCCGTCTTCCCCACCCTGACGGTGCTCAACCTGCTGTTCGGCGACACCCTCGCCGACCTGCCGAGCGTGCTCCGCACCCTCGTCCTCGCCACCGCTGCCGTACCGATCGTGATCTACGGCCTGATGCCGCGGCTGCACAAGGCCCGTGCTCGCATCCTCCTGCGCCGCGCCGCTGCCTGATCCACCCCGTCCGTCCCAGGGCACACGCGCGGTGGCCCAGAGATCACCAGCCCACTCACCACGTGTGGTGACGACCGCTCACCACATCGCTGCCTAGCTTCGCACCCAGGAGAAGCACCCCCCATCCCCGAAAGGCATGACCATGGACAGGTTCACCCGCGGCATCGCAGTCGTCAGTGCAAGGCACCCCTGGCGCACCGTCACGAGCTGGGTCCTCGTGCTGGGCGCCGTGTTCTTCCTCGCAGCCAGCGGCGGCGGGACGTTCACCGACGACTTCTCGTCACCCGGCAGCCAGAGCGCACGCGCCATGGAGCTGCTCAGTGAGAACTTCCCCGACGCCGCCAAGGGCACCGCCGTGTTGGTCCTCGAAGCCAAGGACGGCACGACGCTCGACGACCAGCGTGGTCAGGTGGCAGCCGTCCTGAGCGACGTCGACGCCCTCGACCACGTCGCGAACGTTGCTGACCCGTTCGAGACGGGCACCGTCTCCGAGGACGGGCGCATCGGCTACGCGGTGCTCACCCTCGACGTTCCCGAGCGGGAGATGGGCAAGCCGGCGTTCACCGTGCTGTCGGACGCTGTCTCGGGCACCGACGTCGCTGGTCTTCGTGTCGAGCTCGGTGGCGATGCCGTGTTCCTCAACGCGGAGGACAGCACCTCGGGCCATGTCGGCATCGGTCTCCTGGTCGCCCTCCTCGTCCTGCTGGTCGTCTTCGGCACCCTGGTGTCGGCGGTCCTCCCCATCGGGCTCTCGATCGTCGCGGTGGGTGCCGGCATCGGCGGCATCACCCTGATGGCCTCGGCGATGGACGTGTCGGTCTCGGCCGTTCCCGTCGCCGGGCTGGTCGGGCTCGGCGTCGGCATCGACTACGCACTCTTCGTGGTCGCCCGGTACAGGGAGAACCGCTCGGCCGGCCAGGACAACTCCAGGGCTCTGACCAACGCGATGGGCACCTCCGGCGCAGCTGTGGTCTTCGCCGGTGGCACTGTCGTCCTCGCCACCGCGGCCCTGGCCATCACCGGCGTCGGCGTCCTGACCTCGATCGGCCTGGCCACCTCGATCATGGTGTTCTTCGCGGTCGCCGCAGCCGTGACTCTGCTGCCCGCCCTACTCAGCCTGCTGGGAGATCGCGTCGACACCGGTCGCCTGGTGCGCCGCCACCGCCCCACCAAGGCAGTCGAGGACACCGCCTGGTGGCGCTTCGGTCACCAGGTCTCTGCTCGACCCTGGCCCTACCTGCTCGCCTCGGTCGGCGTGCTCCTCGCCATCGCGGCGCCGGCGTTCTGGATGCAGACGGCGTTCCCTGCCGCCGGTGACGCTCCCGCCGAGACCACCCACCGACAGGCGTACGACCTGCTCGCCGAAGGGTTCGGTACCGGGATCAACGCGCCGCTCCTGGTCGTGGTCGATCTCGACCAGGCGGGCGTCGTCGCCTCCGACCTGCCGGCTCTGACCCGAGACATCGCCGCCGTCCCCGGCATCGCCTCGGTGGGCGACCCCCAGACCTCGACCGACGACAGCACCGCCGTCTTCACCGCCATCCCGACCACCGGCCCCGCCGACCCCGACACCTCCACCACCATCGAGCGGGTCCGAGCCGCGATCCCGGACAACGTCTACGTCTCCGGCATCACCGCGGTCACCGACGACCTCAACACGCAGCTGGCCAAGAAGCTCCCGCTGTTCATCGGCGCCGTGATCGCTGTGTCGTTCCTCCTGCTGATGCTGGTCTTCCGCTCCCTCGCGGTCCCGCTCAAGGCCGCCGCCATGAACCTGCTCTCGATCGGCACCGCCTACGGAGTCCTGGTCGCGGTGTTCCAGTGGGGCTGGGGCAGCAGCCTCATCGGTCTCGAAGGGCCCACCCCGATCACCTCGATCATCGTCGTCATCATGTTCCCGATCCTCTTCGGGCTCTCCATGGACTACGAGGTGTTTCTCCTGTCGCGGATCCGTGAGGAGTACGTGCGTACCGGCGACAACACCGAGTCGGTCGCCCGTGGGCTTGCGGGAACCGGCCGGGTGGTCACCTCCGCAGCGTTGATCATGGTCGCGGTCTTCCTCAGCTTCGTGGCCAGCCCGGTCCCGTCGCTGAAGATGCTCGGGCTCGGGCTCGCGGTCGCGATCCTTGTCGACGCCACCATCGTTCGGATGGTGCTCGTGCCGGCCACCATGGCCCTCCTCGGCAAGGCCAACTGGTGGCTCCCCGCCTGGCTCGACCGGATCCTTCCTCATCTGACCGTCGAAGGGTCCGCCCACGTCGAGGTGGCGCCCGGCTCGTTCTCGACCACGACCGACGTCGCGGGAGTCCTGGCCTCTCACGCGCCGGAGGAGCTGATCAGTCGCTGACGTCGCGAGACGGAGTGGCCGATTCCCAGGGGGTTTCCGTGAACCGGGAACGGAAACCCCCTGGGGGCCCTCCTACTTCGCGGCGGGGTCGGTTGAGTCCGGTGGTTCTCCGCCCTCGGCCGGGCGCAGGACGACGACGGCAGCGACCAGCAGCAGCAGCACCCCGAGGGCGAGGACCAGCCGGCCATGGTCTGCCTTCTGCAGCCAGACGGCGGGGTAGCCGAGCAGGGGTACGACCCGCACCACCCGGTACGTCGTGCTGCCCTCGAGGGACGACACTTCCGGGTCGGCGACCAGGTTCGCGTCGCCCCAGGTGGTGATGGACGTCGTGCCGCCGCTTGTCGTGACCTTCACGATGCGGTGCACGGTCTGCCGTTCACCTTCGTTCGGTGGGTGGAAGACGACGACGTCGCGCACGTGCAGATCGCTGACGGGCACCCGCTGGGTGACCACGACGTCGCCGGGCTGCAGACCCGGACGCATGCTCCCCGACAGGACCGGCGTCGCATGCCAGCGTCCGGTTCCGACCTGGTACCCGGCCAGCGCCAGCGCGCTGAAGGCGAGCACCAGCCACAGGCTGGCGATCGCCTTGCGGACGCTACTGCGCTCGAGGTGGGGAAGGTTCCGGAGTCGAGCGGCCCGGGTCCTGGTGGTCACTGTCGCGCCTTCATGTCGTCCACTCCCTGTCCTAGTAGTCAAAGCCGGAGAAGACGAGCTTGATCGTCACCGAGCTGTCCTGCGCCGCAGTCGGCAGGCCCTGCTCGCCACCTCCTGGCTCGATGACGAGCCGGTAGTGGATCGTCCTGCCGGCGCGGAGCGCACGGGGGAGCCGGCCGCCGACGTCGGCGTGCGCCGGCGGAGTGACGAAGTCGTGCTCCTTCGTGCTCGCGACGTCGTGTTGACCGAGGCTGCGCGACAGCGAGCACAACGAGCCGGCGTAGAGCAGTTCGCCGTGGGGCACGCGGGTGAACGTCACCTCCAACGCCTCCGCCAGGGGCGCACCTACGCCGCCCCTGCAACCGGTGGCGGTGACGTCGAGGTAGGTCGAGGCCATGTCCAGGGTGCCGGTGTTCTTGAGCCGTAGCTCCTTGGTGATCGGAGCGAAGTGCGAGCCGAGGTTCCTGCCGTCCACCTTCACGTCCACATCCGACCCGGCCTCGCCATTGAGTGAGAGGCCGAGATCGCCGGTGCGGATGTCACTGGTGGACGAGACCTGCGCGGTGAAGGTCGCACCTGCCCCTGCGCCGATGAGGCCCAGCCCGGCGATGGCGATTCCGGCGCCGATCATGAACTTGGGATGGGTGGCCATGGCGTGACTCCTGGAGGTTGAAGCGAATCGCCGTCGTCGAGGCGGTGATGGCGGGTGATGCCGGACGATGGGGGCCGCCCGTCCGGACGGGCGGCCCCCAGACTCACCGAGGTGATCAGCCGGTGAACTTGAACGTCAGGGTCGGCTTGATGACGCCACCCTGCGCCGCGTTCGTCAGGCTGGCCGGGGTCTGGTAGCCGTGACCCTGGTAGCCATTCCACGCAGCCGTCGTGTTCGTGCCATCGCTGCTGACCGCGTTGCAGCTCGTGGAGTCCTGGCCGGCATAGAAGTCGACCGAGAACGTCATGCTCTGGTTCGGCACCAGGTGGACCGGGTTCTGCGCGACGGTCGGGTTCAGGGCGATGGCAGTCGACAGAGGCCCGTTCCCCTCGGTCCAGGGCCCGCCGCTGACGTCCGTGCTCTGGATGCAGACGTTCGTCTGGGCCAGCAGCGCATTGTTGCGAGCGGTCCCGGGGTGCGACTCACTCATCTGGAACGCCAACGACTCCACGGGGATGTTGCCGGTGTTCTTGACGGTCAGGACCCGGTGGGTCGTCTCGAACGTCGACCCGGTCGGCCCGAACGCCGGGAGGGTGACCGAGGTGCCGTCCGCGGACACCGTGCCGCCGCCCCCGTTGGTGATCGTGAGCTCCATCGTGCCGGCGGTGATGGTCTGAGTGGCGTCGACTGCACCCGTGAAGGTGGCGCTGGCGCCGGCGCCGATGAGCGCCAGGGCGGCGACGCCGATGGCGCCAACGGTGAGGACCTTGCGTGAGCGTGCCATGTGAGACTTCCTTCGAAGCGAGTTGCCCGTGATGCGGCTGCGTGTGCCTCCGCCAAGGTGAACGATGCTTCGCGCGGACGCTGCGCACATCGCCGATCCTGATGAAGTCGGCGTGCGTGAATTGATGAAGTCGCCAGCGCTCCTCAGTGCGAAATGATCCGCACCGCAGGGCTCAGGGCGCGGGGGAGAACCAGCCGACCGCCCATGCCAGGGCCACCGCCTCCAGCTGCGAATTGACACCGAGCTTGGCCAGCACGCTACGGATCTGGCTGCGCACCGTTGCTTCGGACAGCGTCGCAGTGGCGGCGATGATCTCGGCCCGCTGGCCGTGCGCGAGGCCGTCCAGCACCGCGCGCTCCCTGGGCGTGAGGGACCGAAAGGGCGCGAGGTCCCGGCTGCGGGCGGCTCGCGCGACTCGCAGTTCTGCCATCAGGTCATAGCGCTGGGTCGTGCTCAGCACCACCCGCTGCGCCACGACGTCGAGAACGGTGGACAGCAACGTCTCGAACGGCGCCATCTTGGACAGGAACCCGACCGCCCCCCTTTCCACGGTCTCGGCCAGTCGCACCCGGTCGGTGCTGCCGCTGACCACGAGCACGCGGGCGCCGAGTGCGGTCAGCGGCTGCACCAGGTCGACGCCGTCACCGAGCGCACCCAGGTCCAGGTCGAGCAGGACCACGGTGGGTCGCTGCGTGCGCACCTGCTGCAGCAACGCCGCGCGGTCGACGAGGTCGGCGACCTGCGCGGTGCACCCGTCCGCCTCCAGCGCGATCACGAGGCTCTGCGCCAGCAGAGCATGGTCCTCGACGACGAGGACGGTGACGCCCACCTGGTCGAGGTCGGCCGCGGCACCGTCCCTGGCCTGCGGGACACGCGGGATCGCCTGCCCGACCGGCTCGGTGGTCCTCATCGGACGAGGGGAAAGGTGGCGACGAAGCACGCCCCTCCCCCCGAGGGAGCGCGCAGTTGCAGGTCCCCGTGCATCTGCCGGGCGAGCCGACGGGCGTTGTGCAGTCCCAGCCCGGACCCCGGGACGCCCAGGGCGAGGGGTCGGTCCCCCCGGAAGGACCGTTCGAACACGTGAGAGGCCTCGCTCGCCGACAATCCGGGCCCCCAGTCGCGCACCTCGAGCGTGGCCACCTCGCCCTCAACCCGGGAGCTCAACCGGACGACGGAGCCAGGCGCGTGCACGCGCGCGTTCACGAGCAGGTCCGAGACCAGTGTCGCGATCTCGGCGGCCTGACCCCGGACGTAGATCTCCGAGAGGTCACTGGTGACGACCAGCCCCTGCTCCCGCGCTGCCACCACCACGGATCGCACCGCGGACTTGAGGTCGAGCACGAGCTCCTGCGGGTCGCCCGGGTCGCCCGGGTCGACCAGATGGTCCAGCCTGGTCAGCTCGGCGCCGACAGCGTCCTCGAGCCGGCGCCGTACACCGGGGTCGAGGCTGTCCTCGTACTTGCGAAGACTGGCCGTTGCTGCGCGCAGGCCGGCGAGCAGCGAGCGGATCTCGTGGAGTCGTTCGCTCTCCTCGGCGAGGCGTCGGCGATCCTTGTCCTGGATCGCGCTCAGATCCTGCAGCATGCTCGTCATGCCCGCGGTGGTGCTGACGAGGCCCGCGCGCGCCGAGCTGGCGGCGCCGACGAAGGCGAAGGTGCCGGCGAGGGCCTCCAACCCCACGGCGACCAGGAGGGAACCTGCCCACGCCCCCCCGGCGAACGCGCGGACGACGGCCGCCACCGCGAGAGTCATCAGGACAGGCGGCAGCCACGACAGCCGGGCTCGATCAAGCCGGAACAGCTGTGCGCCCGCGACGAGCCAGCCGGCGGCGACAAGACCGGAGAGCACCATCCGGGCGGACGCGGGCATCGCCATGCCTGCCACGAGAACAGCCCTGACGACGGGAGCGAGTGCCAACAGGGCGAGCAACGCAACGGGGCTGCTCTCCCGGGTGAGCAGCCGAAGCAGCGACCGCGCATCGTGCACCTCGGGAGCTGCGGCGGCGGCAAGCAGGAGCAGGACAGCGAGCGCGGCGCCGGCCGTGGTCAGCACGGGGAACAACCCGGCCTGCCCTCCGGACGTCGCGGACGCGGCGGCGGCGAAGGCAAGGACGAGCAGCGCCCCGCAGGCGAATCCGACCGACGTGCGGGCCGACCAGCGTCCGCTCAGCAGGCCGAGACTGGCCGCGCCGAAAAGAATTGCGGTCTGCAGCTGTCTCAGCACCGAGGCGACCTGCTCCACCATGGCGGGCGCGATCAACAGCGGCGCCGCGCTTCCGACCGAGACCACGACGACGGCCGACACCGCGACGGCCCACATCGTCCGCCGAGTCTCGGACGCCTCCCGTCCCACTAGCGAGAGTCCGTACGACGTTGCTTCAGAAAGGATCTACCGAGCGTGATGAACGGTCGAATTGTCACAAGCAAGTATTCCCCCGTGGTCGGCGTGCTCCCCAAAGCATGCTGAGCCTCGACTGTATAGCAACTGTCGAGGGGACATCCCCGATCAGCAGGGTCACCTCGAAGCGGCCACCACGTCCTCGTGGACTCATCGAGACGAGCGCCGGGCTCCGTGAACATCCCTCCAGCCACGACCCACCTCACGTCAGGTGGGGCCAGGTCAGGGTCACGCACTCCGACTGCAGCCTCGGGATCCGCGTCGATGACTAGCCTTGGCTCGTGGATGCCAACGAGGACCCCGGGACTGCCGACGTGTGGGGCGACGAGTACCGGGTCGTCCGTGAGGCGATGGACTGGGCTGAAGCCCGCGTCGTCCGGGAGACCGATCCGAAGACGACGGCTCGCTCGGCCAAGGAGCTGCGCGAGGCGGCCGGGCAGACGGTGTGCGCGGCGGGCATCGGCGGGCTCGCGGCGCTGAGGGTGTTCGTGGACGTCCTGGAACCGGCCACCCGAGCCCAGGACGATCCCATGAACCTGGCCTACGTGCCGTCGGCTCCGACCCGGGCGTCGGTCGCCTTCGACTTCGTCACCAGTGCCGCCAACGTGTTCGGCGGCGTGTGGGAGACCGGAGCCGGGGCGATCTTTGCGGAGAACGAGGCGTTGGCCTGGTTGGTCGAGCTGCTGGGCTGGCCGCGAACGGCCGGTGGCTGCTTCGTGTCCGGTGGGACCAGCGGCAACCTGTCGGCGCTGGTCGCTGCCCGAGAAGCCGCCCTGGCGCGGCGGGGGAGCCGTCCTGCCCACGGGTGGCAGATCGCCTGCACAGGCGAGGTGCACTCGTCGGTTCGTTCGACGGCGCGGGTGCTGGACGTGACGATCGTCGAGGTTCCCGGCGACGGGAGCGGCCGGCTCACCGGCGAGCAGCTCGAGCCGGTCCTGCGTGCCCATCCGGACGTGTTCGCGGTGGTCGCCACCGCAGGGACGACCAACGCCGGGCTGATCGACGACCTGGCCGGAATCGCTGAGGCGTGCACGGCGCACGGCGTGTGGATGCACGTCGACGGCGCCTATGGCGGGGCCGGCCTCGCCGCATCGAGCGTGCGGGCGCTGTTCGAGGGCGTTGAACGGGCCGACAGCTTCATCGTCGACCCGCACAAGTGGCTCTTCGCCCCCTATGACTCGTGCGCACTGCTCTACCGTGACCCGGCAACGGCCCGCGCCGCACACGCCCAGAACGCGAACTATCTCGACACTATCGACCGTGACATGTGGAACCCCGCGGACCTCGCCGTGCACCTCTCGCGTCGGGTCCGAGGGCTTCCTTTCTGGTTCAGCCTGGCGACTCACGGCACCGATCGGTATGCCGCCGCGGTGGAGCGGACCCTGGATGTCGCGCGGACCGTCGCCGACGCGATCAGGTCGAGCTCGCACCTGGAGCTCGTCTGTGAACCCCAGCTGTCGGTCCTGCTGTTCCGGCGTGTGGGGTGGGGACCCGAAGCGTACGGCGAGTGGTCGCAGCGGCTGGCCCGCCAGGGCGTCATCCTGTGCCTGCCCACCACCTGGCACGGTGAGACCGTGCTGAGGCTCGCGTTCGTGAACCCGGCCACCAAGGCCGAGCGTGTCATCGAGGTGCTCGAGACGTTGCGCGAGCCTCGATCCTCCCAGGGTGGGGCAGGTCTGTCGTGAGACGCAGGCGAGCCCACCCGCGTCCCGGGCTCATCCACTCCAGGCTCGGCTGGCCTCGACCGGTCACAGTCCGACGCTGCCCTGCATGATCCCGCCGTCGACGAAGACGGTTGTGGCCGTCATGTAGCCGGCCTTGCCGGAGGCCAGGAAGACGACCACGTCGGCGATCTCCGACGGGTGCGCCATCCTGCCCAGCGGGATCGCCGCCTCGAGCCTCTTCAACTTGTCGGGGTCGGACTCGGTCGAGGAGTTGATCGGCGTCTCCACCGCACCCGGAGCGATGTTGAGGACTCGGATCCCGTGTGGGCCGAGCTCGACCCCGGCCGTGCGGGTCAGCATCCGGATGCCGCCCTTCGACACGCAGTAGGCGACGTTGTCGGGCATCGGCCACTCCTCGTGGACGGAGGAGATGTTGAGGATCAGGCCGCCCTCACCCTGGTCGATGAAGCGCCTGGCAGCCGCCTGGGCGCCGAAGAACGTGCCCTTCAGGTTGACTGCCATCACCTTGTCGAAGTCGGCCTCGGTGGTGTCGAGCAGGGACGTGCGGGTCTCGATGCCTGCGTTGTTGACCAGCACGTCGAGGCGTCCATAGGTGTCGATCGCCTTGGCGACCATCCGGTGCAGATCGTCAGCCTTGCTCACGTCCGCCAGGACACCGACCGCCTGCCCGCCCGCCTCCTTCGCCCGGGTGACGAGTTCCGCGGTCTCGTCGGGGTGTGCGACGTAGTCGATCACCACGTTCGCGCCCTCGGCCGCCGCGGCGAGCACGATGGCCTCCCCGATCCCGCTGTTCGCCCCCGTGACCACGATGGACTTCCCTTGTAGCAGCACCGACGACTCTCCTCGCATCAACTGCGCTTCGGCCGGGCGGGCGAGCCTGGCTCGCATCACCGGGCACCCAACCTCTCGAACGTAGCCGCCACTGCAAGGGCCACGTCCGTCGTTGCCACGAGGCCGGGAAGATCTAGGTACACGTCCGACGCCGTGGGTATGCTGCCTTTCCTTGCTGCCGCGGATCTCGGTGGCACTTCGTTGGATTGCGGAGTCTCCATGCCGGTCGATCGCTTTGCGCGGCTCCTCTGCTGGCTCGGTCACGCCAGGGAGACCCGGTCGTCGGCATGCCTGTCGAGCTCGGGCCGTCGCCGCGCACGACTCCGCGATCACCGCCGGGTGGAGTGTCTTCCGGGGTGACGGGTTGACGACGACTGCTGAGATCCTCACCGCCGTGATGGCCGAGGACTCTCGTGGACGAACGATTCCCGAACGCTTGTCCTACCACTGCGCCGCCGCCCTGCCGATCAAGGGTGTCGGGCTGGCCCTGATGAACGACGCGGGCCACCAGGGCGTGGTCGCCGCCACCGACGGTGTGGCCAAGGTGATGGAGGAGATGCAGTTCGCGCTCGGCGAGGGGCCCTGCGTGGACGCGTCTCGCCACCGCCGACCCGTGCTGCAACCCGACCTCGCACGGACCGCGTACCGCAACTGGCCACGGTTCGGTCCGGCCGCCCTCGAGGCCGGGATCGCCGCGATCTTCTCGTTCCCTCTGCAGGTCGGCGCGATCCGGCTCGGCATCCTCGCCACCACGACTCGGATAGGACGTCGACAGCAGCGCGTAGGACCTGGCTGTGAGCAGGGCCACGAGTCCGGCAACCAGGAACGCAAGGGGCGCTGCGCCTCGGGTGATCTGGACCGAGAGGCCGAGGACCGCGAAGATCCCGCCGCCGACCATGCCCCCGACGCCGATCGCGACCGCACCCCACAGACCGACCGGACGCGAGGACGCATCTGCGATCGCAGGCACCTCGGCAGGGTAACCCCCGACGTGCTCGCTGCGGACCCGACGGCCCGTCACCGGAGCCGTCTCCACGCCTTGGGTGGAGGCGCGACCAGGCATATACTTCAAATATGGTTGCTTCAAAACCAATTGAATTGATCACAGCAAGCCAGGCCGCGACGGTCGAGGAGTCGCTGACGCTGCTGTCCGCGATCGCGGATCCGGTGCGGTGGACCGTCCTGGACCACTTGGCGCTACGCGGGGAGACCTGCGTGTGTGACCTGCAGGAGCGGGTGCCGGTGGCACCCAACCTGCTGAGCTACCACCTCAAGGTCCTCCGTGGGACCGGACTGGTCACCACCGCGCGACGCGGACGCTGGGTCGACTACTCACTGGCCGAGGGGGCCCTGGACCGGCTGCGGGCCGCGCTGCCCGGCGCAGGGCTGGCCGGGGCGAGGCTGGCCGGGGCGGGGCTGGCAGGGGCGGGGCCATGAGCATCGTCGAACACCTGCCGGCCACCAGACGAGGGCAGAGCCTGACTCTGGCGAGCGTGGCGGCCGTGTGGATCCTCGCGTACTGGGTCAACGGCTGGTGGTGGGACGCGGTCTTCTACGACCTGCTCGAGATGGCCCCCCAGGACCGGTTGACCTCGTCTCTGCACTTCTTCTTCTTCGACACCGTCAAGATCGGCCTGCTGCTGGCGGGGATCGTCTTCGTGATCACCATCCTGCGCTCCTACATGAGCATCGAACGCACTCGCGCACTGCTCGGCGGGCGCCGAGAAGGCGTCGGAAACGTGATGGCCGCAGGGTTGGGGGTGGCCACCCCGTTCTGCTCGTGCAGCGCCGTACCGGCGTTCATCGGGTTCGTCGCGGCGGGAGTCCCGCTGGGCGTGACGCTCAGCTTCCTGATCGCCAGCCCCCTGGTCAACGAGATCGCCATTGGCCTGTTGTTGACCCTGTTCGGCGTCAAGATCACCCTGGCCTACATCGGCGCCGGGCTCGCGATCGCGATCGCAGCGGGCTGGGTCCTCGGGCGCCTCAAGCTGGAACGATATGTCGAGCCCTTCGTGTTCGAGACCACGATCGGTGGGCAGGTCATCGACTCCACCGCCGGGCTGACCCTCAACCAGCGCATCCAGATGGGTGTCGAACAGGTCGGCAGCATTCTGCGCAAGATCTGGCCCTACCTGCTG
>JBBQRV010000014.1:0-29710 GCA_038214475.1 Propionibacteriales bacterium | reverse complement strand
CACCCGGACAGGTGACGGTCAGCGTGTTCAACGCCGGCAGCACCGACGGGCTGGCCAACAGGGTGATGGACCGGCTGGAGGCCCAGGGCTTCGCCGTCGGGTCCACCGGAAACGCGCCGACCGGCACCGACGTGGCCAAGGTGCAGGTCTGGGGCGACCCGGAGAACCCGGCGGTCCAGCTCGTCGCCCGGCACGCCGGGCGGCCTGCGAAGATCCGGCCCCAGACCGGCGACGCCGTCGTGCCGGGCGTGGTGGTGATCGTGGGCAACGACTACGGCAAGCCGGTGAAGGGGCCGCGCTTCGTCAAGGCCGCGGCGGACACCCAGGTCTGCGGCCCGAACCCGAGCTAGTGCGTGGGGCGCTCCGGCCCCAGCCACTGCGCCAGCCGCCCGCCGCGCGACACCTGCCGCAACCGGTTCTCGGTCTGCTCGCGCAGCTTGCGCGGTGTCACCACCAGCAGGTCGTCACCGTGGCGCAGCACGGTACGGCGCTCCGGCACCAGCGTGCGCCCCTCGCGGATCACCATCGACACCGAGGCGCCGCTGGGCAGGCGCAGCTCGCCCACCTCGACCCCGTGCATGAGGGACTTGGGGCTGATGGTGATCTGGAGCAGGTCGGCCGCGACCCGCTCCAGGGGTGCGGCCTCCACGTCGAGGTCGCGCGGCTCCGACCGGCTGGCCACGCGCAGCACCTTGGCCGCCCACGGGAGGGTCGGGCCGGTGAGCATCGTGTAGACCACCACGAGCACGAAGACGATGTCGAAGAGTCGGGCCGACCCGTCGAGGCCCTCCGAGAGCGGGATGGTCGTGAGCACGATCGGCACCGCCCCGCGCAGGCCCGCCCACGACATGAAGGTGAAGTCCCGCCAGCCCATCGGTGACACCACCGAGCTCACGAGCACCGAGATCGGGCGGGCCACGACCGTCAGCATCAGGCCGGCCACCAGGGCCAGGACCACGGTGCCCGCGGTGATCCGGCCCGGCGAGAGCAGCATGCCGAGCATCACGAACAGGCCGATCTGGGCCAGCCAGGCCACGCCCTCGGAGAACGACCGGGTGGCGGAGCGGTGCGGCAGCTCGGAGTTGCCCAGCACCAGCGCGGCGACGTACACGGCGGCGAACCCGGAGGCGTGCAGGCCGGAGCCGGCGGCGTACGCGAAGAAGGTCAGCACCAGCACCGAGAGGGGGTAGAGCCCCGACGAGGGCAGCGCCGCCCGACGCATCAGCCAGGCGCCGCCGAAGCCGACGGCCAGGCCGATCAGCACGCCGAGGACCAGCTCGAAGACGACCAGGCCGACCAGGTAGGGCACCCCGTGCTCGCTGGCGGCACCGGTGGAGATGAGGGTCACCAGGACGACGGTGGGGGCGTCGTTGAGCCCGGACTCGCTCTCCAGGGCGCCGGTCAGGCGGCGCGGCAGCGGCACGACCCTCAGCACCGAGAACACGGCGGCCGCGTCGGTGGGCGAGGTCACCGCGCCCAGCAGGACGGCGAGCTCCCAGGGCAGGCCGAGCAGGTAGTGACCGCCGAGGGCCATCACCCCCACCGAGGTCGCCACGCCCACCGTCGCGAGCGAGATGCCCAGCGGCATGGTGGGCCGGACCTCGCGCCAGTGTGTCGTCAGGCCACCCTCGGCGAGGATGACGACCAGGGCGGCGAAGCCGAGCGCGTGCGCCATGCCGGCATCCTGGAACTCGACACCGAACCCGGACTCGCCCAGCGCGACACCCATCAGCAGGTAGATCAGGAGGCTCGGCAGCCCCACCCGCGTGGACAGCCGCACGGCCAGGATCGCCAGCAGAGTGACCGCAGACCCGACCAGCAGGAACGAGTCGAGCTGATCGGAGTCGAAGGTCAAGTGGCGTCCCCTCATCGGTGGCGGCGTCGGGGTCGATCCTATCGGTTGTCCACAGCCCGCCCGACCGCTCGTTTCGGTGCCCGGCGACCGGGCACCCTCGCCGCGACGAAGGGGGAAACAGATGTACGGCGACACCGCGGCGATCCGCCGGCTGGCAACCGAGCAGCGCGAACGCGCCACCGACATCCGGGCCGAGGGCAGGGCGCTCCGGGCCAGGATCGGCGCCACCACCTGGGACGGCCTCGGCGCCGAGGCGATGCGCTCGCGCGCCGAGGAGCGGCTTCGGGGCCTGGAGGGGGTGGCCGCGCGCCATGAGCGGGCCGGCGAGGCCCTCGACCACCATGCCGGCCAGGTCGACCTGCTCCGCGAGCTGATCGCGAGCATCGAGCACCGCGCCCTCGGCTGGCTCGCCGACGGCCTCGACGGGGCGCTCGGGCTCCCACCCCCGGGCCACCTCGACTGGCTGCACGTCGACCTGCCGTGGGGGCGGTGACGTGCCGGGGCGGGTGCGGCTGACCCTCACCTCCCGGGGTCTGGCTCCCACGGGCAGCGCGACCGGGACCGACGAGGTCCTCGCCGGGCTCCGGGCGCTCGCGGACCCGGAGGTGCGTGTGGACATCGACGTCGCTGCGCGTCGCGGTGGCCGCAGCCGCCACCTGCACGTCTGGCAGGCGGTCGGCACCGGCCGGGTGGCGACGCTGGCCACCTGCGACGGCCGCCACTACGAGCTCGACACGCTGCCGCGCGCGGCGTGGGGAGCCGAGCTGGCGCGGCTTGCCGAGCTCGAGCTGCCGCTGGACCCGGGGCTGGTCGTCGCCGAAGGCGCCGTGGCCCGGACCCCCGGCCGGGTGGAGCTACCCCTGGAGCTGCTGCTCGCCACCGCCACCGACCGCACCCGGCGACCGGAGCTGCTCGTGGAGCTGACCCGGCTCGGCGCGGGCACGGTGCTGGTCGACGGGCGGCCGGCCACCGACGCCGGCGCGCTGGTCACCGCACTGCACGTCGAGGCCCGTGGCCGCCTGGAGGCCCGGGTGCGGGGCACCACGTCGGCGCCGCACCGGCCGGTGGGCCGAGCGGTGTGGCTGCACTACCCCGACGGCTGGCGGCGGCTCTCGACGTACCAGCGCCACGGGGTGGCCGGGGTGCGCTTCGCCGCCGTCGACCCGTCCGACCTCAGCACCGAGGTGACCCGCCTGGTCGAGGCGGTGGGGGGATGACGCACGGGCAGCCGGCCCCGACGGTGCTGTCGGTCACCGGGGGCGCGCACGACCCGGACGTACGGCGCGCCGCCGAGCTGCGGGCCGACCTCGCGGAGGGTCGCGAGCTCGCTGGGGTGCTCGACGCGGCGGGCGACCGGTTGCGCGGCTGGGCCGCACAGACCGCCCGCGCACTCGTCGACGCCGACCTGCTGGCCTCTGCCCCACTCGCGCCGCTGAGCTTCGCCGAGGCCGAGGCGGCCCTGGCCGAGGCCGCCACCGGACCGGGCGGCGCGTGGGCGTCGTCGCTGGGGTGGGAGGTCGACGCGCTCCTCGTGGAGGCGGCCGTCGCCGCGCTCGAGGCGGCGGACCAGTGGGCCGACGCCGGGCTGGCGGCCTTCGACTACGCCCTGGGCCGCCTGGTCGGCACCGCCCTGGGCCACCTGGCGCTCCCGGCGACGGCGGCCGCCGTGGGGGTCGCCCCGTCGGCAACGCTCCTGTGGTGGCTGCTCCCCGACGACGCCACCCGCAGCCTCGGTGCCGGAGTGGCCGGAGCCGCGGACCGGCTCGCCCGGCGACTCGGACGCCACCCCGGGCTCGAGCAGCACCTGCTCGCGCACGCCGGCGGACTGCTCGACGGCCTGGCCGACGGCGCCTGGCCCGCACCCGGAGGCCCGCCCTTCCTGCCGCCCTTTCACGTCAGCACCGCCGCCGCGGCCGCCACCCTGGCCGGCCTCTACGGCGCCGCCGGCCCACCGCGGCTCACTCCCCACGCCGGTCCGGCCCCGGTCACGCCCAGAGAGCTCACCGACCTGGTGCGCAACCTGTCGGCGGTCAACGGCACCGACCTCTCGCCCGAGCCCGACGGGGCGATCGCTATCCAGGAGCTGCTCGGCGACGACGGGAGGGTCCGCTACGTGGTCTACCTCCCGGGCACCGACGACGCGGCCCCGTGGCACCACGACAGCACGGCGCGCGACCTGGCCGCCGACCTGCGACTGGCGGCCGGCGACGACACCACCTACGGCGCCGGGATCCGTGGGGCGATGAGGGAGGCCGGCATCGGTCCGCGCGACCCGGTGCTGGTGGTCGGCCACTCGCTGGGGGGCATGGAGGGGCTGGCGCTGGCAGCGCCCGGCAGCGGCTTCGCGGTCACCCACGTGGTCACCCTGGGATCGCCCGCACCCCCGCTGGACACCGCGCCGGGGGTCGAGGTGCTCTCGTTGGTGCACCGCACGGACCCCGTGCCCCTGATCGGGGGAGCCGCCGAGCCCACCGCCCAGCACGTCACCGTCGTGTTCGACGACCCGGGCTCCTCCGCGCCCGTCCACGACCTGGCTCACTACGTGCGCGGCGCCGAGGCCGTGACCGCCTCCGGACAGCCCGACCTCGCCGCGGGGAGCGTGTCGATGCGCGGCTACCTGCACGGCGTGACGACGGCCCACCAGGGCTTCGTGGTGAGCCGATGACGCGGTCGGGTTTGAGGTGCCGCCGTACGGGGAAAGGGGCCCAGGAGGGGGAGAGGTGATCCATGTACGGCGACCTCGCCATGATCCGACGGCGCGTGGGCCAGCTGCGCGAGCAGGCCGTCGACGTACGCGGCACGGCTGACCGGCTGGTGGCCCAGGCCGACGGCGTCGACTGGCACGGCCGGGCTGCCGAGGCACTGCGCGCCCGCATCCACCGTCGCGCCGAGCAGCTGCGCGGCTGCGCGGCCCGCCACGACACCGCCGCCGACTCCCTCGAGCGGCACTTCGGAGAGGTGGCCCGGCTCAAGGAACGCATCGTCGAGATCGAGCTCGACGCGAGCGCCCGGATCTCCGCGGCCCGCGACCGGATCGCCCGGATCGAGGCGTACGACGACCCCGAGGGGGTCCAGCGGGTGGCCACCCCCGACGACCACCGGCTCGCCGACCTCGTCCCACCCCCGCCAGGCCACAAGGACTGGCTGACCCTCGAGATCACCGGACAGTGACCAGATGACGACGTTCGACCTCTCCCGCACGGCGCCAGCCGGTGCTTCTCCGCTCCCCCCACCGTCCACGGGGACCCTCGAGGGCCTGCCGCGCCGGTTGGCGCTGACGCTGGCCGAGCTGCGGCTCGTCGCCGAGCGCGCCGGGGGGGCGCCGCTGCCCTTCGACGTGACCGCACCGACCCCGACCGGCTCGCTCGACGACCGGCTGGGGGTCGGCAGGGTGAGCGTCGAGGACCAGGCCTACCTCGCCGCGGTCGCCGCGCTGCACGACCCGGCCGAGACGCTGGCCCGACGGGGGCTGCTCACCGACGGTGCCGTCGACGAGCGGCTGCTCGGAGCGCTCGGCCTGCTCGCGGCCCCCACCCTGGCCGTCGACCTCGACGTCACCGTCGACGGCGTGCGCGCCCGGGCCTGGCACCGGCAGTCGGGACCGGTGGTGGCCACCCTGGCCACCACCGACGGCATCGTGTTCGAGCTGGCCTGGTTCGACACCGCGCAGTGGCCCGACGAGCTCGGCCGGGTGGCCGAGCCTCCCTCGGAGCACGAGCGCAGCAGCTCCGGGCTCCCTGATCTGGTCGATCTGCCCTTCGAGCTGGTCGACGGCTGCGGAGAGGCACTGCGCACCCAGCGCGCCGACCTGGTGCCCGTGCTGGTCTCGGCACACTCCGGCACCGTGCTCGACGAGGCCGGCCGTCCGGTGCCGGACGCGGTCGTGGGCACCCTGGTGACCGCGCTGGTCGGCGAGACCCGCGGCCGGTTGCGAGCGCTGGCGGCCGAGGTGGCACGGCCCGACGCGCCCGCCGTCGGTGTGGTGTCGTGGATCCTGCTGGGCGACAGCTGGCGAGCCCTGCGCGCCCACCAGACCGAGGCCGGCCGCAGGCTCGAGGTACGCCGGGTCCAGCCCGCCGATCTCGGCGCCCTGCTGGCACCCGTCCTCACGGAGGTGTCGGCATGAGCGACCTGGCCGCGATCCACGAGGCGCAGGACAAGTACGACCGGATGATGCAGCTGGCGTCGTCCTTCGACGCCACCGCCGACGAGCTGCGCCGGCGGGCGGCCCTCGGCGACGAGGTGCTGGCCGATCCCGACGTCGCCGAGTCGGAGGAGCTCTCCCCGGGCACCTACCGCGAGGCCGAGCAGGACGTCCGGCTGGCCACGAGTGGGCGCGGCGGCCTGCTCGAGCGCTCGGTCGAGCTCGACGCCGATGCCCTGATGGTCCGGGCCACGGTGCTCACCTACCGCTGGATCGACGACCTGCAGGCCGTCGCGGAACGCACCCTGGGCGCGGTCGCGGGGCGCGCCATCGGCTTCCTCGCGCCCGAGGTGGCGCTCGGAGGGGCGATCATCTCCGCAGGGCTGATCGAGACCGACGCGCTCGACCGTGACGGGTTGGCCGCCTACCTCAACGAGCTGGCCGACCAGAACCCCGAGCTGAGGGACCACTTCACCAGCGGTGGCGGCGGGTTGCTCGACCGGCTGCAGATGCGCTCGCTGCTCACCGTCTCCGGGCTCGGCGGGCCCGACGGACCGGCGGCCGCGGCAGCCGGCCTGCGGTCGGTGGGAGCCGAGCCCTTCGCTGCCGACGCCCTCGACGCGGTCCGCGACCTGGCCGGCGGCTACGCCGACGACGCCCCCGCGGCGGCCGACGCGTCGGCCCACCCGTCCGCGGCACCCCACAGCCTCGAGCAGCTGATGACCGAGCTGGTGCGGGCCGAGGAGCTGCACGTGCACCGGGTCGCCGACGGCCGCTACATCGCGTACCTGCCCGGGCAGCCGACCCGGCGCGGCGAGCTCCGCCTGGTCGGCACCGACCGCAGTGCCGAGGTCGCGGCAGCCGTGGCCACCATCGAGGGCTGCGTCGACGACGGCGCCCACGTGATGCTGGTCGGCTCCGCCCGCGGCGGGTCCACCGCCGCGGAGGTCGCCGCCGCCGGTCCGCGCCGCTTCATCGTCGACCAGGTCGTCACCGTCGCCTCCCCTGCCTCGCAGGCGGCCCGGGTGCCGGCGTCGGCCCGGGTGCTGTCGCTCGAGGACCGCACCGACCCCGTGGCGCTGCTGGGCTCGCTGGTCAACGCGTCGGTGCCGCACCGGGTGACGGTGGTGTTCGACGGCGGCGCCGAGACCGGGCCGGCCGCCTACGTCGCCGGCGGGCGGGCCGTGGACTCGGCGACCGACTCGGGGCTGCGCGACGAGCTGCTCCGGCTCCGCAGCCTCGGCTACCTGGCCACGAGCGGCGCGTCCTGAGCCCTAGACGAGGTCGTGCACGAACTCGCCCAGCTGGGTCAGGTTGCGGCACTCCACCATCGCCACGATCTCGCCGTACTCCCGCGCCGCGGAGTCGCCGGTGCTCCAGTGCCGCGGGTGCTCCGGGTTGAGCCACCACGCGTGTCGGGCCGAGCCGGCCATCGTGCGCAGCTCACCCAGGGCCAGGTCGCTGTGGTTGGACCGCGCGTCGCCCAGGATCAGCAGGCTCGACTTCGGGCCGAGCGCGTCGCCGTGCTCGCGGTTGAACGTGGTGAACGCGCGGCCGTAGTCCGTGCGACCCCACAGGGCGGCGTGCCGCACGCTTGCCGCCAGCCCGGTCATCACGTCGGCGACGTCGGCGCCGGGGCGGAAGTGGCCGGTAACCTCGTGCACGGTGTCGACGAAGGTGAACGCCCGGACCCGGGAGAACTGCTCGCGCAGCGCGAAGACCAGCAGCAGCGTGAACGACGCGAAGTTGGCCACCGAGCCGCTGACGTCGCAGAGCACGACCAGCTCGGTCCGGTGTGGGCTGCGGGCCTTGTGGTGCGGGGTGATCGGGACCCCACCGGTCGACATCGAGGCGCGGATGGTGCGCCGGAAGTCGAGCACCCGTCCGCGGCTGGCGTGCCGCTCCTGGGCGACCCGGGTCGCCAGCCGCCGGGCCAGCGGCTGCACCTGGCGGCGCATCTCGACCAGGTCCTCCCGGCGGGCCGAGGTGAAGTCCAGGGCCTCGATGCTCGGGCGCAGCGTGCTGGCGGCCACCTGGGCGGCGCCCTTCTCCTCCGCCACCCGTCTACGGGCCTCCGCCTCCACCAGCCGCCGGAAGCCCTGGACCCGCGCGGCGCCCTCGTCGTCGTACCCTCCCCCAGTGCCTCGAGCAGCCGGTGGAGCAGGCCCTCGGCGTCGACGCGCTGCATCGCGGTGTAGGCCGACCAACCAGGCAACCCCGGTCCCCGCCCGGGCATCGCACCGAACCTCCCGACCGCCTCACCGGCGAGCGCGCGCAGCTGTACGCCGTCCTGCGTCGCCAGGGCCTCGGCGAGCCGGTCACGCAGTGCCGCCAGGGCCTCGGCGCCGTCGCGGACCCGAGCCGCGTCTGTCGGCTCCGCCTCGCCGGCCTCGCCTGGCTCGGCGGCTTCGGAGATCCCGCCGCCCACCTTCGCCGGGAAGAACAGGTCGAAGATCGCGTCGAAGCCGGGCCGGTGGGTGTGCCGCTTCACCACGGTGGCGGCGTACGTCGCCCGCACGGTCTCCCGTTCGGTCCAGTCGACGGCGGTGAGGGCGGTGGCGGCGTCGATGTCCTCCGCCAGGCTCACCGGCAGGCCCGCGGCCCGCAGCGCCTCGACGAACGCCACGTGTCGTTCGAGCAGGGCCATCGCGACACTCTAGACGCGCCGGCCGGCGGCCGCCTCTGCTCAGGGCCGGCGGCGGACCCGGGCGCGGGCGCGCAGCTCGCGGACCGCCTTCTCGTGGTCGGACGCGTGCTTGAGCACCGCACCCAGGGTCTGCTCCACGGCCTCCTGGTCGAGGTCGTCGATCTGCAGTGCGATCAGGGCGCGGGCCCAGTCGATGCTCTCCGCGATCGAGGGGGCCTTCTTCAGCTCCAGCCCGCGCAGCTCGGCCACCACGGCGACCACCTGCTCGGCGAGCCGCTGCTCCAGCTCGGGCACGTGCGACAGCACGATCTCGCGCTCCCGGTCGGCGTCGGGGTAGTCGATGTGCAGATAGAGGCAGCGACGCTTGACCGCTTCGGACAGCTCCCGGGTGGCGTTGGAGGTGAGCACCACGAAGGGACGGCGTACGGCGCTGATCGTGCCGAGCTCGGGGATCGTGACCTGGAAGTCGCTGAGCACCTCGAGCAGCAGCCCCTCGACCTCGACGTCGGTCTTGTCGACCTCGTCGATGAGCAGCACGGTCGGCTCCGCGCGCCGGATCGCGGTGAGCAGCGGCCGGGTGAGCAGGAATTCGTCGGTGAAGATGTCGTCGTGGGTCTGGCTCCAGCTCTGCTCGCCACCGGACGACTGGATCCGCAGCAGCTGCTTGCGGTAGTTCCACTCGTAGAGGGCGCGCGCCTCGTCGAGGCCCTCGTAGCACTGCAACCGGACCAGATCCGCCCCCGCGGCGGCGGCCACGGCCTTGGCGAGCTGGGTCTTGCCCACCCCGGCGGGACCCTCGATGAGCAGCGGCTTCTCCAACACACCGGCCAGGAAAGTGGTCGTGCTCGTGGCCCGGTCGGCGAGGTAACCTGTTTCTCGAAGGCGGGCGGTCACATCGTCCGGGGAGGGGAACCAGGTCACCGCGCGAGCATAGGCCAACGGTTCGTCAACCCCAGTCTTTGTCCGGTGCGGACCACCTGCCACAAGTCTGCAAAGATTGAGTGGTTTCCGGGACAGCGCAGGTGCTACCCCGGGACGATGGTGTCACCGGTGAGGGACCGGCCAAGCCCTGCAATGTCAACCGTCACCGAGAAGTAGCTCGTCGAAAGACGAACCGGGTGGTGCATACAGACCTTCCCCGGTCCCACGCACAATGCCCGGCAATCCCACCTACTTCTCGGTGACGGTTACTTCTGCCCGGTACGTATGGCGGGCGCCGCGGGACCTCCTGCCCTATGCCGCTGCGATGCCGCGGCGTGCACTGGAGCATGAGCAGAATCCGCTTGCCCTCCTCCACCCGCGCCGTCGGTCCGGTCGTCGCTCTGGCCGCGCTGCTCGCCGTCGGCGGCTGCGCCCCGGCCGCCCAGCACGCGGGTGCCGGGATGAGGGGGGCGGACACCCGCTACCACCGGGCCACCACGTCGTGCTCGGCCCCGAACAACCTCCCCGGGACCCCCCTCACGGTGACGCTGGCCGACATGGGGATGACCCGGATGATGGGGGGCACCGCCCCGAGGGGTGTGCAGATGATGCTGCGCCCGTCGAGCTCGAGCGTGCCGGCGGGCGAGGTGAGCCTGGTCGGCCTCAACGTCGGCTGGCGCACCCATGAGCTGGTCGTGCTCCCCCTGGCGCCGGGCAGCACGATCGGTCAGCGGATCCCGGGCGCGGACGGCCGGGTCGACGAGACGGGTGCGCTCGGGGAGGCCTCGGCCACCTGTGCCGCCGGCACCGGCGAGGGCATCGAGTCGGGGACCGCCGGCTGGACCACGCTCACCCTGGCCCCGGGTCGCTACGAGCTGGTGTGCAACCTCGAGAACCACTACGCCGACGGCATGTACGCCGAGCTCGTGGTGCGCTGAGCCGGCCGCCGAAATGGGCACTCCCGGGCCCACCAGTGGTGGACCCGGGAGCGTGTCGGCCCCGAGAGACCTGACGGCGGTGGCGGAGGGATTTGAACCCTCGGTGGATTTGCACCCACAAACGCTTTCGAGGCGTTCTCCTTAGGCCGCTCGGACACGCCACCGCGGACGAGGGTACTAGAGCGCGGACCGAGCCTGAAATCCGGCTATCGGGGTGCACCCAGTCGGCGCAGGGCGGTGACGTGCCCGGGTTCGAGCTCGTCGAGGCTCGAGACGCCGAGCAGGCGCATGGTCCGCTCGATCTGGCCGCGCAGGATCTCGATGGTGCGGTCGACGCCGTCGCGGCCGCCGGCCATCAGGCCGTAGAGGTAGGCCCGGCCGATCAACGTGAAGTGCGCCCCGTGGGCGAGCGCGGCCACGATGTCCTGGCCGCACATGATGCCGGTGTCGAGGTGCACCTCGAGCTCGCTGCCGACCGCGGCCACCACCTCGGGCAGCAGGTGGAAGGGGACGGGCGCCCGGTCCAGCTGGCGGCCCCCGTGGTTGGAGAGCACGATCGCGTCCACCCCCACCTCGGCGAGCCGACGGGCGTCCGCCACGGACTGCACCCCCTTGACCGAGACCTTGCCGGGCCACTGGTCGCGGATCCAGGCCAGGTCCTCGTAGGTGACCGTGGGGTCGAACATGGTGTCCAGCAGCTCGGCCACGGTGCCCGACCACGCGTCGAGCGAGGCGAAGGCCAGCGGCTCGGTGGTGAGGAAGTTGAACCACCAGGCCGGCCGCGGGATGGCGTTGGCCACCGTGCGTGCGGTGAGGGTGGGCGGGATCGTCATCCCGTTGCGTACGTCGCGCAGGCGTGCGCCCGCGACCGGCACGTCGACGGTGACGAGCAAGGTGTCGAAGCCCGCCTTCGCCGCCCGGTCCACCAGCGCCATCGACCGGTCGCGGTCCTTCCACATGTAGAGCTGGAACCAGTTGCGCCCACCGGGAGCGGCCGCGGCGACGTCCTCGACCGAGGTGGTGCCCATGGTCGAGAGGGTGAACGGGATCCCTGCGGCGGCGGCCGCGGTGGCCCCGGCGCTCTCGCCCTCGGCCTGCATCATCCGGGTGAAGCCGGTCGGCGCGATCCCGAACGGCAGCGCCACCCGCTTGCCGAGCACCTCGCGGGAGGTGTCGACGTGCGAGACGTCGCGCAGGATCGCCGGGTTGAACTCCACGTCGCCGAACGCCTGCCGGGCGCGGGCCAGCGACACCTCGCCGTCGGCGGCCCCGTCGGTGTAGTCGAAGGCCGGCTTGGGGGTCCGCCGCTTCGCGATCCGGCGCAGGTCGTCGACGGTGAGCGCCGCGGCCAGCCGGCGCTCCTTCGGCGACAGGGTCGGCTTCTTGAACTTCAGCAGCGGGGCCAGGTCGTGCGGGCGGGGGACCTGTCGCTTCATGAGGTGGCTCCCGGGACGGTGTGGGTGGGGACGGGTGGCTCCGGTGTCGACGGTAGCCGGGACTCGGCCGCCGTCCACTCCGGGCCGTGCCGGGGCTGGTACCCGACGAGTGGCTGGGTGCTGCGCACCAGCCGGCGCATCGCGGCGAGGTCAGGGAGGTCCAGGCCCAGCGCTCGCGCCTGGACCAGCACGTTGCCCAGTGCCGAGGCCTCGGCCGGACCGGCCAGCACCGGCAGCCCGCAGGCGTCGGCGGTGAGCTGGCACAGCAGGGCGTTGCGGCTGCCGCCGCCCACGACGTGAACGACCTCGACCGCACGTCCGGCCAGCACGGCGGCCCGGCGCACCTGGCGCCGGTAGGCCAGGGCCAGGCTGTCCAGGATGCACCGGGTGACCTGCACGGGCGTGCCCGGTAGCGGCTCACCCGCCTCGCGGGCCAGGGTGGCGAGCCGGTCGGGCATCGGATCGCCGACGCTGCCCGGGGCCAGCAACCGGGGGTCGTTGACGTCGACGACCGTGCGCAGCGGCTCTGCGTCCGCGGCCGCCGCCAGCAGCATCGACAACGACTCGTCGGGCCAGGCCCGCAGCGCCTCCGAGAGCACCCACAGACCGGTCACGTTCTTCAGGAACCGCACCGTGCCGTCGACGCCGGCCTCGTTGGTGAAGTCGGCCAGCCGGGCGGCCTCGGTCAGCACCGGCTGGTCGAGCTCGAGCCCGACCAGCGACCAGGTGCCCGAGGAGATGTACGCCGACGGGGTGTCGGCGGCAGGGACTGCCACCACGGCCGAGGCGGTGTCGTGCGACCCCACGGCGACCACCGGAGCGTCGAAGCCGACCGCGGCGACCACGTCGGGCAGCAGCCGGCCGACCAGGTCACCGGCCGACTGCAGGGGCGCCAGGATCGCGCCGGGTACGCCGACCCGCTCGGCCAGGTCGAGGGCCCACTCCCGGGCCTGCACGTCGTACAGGCCGGTCGTGGAGGCGTTGGTGCGTTCCGCGGCGACCCGACCGGTGAGCCAGTGGCCGACCAGGTCGGGCAGCAGGAGCAGGGTGGCCGCGGACCCGAGCTCTGGGGTCCCGGCCTGGGCCACCAGCTGGTAGACGGTGTTGAACGGCAGCTGCTGCACCCCGGTGCGCCGGTAGAGCTCCTCGGCCCCGACGACCCCGAGCACCTGGGCGGCCACGCCGTCGGTGCGGGCGTCGCGGTAGCAGAACGGCTCCCCGAGCAGCGACCCCTCGGCGTCGAGCAGCCCGTAGTCGATCGCCCACGAGTCCACGCCGATCGCGTCCACCCGTCCTCCCTGACCGGCGACGCGGAGCCCGGCCAGGACCTCGCGGAAGAGCGCGTGCACGTCCCAGTGCAGGGACCCGTCGATCGACACCGGCGCGTTGGGGAAGCGGTGCACCTCGGTCAGCCGGAGCAGGTCCGAACCGACCTCGCCGACCATCACCCGCCCGGAGGTGGCGCCGAGGTCGACCGCGGCAACCCGCACCGACGCTGGTGTCGTCATCGCAGGAAGGCCGCCGCCACGCCTGCGTCCACGGGGATGTGCAGTCCGGTGGTGTGCGTCATGTCTGGCCCGCACAGGGCGAACACCGCGTTGGCGCAGTGCTCCGGCAGCACCTCACGCTTGAGCAGCGTGCGCTGGGCGTAGAACTCGCCGAGGTTCTCCTCGTCTACTCCGTAGACCGCCGCCCGCTGGGCTCCCCAGCCGCCGGCGAAGATGCCAGAGCCGCGCACCACCCCGTCGGGGTTGACGCCGTTGACCTTGATCCCGTGCTCCCCGAGCTCCGCGGCCAACAGCCGCACCTGGTGCGCCTGGTCGGCCTTCACCGCCGAGTAGGCGATGTTGTTGGGGCCGGCGAAGACCGAGTTCTTGGAGGAGATGTAGACGATGTCGCCGCCCATGCCCTGCTCGATCAGCACCCGGGCGGCCGCCTGGGACACCAGGAAGGAGCCCTTCGCCATCACGTCGTGCTGCAGGTCCCAGTCGGCCTCGGTGGTCTCCAGCAGCGACTTCGACAGGGACAGTCCGGCGTTGTTGACCACCAGGTCGAGGCCACCGAAGGCGAGCACGGCGGCGTCCACCATGGCCCGCACCTGGGCGGCGTCGGAGACGTCGGCCTGCACGCCCACCGCGACGTCGGCGCCACCGATGCCGGCCGCCGCGGCTTGGGCCTTGGCGAGGTCGAGGTCGGCGACCACGACACAGGCGCCCTCGGCGGCCAGCTTGGTCGCGATCGCCTTGCCGATGCCGCTGGCGGCTCCGGTGACCAGGGCGATCCGGGTGGCCAGCGGCTTCGGCTTCGGCATCCGCTGCAGCTTGGCCTCCTCCAGCGCCCAGTACTCGATCCGGAACTTCTCGGCCTCGTCGATCGGGGCGTACGTCGAGAGCCCCTCCGCGCCGCGCATCACGTTGATCGCGTTGACGTAGAACTCGCCGGCGACCCGGGCGGTCTGCTTGTCCTTGCCGAACGAGAACATCCCCACGCCGGGCACCAGCACGATCAGCGGGTCGGCCCCGCGGATCGCCGGCGAGTCGGGGGTGGCGTTGCGGTCGTAGTAGCCCTGGTAGTCCTCGCGGTAGGCGGCGTGCAGCTCGGTGAGCCGGGCCAACGAGTCGGCGAGGGACGCAGTGGCCGGGAGGTCGAGCACCAGCGGCTTGACCTTGGTGCGCAGGAAGTGATCGGGGCAGCTGGTGCCCAGGGCCGCGAGCCGCGCGTGCTCGGCGCGGGCCAGGAAGTCCAGGACGGCATCGGAGTCGGTGAAGTGCCCGACCATGGGGCGGTCCTTCGAGGCGATCCCGCGGATCGTCGGCGCGAGCGCCGCCGCCCGAGCCCGACGCTCGGCCTCGGGCGGGGCGGCGTACCCGTCGAGGAGCGGGCCGAAGGGCTCGGAGCGGCTGTGCTCGGCGATGTGGGCCGCGGCCGTGTCGATGATCCACAGCGAGTTCGCCTCGGCCTCGGCACTGGTGTCTCCCCACGCGGTGATGCCGTGCCCACCCAGGACGCAGCCGATCGCCTCGGGGTGCTCGGCCTTGATCGCGGCGATGTCGAGCCCGAGCTGGAAGCCGGGCCGGCGCCACGGCACCCACACCACCCGGTCGCCGAAGATCGTCGAGGTGAGCGCCTCACCGTCGGCCGCCGTCGCGACCGCGATGCCCGAGTCGGGGTGCAGGTGGTCGACGTGGGCGGCGTCGACCAGGCCGTGCATGGCGGTGTCGATCGAGGGAGCGGCGCCGCCCTTGCCGTGCAGGCAGTAGTCGAAGGCCGCGACCATCTCGTCCTCCCGGTCCACGCCGGGGTAGACGTCGACCAGGGCGCGCATCCGGTCCAGCCGGAGCACGGCGAGGCCGGCCTCGGTGAGGGTGCCGAGGTCGCCTCCGGAGCCCTTCACCCAGAGCAGCTCGACGTCCTCGCCGGTCACCGGGTCGATCTCGGTGCCCTTGGCGGAGGTGTTGCCTCCGGCGTAGTTGGTGTTCTTGGCGTCGGCGCCCAGCCGGTTGGAGCGGGCGACGAGGTCCTGGGCTGCGGTGCTCACGAGGGTGTCCATCCTGCTAGTTCCATCCCGCTTGGGTCCCGCCCACGCGGTCGGTCTCGATCTGTTCCTGGTAGCCGCTCTCGCGGTAGGCCCGCATCGGGTCGCCGGGCAGTCCGCGCTGCTCGCGCCAGCCGGCGAGGTCGGCTCGGACGTCGGTGTAGAAGGCGTCCATCACGACGGCGTTGGCACCGAGGACGTCGCCCTCGACCTGCGCCGCTGCCAGCGCCTCGGTGTCGACGAGCAGCGCCCGGGCGGTCATCTCCTGCACGTTGAGCACGGAGCGGATCTGGCCCGGGACCTTCGCCTCGATGTTGTGGCACTGGTCGAGCATGAAGGCGACGTCGCTGTCGGCGCCGTACCCGCCGCCCCGGATCACCTCGTACATGATCCGGAAGAGCTGGAAGGGGTCCGCGGCGCCGACGATCAGGTCGTCGTCGGCGTAGAAGCGGCTGTTGAAGTCGAAGGAGCCGAGCTTCCCGAGGCGCAGCAGCTGCGCCACGATGAACTCGATGTTGGTGCCGGGCGCGTGGTGGCCGGTGTCGAGGCACACGAGGGCCCGCTCACCGAGGGCGGCGACGTGGGCGTACGCCGTACCCCAGTCGGGCACGTCGGTGTGGTAGAACGCCGGCTCGAAGAACTTGTACTCCAGCACCAGCCGCTGGTCGGCGCCGATCCTCTGGTAGATCGTGGCGAGGCTCTCGGCGAGCCGGTCCTGACGGCCTCGCAGGTCGCCCTGCCCGGGGTAGTTGCTGCCCTCGGCAAGCCAGATCTTGAGGTCCCGCGACCCGGTCGCGTCCATCACGTCGATGCACGCGAAGTGGTGGTCGATGGCCTTCTGCCGGATCCGGGGATCGGTGTGGGTCAGCGCACCGAGCTTGTAGTCCTCGTCCTGGAACGTGTTGGAGTTGATGGTGCCCAGGGCGACGCCGAGGTCCTCGGCGTAGCGGCGCAGCACGGTGAAGTCGTCGACCAGGTCCCACGGGATGTGCAGCGCGACGCTCGGAGCCAGCCCCGTGAACCGGTGCACCGTCGCCGCGTCGGCGATCTTCTCCTCGACCGTGCGCGGGGTGCCGGCACTGCCGAACACCTTGAAGCGGGTGCCCGAGTTGCCGTAGGCCCACGAAGGCACCTCGATCGCCTGGCCGTCGAGGCGGCTGCTGATCTCACTGAACGTCGTCATCTCACATCACTTCTCGGGTCGTGTCGGCATGCGGGTGGAGCTGGTCCTCCAGGTGGAAGACCTCGTCGAGGACCAGGAACCCCTGGTCCGGTGGCCGCCCCTCGAGGTCCTCGAAGAACCCGGACATCTCGGCCTGCCACCGGGCGTTCACCTCGGTGGCCGCCATGCCGGCGACGGCCTCGTCGAGCGAGGGCGTCTCCAGGTAGCCGATGAGCAGGCCGTCGGGGCGCAGGAACAGCGAGTAGTTGTGCCACCCCGTGTCGGCGAGCGCCTGCAGCATCTCCGGCCAGACCGCGGCGTGTCGGGCCCGGTACTCCTCGAGCCGGTCCACCCTGACCTGGAGCTGGAAGCAGACACGACGCATCACGGACTCCTGTCCAGGGGATCGGGGTGACGAGCGGGAGACGAGCGGGGAGGGTGTGGAGCGGGTGGTCGGACCCGACGTGACCGGTGGCCGCGCCGGGCCCGACCGCGACGACTCAGAAGTCGAAGTCGTCGATGTTGCTCTTGTCGAAGACGGTCGGGTCACCGAGGACCACGACGCCGTCGGCACCGACGGTGTAGCTGCCGAGCTTGCCGGCCTCGAAGCTGTCACCCTCGGCGCCGGTGATGTCACCCTTGATCAGGGCGTCGGCGGCGTAGGCGGCGAGGAAGCCCAGGTCCTCGGGGTTCCACAGGGCGAACGACGTCACGGTGCCGTCCTTGATGAAGTCCCGCATCTGGTTGGGCGTGCCCAGCCCGGTCAGCGCGACCTTGCCCTTGTACTCCGACGTGGACAGGTAGCGGGCCGCGGCCGAGATCCCCACGGTGGTCGGGCTGATGATGCCCTTCAGGCCGGGGTGCGACTGCAGCAGCGCCGCGGTCTTGTCGAAGGAGGTCTGGTCGTCGTCGTCGCCGTAGACCACGTCGACGAGCTTGATGTTCGGGTGGTTGTCGGCCAGGTCCTTCTTCATCAGGTCGATCCAGGCGTTCTGGTTGGTGGCGTTGGCGGTCGCCGACAGGATGGCGATCTCGCCCGAGTCGCCGATCTGGTCGGCGATCTGGGTGACCTCGCTGGTGGCGATGCCTGCCGCGTCGGCCTGGCTGACGAACAGGTCGCGGTAGGACGGGTCGGTGTCGGAGTCCATGGTGACGACCTTGGTGCCGGCATCGCGACCCTGCTGGAGGGCGCCGCCGATGGCCTTGGGGTCGTTGGCGGAGATCACGATGGCGCCCGCGCCCTGCTGGACCGCGGTGTTGATGAAGCTGACCTGGGAGTCAGGGGTCGCCTCGGTCGGGCCGACCTGCTTCCAGGTGCCGCCGAACTCCTTGGCGGCGGCGGCGCCTCCGACGTTGGAGGCGTCGAAGTAGGCGTTGCCCAGGTTCTTGGGGATGAAGGTGAGGGAGGCGTCTCCGCCGCTGTCGCCGCCCGAGGCGGCAGGGGTGTCGCTGCTTCCGCAGGCGCTGAGAGCCAGCCCCAGCACCGCAGTCATGGCGACGGCCATGGTCCCGGCACGACGGCCGGCGATGAACTTCTTGGACATGCTGGTTCTCCGTTTCACTTGCTCGCCCCGTTCGGGACGTGGGTGGGGGGTGCTGCTTCCGAGACGACGGGGCGCTCCGGCGTGGCCACGGGGCCCCGTCGGCGCCGGCTCCGGCTGGCCCAGCCGATCAGGCTGGGGGCCACCACGGAGACGATGAGGAGGAGTCCGGTGACGATCTGGATGACGTTGGCGCTGTAGTCGGCCAGCCGCAGGGCACTGGCGATGACACCGATCAGGAAGACTCCGCCCAGCACACCGGGGATCGCGCCCCGGCCTCCGAAGATCGAGACGCCGCCGAGGAGCACCGCCGCGATCACCTGGAGCTCCAGGCCGTTGGCGTTGTCTCCACGGGCGCTGCCGTAGCGCAGGGTGAAGTAGATGCCGGCCAGGCCGGAGACCAGCCCGCTGAGGGTGAAGAGCACCAGCTTGGTGCGGGCGACGTCGACGCCGGAGAACCGGGCGGCCTCCTGGCTGAGCCCCACGGCGTACACGCCACGGCCGAAGGACGTGAAGTGCAGCAGCACCGCGAAGGCGAGCACCAGGACCACCAGCGGGATCACCACCAGCGGGACCATCGAGGTGCCGAGCTTCTGCTTGGCCAGGTCGGTCCAGTTCTTGGGCCAGTCGGTGATCGCGGTGGTGCCGAGCAGCCCGACCGCGATCCCTCGGTAGAGGGCGAGGGTGCCGATGGTGACCGCCAGCGAGGGCAGCCCGACCCTGGTCACGAGCAGTCCGTTGACGGCCCCGCAGACCGCGGCTCCGACCAGGGCCAGCAGCGCCGCCAGGACGATCGGGACTCCGTCGCGGTGCAGCACACCGAACAGCACGCTGCTCAGGGCCACGGTGCTGGCCACCGACAGGTCGATCTCGCCGGTGACGATCACCAGCGTCATCGGCAGCGCGATCAAGAGGATCGGGGTCAGGTCGAGGACCAGGAAGTACAAGGTGATGTCGTTGCTGAAGAACGGGACCGAGGTGATCGAGTAGGCGGTCACCGCGACCAGCAGCGCCAGGACCGCGGCGTCCCGGGTGAAGAGCAGGCGCTGCCACCAGGGGCGCTGGTGGTCGGCGTACGCCGGGCGTGCGCCCGTGGTCTCGGGGCCGGTGAGGAGGCTGCTCATGTCTGGTCCCTCTCGGCGAGGAGCTTGCGGTGCTGTCGCTCGGCCAGCACCTTGTCGAGCACGATCGCGCCGAGGATGAGCAGGCCGACGACCGCCCGCTGCCAGAAGTCGGGGATGCCCAAGATCGGCAGGCCCCGGTCGATCGTGGTCAGCAGGTAGGCGCCGATGGCGGCGCCGAGCACGGTGCCGCTGCCGCCGAAGATCGCCACCCCACCGATCACCGCGGCGCCCACGGCCTCCAGCTCGATGCCGCTCCCGGCGCCGGAGCTGATGGTGCCGTAACGGGCGGCATAGAGGACGCCGGCCAGGGCCGCCAGCGCACCCGAGGTGGCGAAGGCGAGCAGGATCCGGCTCTTGACCCGCAGCCCGTAGAGGTGCGCGGCGTCGGGGTCGGACCCGATCGCGTAGAGCTCGCGGCCCGGGCGGGAGGTGCGCATCAGGTAGGCCGCGACCCCCAGCACGAGGAAGGACACCAGGGCCAGCTTCGGGATGCCCAGGATGGACGACGTGCCGAAGCGCAGCAGGCTGTCGGGGATGTCGGAGGCGTTGATCCGGTCGCTGCCGGCCCACTGCAGCATCAGGCCGCGGTAGGCGTAGAGGGTGCCGAGCGTGATCACCAGGGCCGGCACCTTCGCGAACGCCACCAGCAGGCCGTTGACCAGGCCCAGCCCCACCCCGGCGAGCACCGCCACGAGCACGATCACCGGCACCGGCAGTCCGGTGTCCAGGCCGAGCCGGCCGGTGAGGTACGCCGTCAGGGCCAGGATCGAGCCGACGCTGAGGTCGACGCTGCGGGTGATGATCACCATCGCCTGGCCCACCGCCAGGAGCACCAGGATGGCCGGGGTGAGGGTCAGGTCGCGCCAGCCGTCACTGCTGAACAGGAACCGCGGGTTGATCGCCGTGGTGACCGCGAGGAAGAGCAGGAAGGCCAGCAGGATGCCGGTCTCGCGCTGCTTGAGCAGCCCGGTGAGGCGGTCGCCCGGCGTCGTACGGCGCTGGGCCGGAGGGTCGAGGACGGTGGTCATGACGCCAGCTCCGGGTCGTGGGTGGTGTGGGACGCGGTGGCCGCGTGCATCACGGACTCAGGGGTGGCTGCCCCTCGGGCGAGCTCGGCGGTGACCCGGCCCTCGCTGAGCACGACGACCCGGTCGGCCATGCCGAGCACCTCGGGCAGCTCGGAGGAGATCATCAGGATGCCGAGCCCCTGCTGGGCCAGGCTGGACAGCAGCCGATGGACCTCGGCCTTGGTGCCGACGTCGATGCCGCGGGTCGGCTCGTCGATGATCAGCACCCGGGGGTCGGTCGACAGCCACTTGGCCAGCACGACCTTCTGCTGGTTCCCCCCCGACAGGGTGCCGGCGAGGGTGTCCAGGGCGGCGGCCTTGACCGAGAGGCGGGCGGCCCAGTCCCGGGCTGCGGTGTTCTCCGCGTCCGTGGTGATGAGACCGGCGGTCGACAGCCGGCGCTGGGTGGCCATCGTGACGTTGCGCGAGATGGAGGAGTCGAGCACCAGCCCGTGCTTGCGACGGTCCTCGGGCACCAGGGCGAGCCCGAGCTCCATGGCTCGGACCGGGTTGCCACCGCGCAGCAGCGTGCCACCCACCCGCACCTCGCCGGCCTCGTAGGGGTCGACACCGAAGACGGCCTGGGCCACCTCGCTGCGCCCGGCACCGACCAGCCCGGCCAGCCCGACGATCTCGCCGCTGCGCACGGTCAGGTCGACGTCGTGGAAGAGGCCGGTCTGGGTCAGCCCGCGCACCTCGAGCAGCACGTCCCCGATCTCGGCGGGCTGCTTGGGGTAGAGCTCGGTGACCTCGCGGCCGACCAGGCGCCGTACGACCTCGTCGACGGTGACCTCCGTGATCGGGTCGGTCGAGATGTAGGCGCCGTCGCGCATCACGGTGATCGTGTCGCAGAGCGCGAAGACCTCGTCGAAGCGGTGCGAGATGAACACCACCGCGCAGCCACTGTCGCGAAGGGTGCGGGCGACGGTCATCAGCCGGTCGACCTCGTTGCCGCTGAGGGCCGCCGTCGGCTCGTCCATGACCAGCACCCGGGCCTGGAGCGAGATGGCCTTCGCGATCTCGATGATCTGCTGGTCGGCGATGGAGAGGCCTTCGGCCGGCCGGTCGGGGTCGACCGCGACACCGAGGCGGGCGAAGAGTGCGACCGCCTCCTCGCGCATCGCCCTGCGGTCGATGCGTCCCCACCGGCGGGTGGGCTGACGGCCCATGAAGATGTTCTCGGTGACCGACAGGTCGGGGAACAGGGTGGGCTCCTGGTAGATGACCGCCACCCCTGCCGCCTTGGCGTCGGCGGTCGACCTGAAGTCGACCGACCTGCCCTCGAGCAGGTAGTCACCGGCGTCGCGACGGTAGAGCCCGGCGACGATCTTGACCATCGTCGACTTGCCCGCCCCGTTCTCGCCCACGAGGGCGTGGATCGACCCGGACTCGGCACGCAGGCTCGCGGACTTCAGGGCCACGACGGAGCCGAACGACTTGGCCACGTCACGCAGCTCGAGAGCCGCCTGACCCGCTGAGGCGTTCGGCATCGTCCAGCTCCTGACAATTTGAAAGGTTTCAATCCGTGGCTCTGACGCTAGGTGACACCAGTCACACCCGTCAACCCTTCAGCCCGAATTTGCACTCCGACTTTTCAGAGTGGGCGTGACGGTGCATCCTTAGAGCGTTTCAATCTGATGCCGGCCACGAGGGGGACGCATGGCGCACGGCGACCTTCCGCACCGTGGCGTCCGCAACGCCTCCGTCAAGGACGTCGCGGCCGCCGCAGGGGTGTCCCTGGGCACCGTGTCCAACGTGCTGAACCGTCCCGAAAGGGTCAGCGCGGCGACCCGGGAGAAGGTCGAGAAGGCGCTCGCCGAGCTCGGCTTCGTGCGCAACGAGTCCGCCCGCCAGCTCCGTGCCGGGCAGAGCCGCACCCTCGGCTACGTGATGCTCGACGCCACCAACCCGTTCTTCACCGACGTCGCCTCCGGCATCGAGCTGGCCGCGGAGGAGGCGGGTCTGTCGCTGTTCCTGTGCAACAGCGACAACCGTCCGAGCCGCGAGCGCACCCACCTCGACCACCTCCAGCAACAACGGGTCCAGGGCATCCTGATCACGCCGGTCGATCCCGACGACGGCTTCCTCGACGAGATCGCGGCGCACGGCACACCGCTGGTGATCGTGGACCGGATCCGCACCCAGGAGGGCTTCTGCTCGGTGGCGGTCGACGACGTGCTCGGCGGCCGGCTGGCGATCGAACACCTCGTCGACCGTGGCCACACCCGAGTCGCCTTCGTCGGAGGGCCCGACTCGCTCGGCCAGGTCCGCGACCGGCTCGAGGGCGCCCGCCAGGCGTGGGCCGAGGCCGGGCTGCCGCCGGACGCGCTGGTCCACCTGCCCACGACCGCGCTGACGGTGGCAGAGGGCCGCTCCGCGGGCGAGCGGCTGGCCGGGATGCCTGCCCGCCGGCGACCGACGGCCGCGTTCTGCGCCAACGACATCACCGCCCTGGGCCTGCTCCAGCAGTCCACGGGGAGTGGGATCCGGGTGCCGGAGGAGCTGGCGATCGTCGGCTACGACGACATCGAGTTCGCGGCCGCCGCCGCGGTGCCGCTCACCTCGGTGCGCCAGCCCCGCCAGGAGCTCGGCCGGGCGGCCGCGGAGCTGGTCCTCGACGAGGCAACCAATGCGCAGCACACCCACCGGCAGGTGACCTTCACGCCCGACCTGATCGCCCGGGCCTCGACGCTCGGCTGACTAGGTCCCCGGCGCGCCCGGCCTCCGACGGTCGACGAAGAACTCGTCGAGCAGGGCCGTCGACTCGGCCGCGAGCACCCCGCTGACCACTTCGGGCCGATGGTTGAGCCGCCGGTCGCGGACCACGTCCCAGAGGCTGCCCACAGCGCCGGCCTTGGCGTCGTACGCCCCGAAGACGAGGGTCTCGACGCGGGCCAGCACGATCGCCCCCGCACACATCGTGCACGGCTCGAGGGTGACCACGAGGGTGCAGCCGTCGAGCCGCCACTCGCCGCGGGAGCGGGCGGCCTCGCGCAGCGCCACCACCTCGGCATGGCCGGTCGGGTCGGCGTCGGCCTCGCGGACGTTGCGCCCGCGGCCGATCACCTGCCCGTCGGCATCGAGCAGCACCGCACCGACGGGCACGTCGCCCGACTCCAGCGCGGCCCGCGCCTCGGTCAGAGCGGCGCGCATCGGCTCCGCCCAGCGGGCATCAGCAGGCGGGGTCACGCCGAGGTGAGGCCGGCCGCGTCGTCGAACTGCGGCCCGAAGCCGACCCTCCGGGCGATGTCGGAGAGCATCTCGTCGGGGTAGAGCTCGAAGTCGTCGATCAGCACGCCCATGTCGATGGCGTGCATGCCGAGGTCCCCGAGCACGTCGAGGTCGCCGGCGGGGACCTGCTCGTCGTCCTCCTCCGGGAAGGGCAGGTGCAGGTGCTCGACGGCGGACCGGGCGAGGTCCCACTCGTCGGCGGCAGTGATGTCGGAGAGCAGCACCCTGGTCTGGGGGCCGGCCACCCGGACGATGACGAAGAAGTCCTCGTCGATCGCGATCAGGCCCATCGCCCCGCCGTCCCCGGGGAGCTGGCGCAGCGCCCGGGCGAGGGTCTCCACGTCGGTGAGGACGGTGTGCGCGATCTCCTGGACCTGCCAGTCGCCGTCCTCGCGGAAGGCGGCCAGGGCGAAGTCGAGTCCGTCGAACTGGTCAGCCATGTCACACCTCCGATCGCGGGCTCGATCCAGAGTGACAGACAGCGGGGCCACACACCAAGCGTGTTGCCGAAACGCCCACTAGGGTTCACCCATGGAGACCCACGTCGTCGACCATCCCCTGGTCGCCCACAAGCTCACCGCACTGCGCGACGAGGCCACCGACTCCCCCACGTTCCGGCGCCTGGCCGACGAGCTGGTGACCCTGCTCGCCTACGAGGCGACCCGCGACGTGCGCGTCACACCGGTCTCGATCACCACCCCGGTGTCGCCGGCCGAGGGCGTCAAGCTGGCCTCCCCCAAGCCCCTCGTCGTACCGATCCTGCGCGCCGGCCTCGGCATGCTCGAGGGGATGATGCGGCTGCTGCCGACGGCCGTGGTGGGCTTCCTCGGGATGATCCGCCACGAGGAGACGCTGGTGGCCTCGACGTACGCCGAACGGCTGCCCGACGACCTGTCCGGGCGGCAGTGCTACGTGCTCGACCCGATGCTCGCCACCGGCGGCACGTTGGCGGCGGCGATCAAGTTCCTGGTCGACCGGGGCGCCGACCACATCACCGCGATCTGCCTGCTCGCCGCCCCCGAGGGCTGCGACCGGCTGGCCGCCGACCTGGCCGAGCTCACCATCCCGGTCACCGTGGTCACCGCGGCGATGGACGAGAAGCTCAACGAGAAGGGCTACATCGTGCCCGGCCTCGGCGACGCCGGCGACCGGCTCTACGGCGTGGTGGGCTGAGCCGGCGGGTCAGCCGAAGACCTGCACCTTGCCGGTCGCCACCAGGACCAGCAACAGCACGACCAGCGCGCCCAGGGCGCCGTACACCCACTCCTTGCTGCGCCGGGCGTCGTCGGTCTCGGGGGCGTCGTAGCGGTGCCCGTCGGGGCGCAGCATCGGGTCGTCGTCAGGCATGGCTCTCCCTCGGGGTGGGGTCTTGCCTGCTCAACGCGTGAGTGGGTGAAAGGTCCCGGGTGGGTGGCGGACCCCCGGAAGAATCACCGGTTCTCAGCCGTTCCCTGACGTTCCCGGGTGTTGCATCGGCCGAGAACGTCAGGGATCGCCGGTCAACCGGTGATTCCTGACCCCTCAGAGCGCCTTGACCGCATTCAGCAGCTTGCCCAACGAGTCCTTGGCGTCACCGAAGAACAGCGTGGTCTTCGGGTCGAACAGCAGCTCGTTGTCGATGCCGGCGAACCCGGGGCGCATCGAGCGCTTCATGAACACCACCTGCTTGGCCTCGTCGGCGTTGAGGATCGGCATCCCGTAGATCGGCGCGCTCGGGGTGGTCCGCGCGGCCGGGTTGACCACGTCGTTGGCGCCGACGACGAGCACCACGTCGGTGTGCTTGAACTCGCCGTTGATCTCGTCCATCTCGATCAGCTGCTCGTAGGGCACCTGCGCCTCGGCCAGCAGCACGTTCATGTGGCCGGGCATCCGGCCGGCGACCGGGTGGATGGCGTAGTCGACCTTGGTCCCCCGCGCGATCAGTACGTCGACCAGCTCCCGCAGCGTGTGCTGGGCCTGGGCAACGGCCAGGCCGTAGCCGGGCACGATGATCACCCGGTCGGCGTACCCGAGCAGGATCGCGACATCCTCGGCGCCCGCCGAGCGCACCGGCCGGTCGGACGCGACGCCCGCGCCGAGCGTGGAGCCGCCCTTGAGCGCCCCGAACAGGATGTTGGGCACCGAGCGGCCCATCGCCCCGGCCATCAGCAGGGTCAGGAAGGTACCCGACGCGCCGACCAGGGTGCCCGCGACCAGCAGCACGGTGTTGCCGAGCACGTAGCCGCCCGCGGCCACGGTGAGGCCGGTGAAGGCGTTGAGCAGCGAGATCACGATCGGTACGTCGGCGCCGCCGACCGGAAGCACCAGCAGCACGCCGATCAGCAGGCCGACCAGGCCGAGCAGGATCCCCACCCACATCGAGGCATCGCGCACCTCCAGCACCGACAGCACGACCGCCGCCAGCAGCGCGCCGGCGAAGGCCACCGGGAGACCCGGGAAGACCACCGGGCGCGAGGTCATCAGGTCCTGCAGCTTGGCGAAGGTGATCACCGAGCCCGCGAACGACACCGAGCCCACGACGATCGTGAAGGCGGTGGCGGTGAGCGCGAACCAGCCGAAGCCGTCGCCCCGCTCGTGCAGCTCGAGCAGCGCCACCAACGCCGCAGCGCCGCCGCCGACGCCGTTGAAGAGCGCCACCATCTGCGGCATCTGGGTCATCTGCACCCGCTGCGCGCCGACCACGCCGCCGGCCGAGCCGATCACGATCGCGACCAGGATCAGCGGTACGTGGTCGAGGTGGGCGCCGGCGTTGGAGCGGTAGAGGAACGGCACGGCGCAGGCGACGACGGCTGCCCCGGCACCGATCAGGTTTCCGGTGCGCGCCGTCTTCGGCCCGGACAGGCCCTTGAGGGCGAGGATGAAGCAGATCGCGCACGCGAGGTAGACCAGCTGGACCCAGACCGGCATCAGGCGGCTCCCCCGTCGGTGGGCGCCTGCTTGGCGGGCTTCTTGCGCACGAACATCTGCAGCATCCGGTCGGTCACCACGAAGCCACCCACCATGTTGACCGCGGCCAGCACGATCGCCACCAGGCCCACCAGCAGGGCGAGGGTGTTGTCGGTCGACCCGGTCACCAGGATCGCACCCAGCAGGATGACTCCGTGGATGGCGTTGGCACCGGACATCAGCGGGGTGTGCAGCGTCGAGGAGACCTTGGAGATCACCTCGATGCCCACGAAGACGCTGAGGACGAAGACCGTCAGCCAGACGATGTCGGGATTCATGCCTGCTCTCCTTCCAGCGCCAGCCGGGTGGGTTCGTGCACGATGGCACCGTCGCGGGTCACGCACGACGAGGACACGATCTCGTCCTCGAAGTCGGGGGCGAACGCCGCCCCCTCGTCGTCGGACGCCGCGCGGGTCATCAGGATGACCAGGTTGACGACGTTCTGGGCATAGAGCCGGGACGCCGGTCCGGGCATCTGGGCGGGCACGTTCGCACCGCCCCACACCTGGGCGTTGCCGATCCGCACCACCTCGCCCGCCACCGAGCCCTCGACGTTGCCGCCGCTCTCGGCCGCGAGGTCGACCACGATCGAGCCGGGCCTCATCTGCTCGACCATCGCCGAGGTCACCAGCATCGGCGCCTGCCGTCCGGGTACGGCGGCGGTGGTGATCAACGCGTCGGCCGCCGCGATGTACGGCGTGAGCAGGTCGCGCTGGCGGGCCGCTCGGTCCTCGGTCATCTCCAGGGCGTAGCCGCCGCTACCCTCCAGCGTCTCCAGCTCGAGGTCGATCGACTGGGCGCCCACCGAGCGGATCTCCTCGGCCGCGGCTGCCCGCACGTCGTACGCCTTGACGACCGCGCCGAGCCGCTTCGCGGTGGCGATCGCCTGCAACCCGGCCACCCCGGCGCCGAGCACCACGACCTCGGCCGGCGGCACGGTGCCCGCGGCGGTCATGTTGAGCGGGAAGAACCTGCGCAGCAGGCCGGCGGCCACGATCGCGCACCGGTACCCGGCCACCAGCGCCTGCGAGGACAGGGCGTCCATCGACTGCGCCCGCGAGATCCGGGGCACCAGCTCCATCGCGTGCGCGGTGATGCCGCAGTCGCGCAGGTTGCTGACCACGTCGGGCAGCTGGGCGCCCGGCAGGAACGACACGGTGGTCGTCCCGCGGGCGAGGCGGCGTACGCCGTCGACCGAGAGCGCCTGCACCGAGACCACCACCTCGGCGGACTCGAGCGCGGCACCGTCGACCACCGCCCCGGCCGCCTCGAAGTCGGCGTCGGAGATCAGCGCCCCGGCGCCGGCCCCCGGCTCGACGAGCACGTCGTACCCCAGCGCGGTCAGCTTGCCGACCAGCTCGGGCACCATCGCGACACGGGTCTCCCCGTCGCGGGTTTCCTTGGCGACTGCGATCTTCACCTGACCGAACCTAGTGAAGATTCGGAGCCACAGACAGGTGCCGCGCGGAATCAGGCGATCTGGGCGCCGAACACCAGGCCGATGCCGTAGGTCACGATCATGGCCAGCAGGCCACCGGCGACGTTGCGTGCGACCGCCTTCGCGACCGGGCTGTAGCCCATCCGGGCACTCACCCCGCCGGTCAGCGCCAGCGCCAGCGCCACCGTCAGGACGGTCACCCAGACCCGGGCCGCCTGGGGCACCAGCACGATGGTGAGCAGCGGGAGGAGGGCCCCCACAGTGAAGGCCAGCATGGAGGCCCAGGCGGCGTGCCAGGGGTTGGTCAGGTCGTCGGGGTCGATGCCCAGCTCGGCATCGGCGTGCGCCCGGAGCGCGTCGTGCTCGGTCAGCTCGTGGGCGACGCGGGAGGCCAGCTCGGGGCTGAGGCCCTTGTGCTCGTAGATCTCGGCCAGCTCGCGCAGCTCGACCTCGGGCATGTCCTCGAGCTCCTGGCGCTCCTTGTCCAGCAGCGCGCTCTCGGAGTCGCGCTGGGTGCTCACCGACACGTACTCACCGGCGGCCATGCTCATCGCGCCGGCGAACAGGCCGGCGACGCCGGCCACCATGATCGCGGTCCGGTCGCTGGTCGCTCCGGCGACGCCGACGACCAGCCCCGCGGTGGAGACGATGCCGTCGTTGGCGCCGAGCACCCCGGCGCGCAGCCAGTTCAGGCGGGAGCCGATGTTGCCGTCGTACGGCTCGTGGTGCGGCGCGTCGGCGGGCAGGTCGCCCCGGGTCATGTCGGTGCTCATGCTCCGAGTCAACAGACCGGGTCGCCGCCGCGCAAGCAAGGGAAGGCTGTGCTCAGTGACGGGTGTCTCAGTGGCTCCGGAGTGACCGCCGAGGGTGCTCGGCCGGATCGTCGCCCCGCTGCCCGGGTCGGGTGTCGGGATCGGTCCTACCCGAAGCACCGGGCCCGATCAGGTCGTGCAGCACGACAGCGATGTAGAGCGCGCCGATCCCGACCGTGACCGCGATGATCCAGAAGATCTCGCGGTAGCCGATGAGGCCGACCAGCACCGACCCCACGGCAAGGGACCCCGCCTGTGGCGTGGACATCACCACCTCGACCGCGGCACTCACCCGGCCGACGAGCCGCCTCGGGCTGCGTGTCTGGATCAGCGTCATGAGCGCGACGAAGGTGAACGGCAGGCCCATCCCCATCACCACCAGGCAGCCCATCACGACGGCGATCGACGGAGCGAGCGCGCCGCCGGCGGTGGCCGCGGCAAGGCAGCCGAGACCGACCACGATGGCCCCCACCTCGCCGACGGCGCGCACCAGCCGGGAGCTGAGCAGGCCACCCGCGATCGCTCCGGTGCCCTGGACCGCGACGAGCACGCCGGCGTACGTCGCCGGCCGGTCGAAGGCGTCGAGCAGGGAGTAGATGGACGCCTCGAAGAACCCGATGACCAGCACCGTCGCACCGAAGCCGACGAGCACGTGCCTGAGGACCCGGTCGGCGGCCAGGAACCTCACGCCGGCCGCGAGGCGGACCCGGAACGGGTTGTCCTCGTCCTCGTCCTCGTCCTCGTCCTCGTCCTCGAGGGGAGTCTCCTCCACGCCGATGGGGGCGATGAGCAGCGCCGCCACCACGAAGCTGACCGCGTCGAGCACGGCCACTGCCCAGCCTCCGGTGGCCGCGAAGAGGGCCGCCCCCACCAGGGGCCCCACCAGTCGGAAGCCCTCCTTGGTGGTCTGCAG
>JBBQRV010000013.1:0-30517 GCA_038214475.1 Propionibacteriales bacterium | reverse complement strand
CGTGTAGGCGTGCACCGTGGTCATCAGGCCCTTGACGATGCCGAGCCCGTCGTTGAGTGCCTTGGCCATCGGGGCGAGGCAGTTGGTGGTGCACGAGGCGTTGGAGATCACGTGGTGCGTCGCCGGGTCGTAGTCGAGGTGGTTCACACCCATCACGGTGGTGAAGTCCTCGTTGCTGGCCGGGGCCGAGATGATGACCTTCTTGGCGCCCGCGTCGATGTGGGCGTGCGCCTTGGTGGCGTCGGTGAAGAAGCCCGTGGACTCCACGACCACGTCGACGTTGAGCGCGCCCCACGTCAGGTTGGCCGGGTCACGCTCGGCGAACGTCAGGATCTCCTGGTCGCCCACCATGATCGCGGTGTCGGTCGACGTCACGTCGGCGTCCAGACGGCCCAGGATGGTGTCGTACTTCAGCAGGTGGGCCAACGACGCGTTGTCGGTGAGGTCGTTCACAGCGACGATCTCGACGTCGGCGCCGGAAGCACGTACGGCGCGGAAGAAGTTGCGGCCGATGCGGCCGAAGCCGTTGATGCCTACGCGAACAGTCACGGAAGTACTCCTCGAAGCGGTGGTCGACGACAGTTGTCAGCCGGTCAGCGCTGTGAAGGCGCGATCCGACTCGCTCGAAACCCTATCCCGGTGCGAACCGGACCTGACAGGGCCTTTCAGCCTACGAGCGGGTAACCGAGGACTCAGGCGTCCTCGGCCAGCATCTCCGGCGTCAGCGACGACTCGGTGTCAGGGATGCCGAGCTCCTCGGCCCGCTTGTCGGCCATCGCGAGCAGTCGACGGATCCGGCCGGCGATGGCGTCCTTGGTGAGCACCGGCTCGTGCAGCTGGCCGAGCTCCTCGAGGGAGGCCTGCTTGTGCTCGAGGCGGAGCGCGCCGGCCTGCTTGAGGTGGTCGGGCACCTCGTCGGCGAGGATCTCCAGCGCGCGCTCGACGCGGGCCCCGGCGGCCACCGCCGCTCGGGCGGAGCGACGCAGGTTGGCGTCGTCGAAGTTCGCCAGCCGGTTGGCGGTGGCCCGGACCTCGCGGCGCATCCGGCGCTCCTCCCAGGCCATCAGCGACTCGTGGGCCCCGAGCCGGGTGAGCAGGGCACCGATCGCGTCGCCGTCGCGGATCACCACCCGGTCGACTCCACGGACCTCGCGGGACTTCGCCTGGATGCCCAGGCGGCGAGCGACGCCGACCAGGGCAAGCGCCGCCTCGGGGCCGGGGCAGGTCACCTCCAGCGACGACGACCGGCCGGGCTCGGTCAGCGAGCCGTGCGCGAGGAACGCGCCGCGCCAGGCGGCGACCGCGTCACACCCGCCGCCGGAGACGACCTGCGGCGGCAGGCCGCGCACCGGGCGCCCCCGCTGGTCGAGCAGGCCGGTCTGGCGGGCCAGCGCCTCGCCGTCCTTGACCACGCGCACGACGTACCGGGTGCCCTTGCGGATGCCGTTGCCCTGCACCACGACGACGTCGGAGGTGTGCCCGAAGACGTCCGCGATGTCGGTGCGCAGGCGGCGCGCGGCGGCGCCCGTGTCGAGCTCGGCCTCGACCACGATCCGGCCGCTCACGATGTGCAGCCCTCCGGCGAAGCGGAGCATCGAGGAGACCTCGGACTTGCGGCAACACGTCTTGGTGATCTGGGTGCTCGCGAGCTCGGCTTTCACCTGTGCCGTCATTGCCATGCGCGGAATCCTGCCATTTCCTGGGGGAGCTGTCCCCCCATGATGCGTGCGAAGGCAAGAGCCAGCTTCGCCGGGTCGTGTCTCGGAGTGCCGTCACCCACGGCCACCGGAGCCAGCACCAGCTCGGCTCCGGCCGCTGCGACGACACGCCGAAGGGTAGCGGAGTCCCCCACCGACGCGTCGTCCGCCAGCACGGTGTGGATCCTCAGCCCGGGCGCGTGGTCGAGCAGGGCCGCCAGGTGGTCCTCCGGGCCGTAGCCGGAGGTCTCGCCCTGCTGCGCCTCCAGGTTGAGCACGACCAGCACCCGGCCCCCGGTCTCGGCCAGCGCGGACCGCAGGTCGGGCACCAGCAGGTGCGGGATCACCGAGGTGTACCAGCTCCCCGGGCCGAGCACGACCCAGTCGGAACGCAGCACCGCCTCGAGGGCCTGCGGACAGGCGGCCGGGTCCGCAGGATCCAGCGCGACCTCCACGAGCCGTCCGTCGGTGGTGGCCACCTCGACCTGACCGCGCACCAGGGTCAGGGCCGCCGGGTCCCCGGGGTCGATGCCGTGCACGCGGGCGGTGATGTCCAGCGGGGTGATCGCCATCGGGAGCACCCGGCCCCTGGCCCCGAGCAGTCGGCCCATCCAGTCGAGCGCGTCGACGTGGTCACCCAGCAGCTCCCACAGCGCGACGATGAGCAGGTTCCCCACCACGTGGCCGTGCATCTCCCCGTCGCCGGCGAAGCGGTGCTGCACGACCTTCTCCCAGGTCTGGCCCCACTCGGAGTCGCCGCACAGGGCCGCGAGCGCCATCCGCAGGTCCCCCGGTGGCAGCACGCCGAACTCGCCACGCAGCCGGCCCGAGGATCCGCCGTTGTCCGCGACCGTCACCACCGCGGTCAGGTCGTCGACCACGTGCCGCAGCGCCGACAGGGTCGCGTGCAGTCCGTGGCCACCACCGAGCGCGGTCACTCCCAGTCGAAGCAGGGCCTCGGGGGTGGCCGGTGCGTCGGGTGCCCCCGCCGTCACGCTCACTCCCGCCCGAGGTCGCGGTGGACGGCCCGGGCGTCGTACCCCCGGGTGCGCAGGCGCGCCGCGACCTCCTCGGCCATCGCCACCGAGCGGTGCTTGCCGCCGGTGCAGCCCACGGCCACGTTCATGAACCGCTTGCCCTCCTCGAGGTACCCGCCGGCCACGGTCTCGAGCACGGGCAGGTACTGCTCGAGGAACTCGCTCGCACGGGGGCGGCCCTTCACGTAGTCGGCCACCTGCTCGTCGCGCCCGTTCTGCGGGCGGAGCTCGGGGATCCAGAACGGGTTCGGCAGGAACCGCATGTCGGCGACGAAGTCGGCGTCCACGGGGATCCCGTACTTGAAGCCGAAGCTGACCACCGTGATCTTGAGCCGGGTCGCCTCGGGGGTGCCGAAGGCCTCGGCCACCTTGTCGGTGAGCTGGTGGACGTTGAGGTCGGTGGTGTCGATGATGACGTCGGCGTCGCTGCGCAGGTCGGCCAGGGCGACCCGCTCGCGCTGGAGGCCGTCGAGCAGGCGACCGCCGCCCTGCAACGGGTGCGGGCGGCGGGCCGCCTCCTGCCGGCGCACCAGCACGTCGTCGGCGGCCTCGAGGAAGAGCAGGGTGGTACGACGCCCGGTGGCACCGTGCGCGAGGTTGGCCTGCAGGGCGTCGAAGAACGACCCGGACCGTACGTCGACCACGACGGCCACCGGCTGCTCCACCCCTCGGCTCTCGTCGACCAGCCGGACCACGTCGGGCAGCAGTGACGGTGGCAGGTTGTCGACCACGAAGAAGCCGAGGTCCTCCAGCTCCTTGGCGGCCGTCGAGCGGCCCGCGCCGGTCATGCCGGTGACCACCACCACCTCGCCGGCGGAGCGGGGCGTGGGTGACTCCACGGAGGGATCCATGTCAGCTCTCCTCGATCTCACCGGTGGCGGTGTTGACGCTGGGGGTCGCGGCCGGTGCGGACGACACGGCCTCCTTGATCGCGGCGGCCGTGCGGGGGCCGATGCCCGGTACCACGGACAGCTCCTCGACGCTGGCCGCGCGCAGCTTGCGCAGCGACCCGAAGTGCTTGAGCAGGGTCTTGCGGCGCACCTCGCCCAGCCCAGGGACGTCGTCGAGGAGGCTCTCGACCATGGTCTTGGAACGGCGCGAGCGGTGATGGGTGATCGCGAAGCGGTGGGCCTCGTCGCGGATCCGCTGGAGCAGGTAGAGACCCTCGCTGGTGCGCGGCAGGATGACCGGGTCCTCCTCGTCGGGGAGCCAGACCTCCTCGAGGCGCTTGGCCAGGCCGCACACCGGGATGTCGTGGATGCCGAGGGCCGACAGCGCCTGGCGGGCCGCGGCGACCTGGGGCGCGCCGCCGTCGACCACCACCAGGCCGGGCGCGTAGACGAACTTCTTGGGGCGCCCGGTCTCGGGGTCGATCAGCATCGGGCCCTCGCCGCTGGTGGCCGCCGACGGCTCCGGCCCCCGCTCGTCGAGGAGCCGCTTGAAGCGCCGGGTGATCACCTCGTGCATGGAGGCGACGTCGTTCTGGCCGTCGACGCCCCGGATCACGAAGCGCCGGTACTCGCTCTTGCGGGCCAGTCCGTCCTCGAACACCACCATGCTGGCCACCACCTCGGTGCCCTGCAGGTTGGAGATGTCGTAGCACTCGATGCGCAGCGGCACCTCGTCGAGCCCGAGCGCCACCTGGATCTCCTCCAGGGCCCGGTTGCGGGCCGTCAGGTCGCTGGCGCGCCGGGTCTTGTGCAGCACCAGGGACTGGCCTGCGTTGCGCGCCACCGTCTCCTGGAGGGAGCGCTTGTCGCCGCGCTGCGGCACCCGGATGCCCACCTTGCTCCCCCGGAGCTCGCTGAGCAGGTCCTCGAGGGTGGCGGTGTCGGGAGGCAGTGCGGGCACCAGGATCTCGCGTGGGATCGAGTCACCCTCCTCCCCGGCGTAGAGCTGGAGCAGGAAGTGCTCCACCAGCACCGCGGTGTCACCCTCGGCCACCCGGTCGGCCACCCAGCCGCGCTGACCCCGGATCCGGCCCCCACGCACGTAGAAGATCTGCACCGCGACCTCGAGCGGGTCCTCGGCCAGCGCGATGACGTCGGCGTCGGTGCCGTCGCCGAAGACCACGGCCTGCTTCTCCAGCGCCTTCTCGAGGGCCCCGAGATCATCGCGCAGCCGCGCGGCCTTCTCGTAGTCCTGGGCCTCGGACGCGGCGTACATCTCGGTGCGCACCCGCTTGACGAACGCGTTGGTGTTGCCGCCGATGAAGTCGCAGAAGTCGTCGACGATGGCGCGGTGCTCCTCGGCGGAGACGTTGCCGACGCAGGGGGCGGCGCACTTGTCGATGTACCCCAGCAGGCAGGGGCGGCCGATCTGGGCCGACCGCTTGAAGACACCGTTGCTGCAGGAGCGCATCGGGAAGACCCGGAGCAGCAGGTCGACGGTCTCGCGGATCGCCCAGGCGTGGCTGTAGGGCCCGAAGTAGCGGGTGCCCTTGCGCTTCGCGCCACGACCCACCATCACCCGCGGGAACTCGTCGCCGACGCTCACCGCCAGCCAGGGGTAGGACTTGTCGTCGCGGTACTTCACGTTGAACCGGGGGTCGAACTCCTTGATCCAGCTGTACTCGAGCTGGAGCGCCTCGACCTCGGTGTTGACGGTGGTCCACTCGACACTGGTCGCGGTGGTGACCATGGTGGCGGTGCGCGGGTGCAGGCCACCGATGTCCTGGAAGTACGACGACAGCCGGGCCCGCAGGTTCTTGGCCTTGCCGACGTAGATCACCCGGCCGCGCGAGTCACGGAACCGGTAGACCCCGGGCTGGGTGGGGATGGAGCCAGGCTCGGGACGGTAGGAGAGGGCGCCCCGGGTGGTGCGGGAAGGACGGGCTGAGGGCACTCCCCAACCCTACGGGCAGGCGTCGACAACCGTGCCGTGGGCGAGGAGATCGCGCTGAAGCAGATGAACGTGTCCCCCCAGCGGGAGACGCTCATCTCCCCGGGGGCCCGTCGTCTCCTGGAGGAGCACTTCCGCGCCGACCTGGAGCTGTACGCCCTGTCGGAGTGAGCGGGTCAGGCCCGGCTGATGTCGGTGCCGGTCACCGTGAGCTCGACCGCCGGCAGGGGCGCCGTGGCCGGCCCGGCCACCGGTGATCCGTCGGCAAGGGAGAACCGGCTGCCGTGGCAGCCACAGTTGATGGTGTCGGTGACGTCGGCGAGCAGGCAGCCCTGGTGGGTGCAGATCGCGGAGAACCCCTTGAAGTCGCCGGCGCTCGGCTGGGTGATCACGACCTCCGCGTCCTTGAGCACCACGCCGCTGCCCTCGGGGACGTCACCCGTGGTCGCGAGCGGTCCGGCGGCGTCGGTGGACGTGGTGGCCGGGTCGGTTGCGGTGTTCGCGCCCCCGCTGCCACCACAGGCGGCCAGCGCCGGGATCCCCACACCCGCAAGGGCGGCTCCGGTCAGGGCGTTGCGTCGGGTGATGCCTGTCGTCACGGCTCGAGCCTCCTCGGGAGCGGCCGGGTGCGGCCGGGAATCAGTGGTCCCCACGGTACCCGGGCAACCCCCGCGGACGAGTGTGCGCAGGGGTGCCCGATAGTCGTAGTACCGCCTCAGGAGGCCGCGGCTCTGCGGGGTGCCCGCGCGGGCGCCTTCTTCGCAGTCACCCGCTTCTTCGCGGCCGTTTTCGCCGGCTTGCTCGTGGACGCGCGCGCGGGCGAGTGCACCCGTGCGGCCCGGCCGTCGAGCAACGGCTTGAGGTAGGTGCCGGTGTGGGAGTCCCCCATCACCGCAACCTCCTCCGGCGTGCCCTCGGCGACCACGATGCCACCCCGCTTGCCGCCCTCGGGCCCCATGTCGATGATCCAGTCGGAGGTCTTGATCACGTCGAGGTTGTGCTCGATCACCAGCACCGTGTTGCCCTGGTCGACCAGGCGCCCGAGCACCAGCAGCAGCTTGCGGATGTCCTCAAAGTGCAGGCCGGTGGTGGGCTCGTCGAGCACGTACACGGTGCGACCGGTGGACCGCTTCTGCAGCTCCGAGGAGAGCTTGACGCGCTGCGCCTCGCCCCCGGAGAGCGTGGTGGCGGGCTGGCCGAGACGGACATAGCCCAGGCCGACCTCGCACAGTGTCTTCATGTGCCGTGAGATGGCCGGCACCGCCGCGAAGAAGTCGGCCGCCTCCTCGATCGGCATGTCGAGGACCTCGGCGATCGTCTTGCCCTTGTAGTGCACCTCGAGCGTCTCGCGGTTGTAGCGGGCACCGTGGCAGACCTCGCACGGCACGTAGACGTCGGGCAGGAAGTTCATCTCGATCTTGATGGTGCCGTCGCCCGAGCACGCCTCGCAGCGGCCACCCTTGACGTTGAACGAGAACCGGCCCTGGAGGTAGCCGCGCATCTTCGCCTCCGGCGTGGAGGCGAACAGCTTGCGCACGTGGTCGAAGACCCCGGTGTACGTCGCCGGGTTGGACCGCGGCGTCCGGCCGATCGGCGACTGGTCGACATGGATCACCTTGTCGACGTGCTCGGTGCCGGAGATCCGGCGGTGTCGTCCGGGCACGGTGCGGGCGTTGTAGATCTGCTTGGCCAGCGAGGTGTAGAGGATGTCGTTGACCAGCGTGGACTTGCCGGAGCCGGAGACCCCTGTCACCGCCACGAACATGCCCAGCGGGAACGACACGTCGATGTCGCGGAGGTTGTTCTCCTTGGCCCCGTGCACGGTGAGCTCGCGACCGGGGGTGCGCGGGCGGCGTACCTCCGGAACCGGGATCTCCTTGCGACCCGACAGGTAGGCGCCCGTGGAGGAGTCGGGGCTGGCCAGCAGGTCCTCGACGGTGCCGGAGACCACGACCTGCCCCCCGTGCTCCCCCGCGCCCGGACCGATGTCGACGACCCAGTCGGCGGTGCGGATGGTCTCCTCGTCGTGCTCGACCACGATCAGGGTGTTTCCGAGGTCCTTGAGCCGCACCAGGGTCTCGATCAGCCGCTGGTTGTCGCGCTGGTGCAGGCCGATCGATGGTTCGTCGAGCACGTAGAGCACGCCCACCAGGCCGGCGCCGATCTGGGTGGCGAGCCGGATCCGCTGCGCCTCCCCACCGGAGAGGGAGCCCGAGGGCCGGTCGAGGGAGAGGTAGTCGAGGCCGACGTCGAGCAGGAAGTTGAGGCGCTCCAGGATCTCCTTGAGCACCCGCTCACCGATCTGCCGCTCACGGGCGGAGAGGTCCAGGTCGCGCAGGAAGTCGGCGGTCTCGTTGATCGCCATCGCGCACACCTCGGCGATGCTCTTGCCGCCGATCGTCACCGACATCGAGACCGGCTTGAGCCGGCTCCCGCCGCACGCCGGGCCGGGCACCTCACGCATGTAGCCCTCGAAGCGGTCGCGGCTGGTGTCGGACTCCGCCTCCCGGTGGCGGCGTTCGATGTAGGGCCGCACACCCTCGAAGGCGGTGTAGTAGCTGCGCTCGCGGCCGTAGCGGTTGGTGTGCCGCACGTGCACCTTCGTGGAGTGGCCCTCGAGGATCGACTTGCGGGCCTTGGGCGACAGGTCCTCCCAGGGCGTGTTGAGGTCGAAGCCCAGCTCGTCGCCGAGCGCCCCGAGGAGGCGCAGGAAGAAGTCGCGCACGTGGGCGGCGTTCCAGGGCTGCACGACGCCCTCGCCCAGGGTGGCGCCGGGGTCGGTGATCACCAGCTCGGGATCGACCTCCATCCGGGTGCCCAGGCCGTGACAGGTCGGGCAGGCGCCGAACGGCGAGTTGAAGGAGAACGAGCGGGGCTCGAGCTCGTCGGTGTCGATCGGGTGCTCGTTGGGGCAGGCCATCTTCTCCGAGAAGCGCAGCTCCCGGCCCGGGTCCTTGCCGTCGAGGTCGACGAAGTCGAAGATCACCAGGCCGCCGGCCAGGCCCAGCGCGGTCTCGACCGAGTCGGTGAGCCGTCGCTTCGACGACGCCTTCACCGCGAGACGGTCGATGACGACCTCGATGGTGTGCTTCTGCTGCTTGTTGAGCGTCGGCGGGTCGTCGAGGGTGTGCGTCTCTCCGTTGATCCTGGCCCGGGAGAAGCCCTGGGACTGCAGCGAGCGGAACAGCTCGACGTACTCCCCCTTGCGGCCGCGGATCACCGGCGCCAGCACCTGGAACCGACGGCCTTCCTCGAGCGCGAGGATCCGGTCGACGATCTGCTGCGGCGTCTGCCGCTCGATCGGCGCGCCGCAGGTCGGGCAGTGCGGGCGACCCGCACGGGCGTAGAGCAGGCGCAGGTAGTCGTAGACCTCGGTGATCGTGCCCACGGTGGAGCGGGGGTTCTTCGACGTGGACTTCTGGTCGATGGACACCGCGGGCGAGAGGCCCTCGATGAAGTCGACGTCGGGCTTGTCCATCTGGCCGAGGAACTGCCGCGCGTACGCCGACAACGACTCGACGTACCGACGTTGTCCCTCGGCGAAGATCGTGTCGAAGGCGAGCGACGACTTGCCCGAGCCCGAGAGGCCGGTGAAGACGATCAGGGAGTCGCGTGGGAGGTCGAGCGAGATGTCCTTGAGGTTGTGCTCCCGGGCCCCCCGGATCACCAACTGGTCTGCCACTGCACGTCCTTCGCGAGAGTTCGGAGGTGTTCGAACACGTGTTCGTCAATCCTAGGTCATCGGGCAACCCGCCGATGTCGACGGGGTGGGGTTGAATGGCGGTGTGACCGACCACCTCGCCCATGTGCACGACGCCACCCAGACCCTCGTGCAGACAGTAGACGGCCTCACCGACAGCCAGTGGTCCGAGCCGTCGCTGCTCCCCGGCTGGACCCGGGCGCACGTGGTGGCTCACCTCGCCCTCAACGCGGAGGCCCTGGCCGCGGCCGTCGACAGCCTGCGCACCGACCGCGTGCTGCCGATGTACCCGTCCAACGAGATCCGCGACGCCGACATCGCAGAGCTGGGCGGAGGCAGGATCGAACCGTTGCGCGAGCGGTTCTTCGCCTCCTGCTCGGTCTGGCAGGAGGCCATGGAGGAGGTCGACCCCGACCGGCTCGGCACCCTGGTCGACCGGGTGCCCGGCGGGCCGTCGTTCCCCGCGTCCGAGGTCGTCGACATGCGTTGGCGCGAGGTCGAGATCCACCATGCCGACCTCGGTGCCGGCTACACCCAGGCCGACTGGACGGCGGCCTTCGCCGACTACCTGCTTGCCGTGGCGGCGTGGGACCGGGGCGCCGACCACGACCTGCTGCTGCGCACACCCGTCGGAGACGCGGCGGTCGGCGCCGGCACCGGCCCGGTGATCAACGGCTCGGTCGCCGACCTCGCCTGGTGGCTCGTCGGGCGGGGTGCCGCGGGCGGGCTGTCCGGCGACCTGCCTACGCTGGGCCCATGGACACGACGTACGACGGCCAGGTGACCGCGGGCGGTCCGCCCCAGACCCGGGAGCTCACCGACCTCACGATCACCAAGCTGGCCGTGGACCCGAAGATGTCCAACAACTGCTACCTGCTCAGCTGCCGCCACACCGGCGCGCAGCTGCTGGTCGACGCGGCGGCAGAGCCCGCGCGGCTCCTCGAGCTCGTCGGCGAGCGCGGGCTGACGACCGTCGTCACCACGCACCAGCACTGGGACCACCACCGGGCGTTGGCCGAGGTGGTGGCAGCGACCGGGGCCGCCTCCGTCGCCGGGGCGCACGACGCCGACGCGGTGGCCGAGCAGACCGGCGTCGAGGTCACCCACCGGGTGCAGACCGGCGACACCGTGGCGGTGGGCGACTGCGTCCTGCACGTGATCGAGGTCGCCGGCCACACGCCGGGCTCGATCTGCCTGCGCTACGACGACCCCGACGGCCACGTCCACCTGTTCACCGGCGACTCGCTCTTCCCGGGTGGCGTGGGCGCCACGTTCGGCGACAAGGATGCCTTCGACCAGCTCATCGACGAGGTCGAGCACAAGCTCTTCGGCTCGCTCCCTGACGACACCTGGTTCTACCCCGGCCTCGGCGGCGACTCCACGCTGGGCGCCGAGCGGCCCCACGTCGCCGAGTGGCGGGCCCGCGGCTGGTAGCGAGCGCGACCTCGAGCCTCGGGGTCGGACGCCGGAACGCCGCTCGTCCGTCTCCGTCACAGATAGGAGTCGGGCACAGGTCCGAGCACGTCCATGTGATGGCGAACGGCGATGGCGTCCAGCAGCTCGGGAGTGGGCTGCCCGACTGCCTCCGCATCCGCGAGTTCCTCGAAGAAGCCGACCATGGCCGCCGGGGTGAACAGGTTCAGCTTCGTCCCAGGAGCCTCGGACACCACCTTGAACGTATGGGGGGTGTTTCGTGGCACGTAGACGAAGGACCCCGGTGGGCATTCCTCCTGCCGATCCTCGAAGTACATCAGATAGACGCCCTCGAGCACGTAGAACGCCTCGGCTGAATCCCGGTGGAGGTGCAACGGCGGCCCGAACCCGTGCGGTTCGCCCTGCGTCTGGATCAGCGTGAACTCACCGGAGGTCCGTCCTGCCTCCGCAAGCACGACGGCCTGGAAGTTGCCCAGGTCCAACAGGCGACCCTCCCCCGGCTGGACGGTGAATGGCTCGCTCATGAGTCCAGCATGGGGACGTGCTCGAGGGAGTGCAAGCAACCCCGGCGGCCCGCGCCTCCGCGGCGGGGTGGACACGAGTTCGGCGCCGGGCGGCGGGACCGCGGCTGGTGGCCGGGCCGAACGGAGCTAGGGCCGGTACGGCGCCAGCGCGCCGCTGACCCGGGACAGCCGGTGACCGCCCTGCCAGAGCTGGGCAGTGCCGATGATGGCCGGGTCGGGGGCGTAGTCGACGATCCCCGGGATCGGGTGCCGGGTCTGCCAGACCTGCTCGTCGTTGCTGCTGGAGAACGTGTAGTCGTAGACCTTGAGGTCGAGGTGGTTGTCGTAGACGTCAGCGAGCAGGTAGTTGGTGCGGCCGAACTGGAACACCCCGCCGTGCGAGAGCTGCAGCACGCCGTCCTTCTGGATCGCGGTCACGTCGTGGACCTCACCGCACAGGTACATGTCGACGCCGTACTTCTTGAAGGTCTTCCACAGCGCCGAGCTGCGTCCGCCGCTGTACATCAGTCCCGACGAGCTGCCCTGCCGGACCGGGCCGAGGATCGGCATGTGGCCCTGCACGATGGTCCAGCGCACGCCGTCGGCCTTCGCCTTCGCCAGCACCCGGTCGAGCCAGCGGAGCTGGTCGTCGTCGATCTTGAGCAGCATCCGCTTGCCGCTCTGGGTGAACTCGTCGAGGCTCACCATCTGCACGTCGGGCCGGGGCCGCCAGGCGTACGCCGAGAACTCGTGCTGCCCCTGGGGCCGGCTGCTGAACCTCGGCCGGCCGTCGGCCCGCTTGGTGAAGTGCTCCGCCCACACGGCGCGATAGGTCGACGCCAGGTCGAGCTTGTCGGTGGGCCAGTAGTTGTCGCCGTACTCGTGGTCGCCCATGGCCGGGTAGACGTCGAGCCCGTGCTGGCGGAAGCGAGCCAGCCACTGGCTGTAGTAGGTGTTGCCGGCACGGCGGATCGCTGCGCGCTGCTGCGCGAGGGTCCGGACCGGCCCGAAGACGCGCACGCCCTGTTTGTCGACGAACCAGTGCCCCTCGACCTCGTCTCCGGCGACGGTGACCAGGTCGGGCGAGCGGGAGACCCAGTCGGTGAAGACGGTGTCGAGCGCGGTCTGCCACGAGCCGGTGATGCCGTTGGTCTCGGTCAGGGGGTCGTAGTGGGCCTGGCCGCGGGTCCGCGTCAGGTCGGCGACGTCCGCGTTGAGGAAGTCGGGCGAGGACAGCAGCCGGAGCTGACGGCGCTCGGCGCGGGCCCCCACCACCACCGGGCGCTCGGGCAGTCGGGCCGACTGCTGACCGAGGGTGGCGTCGCCGGAGACGAAGGTGCCCGGCAAGGCGTCGACGAGGGCCCGGAAGGTGAGCGCCGACGGGGTCAGCGTGGCCCCGGGGAGCAGGCTGCAGTGCAGGGTCCGGGAGTCACCGGACAGCCAGGACAGCCGGACGGTGGCCGTGCTCACCCCGCACCCGTCGGGGATCGCCAGGAAGCGGGCGCGGTCGAGGGTGAGCGCGAGGTCGGTGCCGTCGGGCACGTCGCCGACCACCTCGAGGCTGCCCTGGGCGACCCCGTTGGCCGAGACACTGCCGTCACCGTCGACCCAGCGGGCCTCCAGCGTGGCCGTCGGCTCCGACGTCGGCACCGCACCCGAACCCGGTCCGGCGGCCGTGTCGTCGGGTCCGGTCAGGGTCAGGCCCAGGAGCCCGACGGTGAGGACCGCGAACGCGACGAGGATCCAGGCAGGCATACGCCTTCTCCCCGTCTCCGCCACCATGCCGCGCAGCCTACGGGACGACCGGCACACACCTGAATTCGTCCTGCCCCGGGCCCGGCGATCGCGGGTCTAGGGTGCGGTCATGAGCACGGACCCGACCATCGCGCCCGCCGGGGAGCCGACCGGGGAGCCGGCTGGGACGCTGACCGGGCGTACCCGCGTCGGCTACGCGCTGGGATCGGTGGCGACCGGCGCCTTCGGCACCGTCCCGGGACTGATGCTGCTGCCCTTCCTCACCGACCAGCTCGGCATCGCCGCCGCCGTCGCCGGCCTGGTCGTGCTGCTCCCGAAGGCCTGGGACGTGGTGCTGAACCCGATCGCCGGCCGGATCAGCGACCACTCCACGGACCCGCGCGGTCCACGCCGGCCGTTCCTGCTGCGCGGAGGTCTCGGGCTGGCCGTCTGCTTCGCGCTGCTCTTCGCCGCCCCCGCCTTCGGCTCGCGCTGGCTGGACGGCGCCTGGGTGCTGGTGCTCTTCCTCGGCTGCGCCACGGCGTACGCGTTCTTCCAGGTGCCGTACGTCGCGATGCCCGCCGAGATGACCTCCAGCTACGACGAGCGCACCCGGCTGATGACCTGGCGGGTGGCGCTGCTCGCGCTCACGATCCTGGTCGCGGGTGCCTCCGCCCCTGCCATTCGCGACGCGGTGGGCGGGCGCGAGGGCTACCGGCTGATGGGGGTGGCGATGGCGCTGCTCATCGCGCTCGGCGTGGTCGGTGCCTACCTGGGCACCGCCCGAGCCCCGGCGACCGCGGTCGCCGCCGGCAGCGGCACGCTGCGCGACCAGCTGCGGGTGGTGGCCAAGGCCCGCGACTTCCGGCTGCTGCTCACCACCTTCGTGCTCCAGGCCCTCGCGACCGGCGCCATGCTCGCCGGGGTCGACTACCTCGCCCGGGAGGTGCTCGACCGGCCCGGAGCCTCCACGATCCTCTTCGTGTGCTTCGTCGGGCCGGCCCTGCTGCTCACCCCGGCCTGGGCAGCCCTGGCGCTGCGGATCGGCAAGAAGCGCGGCTACCTCGCCTCCTCCCTGGTGCTGGCGTCGGGCGCTGCCCTTGCCGTGCTGGCCCGCTCCTCCCCCGCGTGGGTCGTCTTCGCCGCCACCGCCCTGGTCGGGGTGGGCTACGCCGGCGCCCAGGTCTTCCCGCTGGCGATGCTGCCCGACACCGCCGCTGCCGACGCCCGGCGCACCGGTGAGAACCGGGCCGGAGTCTTCACCGGCGTCTGGACGGCCGGTGAGACCCTGGGCCTCGCCCTGGGCCCAGGCCTCTTCGCGTTGGTGCTGGCTGCGGGTGGCTACCGTTCGAGCACCGGCGGCTCGGCCGCCCAGCCCGACTCGGCCCTCACCGCCATCGTGCTCGGCTTCTCGCTGCTCCCGGCGGCGCTGGTGCTGCTCAGCCTGGTCTGGCTGGTCCGCTACTCCCTCGACGACTCCCCCCTCCCGGAGGTGCACCCCCGATGACATCCCCAGCCCGCCCCGACGCCCTGGCCCTCCTCCACGAGAGGCAGGCGGGCGACCTGCCCGTGCACGGCGGCCGGACGCTGGCCTACGTCTACGACTCCGGCCTGCCCGAGGTCGACGAGATCGGGCGCCGCGCGGTGGCGGCGTACGCCGGCTCCAACGGGCTGGACCCCACCGCGTTCCCGAGCCTGTTGCAGATGGAGAACGAACTGGTCGGCGTCGCCCTCGACCTGCTGCACGGTCCCGACGCCGCGGTGGGCACCGTGACGTCCGGCGGCACCGAGTCGGTACTGCTGGCCGTGCAGACGGCTCGCGACGCCCATCCCGAGATCCCGGCCCCCAGCATGGTCCTGCCGTCGACCGCGCATGCCGCGTTCCACAAGGCGGCGCACTACTTCGGGGTGCGCCCGGTGACGGTCGGGGTGGGCGACGACTTCCGCCCCCGTGCCGCCGACCTCGCCGCCGCGATCGACGACAGCACGGTGCTGGTGGTGGCCAGTGCACCGTCCTACGCGCACGGCGTGGTCGACCCGGTGGCCGGCATCGCGGCAGCCGCCGCGGCCCGTGGCGTCCGCTGCCACGTCGACGCCTGCATCGGTGGCTGGGTGCTGCCGTACGCCGCGCGGCTCGGCCGGTCGGTGCCGGCCTGGGACTTCGCCGTCGACGGGGTGACCTCGATCTCCGTCGACCTGCACAAGTACGGCTACGCGCCCAAGGGCACCTCGCTGCTGCTGCACCGCGCGCCCGCGCTTCGTCGCGCCCAGTTCTTCGCCTCTGCGGCCTGGCCCGGCTACACCATGCTCAACTCCACGATGCAGTCCACCAAGTCGGGTGGCCCGTTGGCGGCGGCGTGGGCCGTGGTCACCACGCTGGGCGACGCGGGCTACGCCGACCTGACCGACGCGGTGTTCACGGCCGTGGACCGGATCGTCGCGGGCGTCGCCGGCATCGACGGGGTCCGGGTCGTGGTGCCACCCGACTCGACGCTGGTGACGCTCGCCTGTGACGACACCTGCGACCCCTTCACGGTCTGCGACGAGCTCGGCGCGGCCGGCTGGTACGTCCAGCCGCAGCTCTCCTTCGGCGGCGCGCCGGCCACCGTGCACCTGTCGGTCTCGGCGGCGACGCTGCCGCACGTGGACGACTTCCTGGACGCCCTGCGCGCGGCGGTCGCCACCTCGGTCGCGACCGGCCCGGTCGTCGTCGACGACGGCCTGCGGGCGGTGATCGAGGCCCTCGACCCGGACGCGCTCAGCGCCGACGACTTCGACGGCCTGCTGGCCGCCTCGGGGCTGGTGGGCGCCGGCGACGACGGGTCGCTGCAGCTCCCCGGCCGGATGGCCGGCGTCAACGCCCTGCTCGACGTCGCCGCACCTCCCCTGCGGGAGGCCCTGCTGATCGCGTTCCTCGACCGGCTCTCACGCCCGGTGCGGGCCGGGTAGCCGACCTGCGGGAAGGGATCGGCGCCCCGGCCGGTTGCACTGTGCATGAGCCTCTCCCTCTCGGTCCTCGACCTCGCGCCCATCGCCCCCGGACAGCCGGTCGGCGACAGCCTCGCCGCCAGCGTCGACCTGGCCCGGGCCGCGGAAAGCCACGGCTACACCCGGGTCTGGTACGCCGAGCACCACAACATGTCCCGGATCGCCTCCTCGGCGACCAGCGTGCTCATCGCGCACGTGGCCGCGCACACCTCCACCATCCGGCTCGGCGCGGGCGGCGTGATGCTGCCCAACCACGCCCCGCTCACCATCGCCGAGCAGTACGGCACCCTGGCCAGCCTGCACCCCGACCGGATCGACCTGGGCCTCGGCCGCGCCCCCGGGTCCGACCAGGCGACCATGAGGGCCCTGCGGCGCGACCACACCGCCGCCGACACCTTCCCCGACGACGTGCTGGAGCTGCAGGCCTTCCTGGGCGACGAGTCCCGGATCCCCGGCGTGGTGGCGGTGCCCGGGCGGGGCACCCACGTGCCGCTCTACATCCTCGGCTCCTCGCTGTACGGTGCCCAGCTCGCGGCCGCCTTCGGGTTGCCCTACGCCTTCGCCTCGCACTTCGCCCCGGCCGCGCTCGAGGCGGCGGTGGCGACGTACCGGGCGGAGTTCCGGCCCTCGGAGCAGCTGGCGGCGCCGTACGTGCTCGCCGCGGTGAACGTGATCGCCGCCGACGACGCCGACGACGCGGCCCAGCAGCAGCACCGCACCCTGGTGGACCGGGTCCGGTTCTTCCTCGGCCGCGGTCAGCAGTGGACCGACGAGCAGGTCGAGCAGGTGCTCACCACGCCGCAGGGCCAGCAGGTCGCGCAGATGATGACGTACGCCGCCGTGGGGACGCCGGGGCAGGCCGTGGACTACCTGCACGACTTCGCCAAGCTCGCCGATGCCGACGAGCTGATCACCGCCCACCAGTCGCCGACGCCCGCCCAGCGTCTGCGCTCCGTGGAGCTCCTCGCCGGTGCTGCCGAGCTGGAGATCCGGACTCCAGCCGCGGGATAGACTCGAACCATCAGGTGCGTTCGCGTCCTTCGGGCGCGGTCCGCACCGGGTGGAGAGGTGGACGTCATGGCGACGTCGCAGCACAGCCCGGCCCCAACCACCGACGACCCCGGCACGACCGCCTCCGCGGGCGCCCGCTACGAGATGTCGCCCAGCACCAGCCGCGGCCCGCTCACCGGAGCCTGGTGGCCCCGCACGCGTGACCTCGGCACCGAGCTCGCGAGCCTGGTCGAGGCGCTGGACGGCTCCCTGGGCCATGTCGTGCACGCGACCTACTCGCCGCCCGACTGGGAGCCCGGCACCCGGGTGGTGCACTACGACCACGGCCGCTTCAAGGTGGGCAACTTCCCCGAGGACGACACCCACCAGGTACTGCTCAACACCAGCACCCGGATGGTGACCCTGATGGTCATCCCGCCCGACACGACCGCAGCGCGCGCCCAGGGGTTCCTGACCTCGGGCTCCGCGGCCGACAACCGCAGCTCGGCCCGCGAGCTGCTCAGCCAGAACTGATCCCGGGGGTCAGCCGCCGTCGTCACGGTTAGCGACGATCGCCGCGACCGGGGGCAACACCGCCGCCACCGCCGACATCACCACGGCGGCCGTGGTCGACCAGAACCGGACTACGTTCCAGGCGAGCAGGATCAGCGCCAGGCACACACCCATCAACACGAAGTAGCGGCGCCGTCGCACCCGTTGGCGCTCCGACAGCCCGGCCGGCACCCCGGTCACCCGGCTCGGTCGGTCGCGGTTCCGGGGCACGGTCAGTGCTCGAGGTAGGTGGCGGCCATGTCGAGGTCACCGTGCCCTGCGTCGACGGCCCGGGCCAGGTGCGTCCGGATGCCCGGGAGGGCCGCCAGGTCGACACCGGCGTCCTGGGCCGCCTCCAGGATGAGGTCGGCGTCCTTGAGCGCACCGCGGAGCGCGAAGGCGGGCGCGAACTCGCCGTCCAGCATCGCCCTGCCCTTGAGTCCGACGTACGGCGCGTCCATCGCACCGCCCTGGATCGCCTCGAGGAACAGGTGGGGGTCGAGGCCGAGCTCACGTGCCAGCGTGAGGCTGTCGGCGATCCCCTCGAGGACAGTGAGCACCCACCCGTTGGCGACCAGCTTGAGCCGGGTCCCGGCGCCCGCCTCCCCCACCCACAGGGTGCGGGAGCCGATCGCGTCGAGCACGGGACCCACCGTGGCCCGGGCCGTGTCGGGGCCCGAGGCCAGCACGACCAGGGCGCCGTCGGCCGCCGGCTTCTTGGTGCCGAGCACGGGGGCGTCGACGAAGGTGACGCCGAGGTCAGCCGCCAGGGCTGCGAGCCGCGCGGTGCCGGTCACACCGACGGTCGCCTGCTGGAGCCACACCGCGTCCGGCCCGAGACTCCCCCGCGCCTGCGCCATCTGCTCAGCGGTGCTGTCCAGGTCGTAGAGCATGGTGAGCACCACGTCGGCACCCTCCACCGCCTCGGCCACGGAGGTGGCCACTGTGGCGACGTCGGCCAGCGCGGCGGCCTTGTCCGCACTGCGGTTCCAGACGCGCAGCGGCAACCCGGCGGCTGCGATGTTGCGGGCCATCCCCGCACCCATGGTGCCGGTGCCCAGCAGGGCGACGACGGGTCGCTCGGTCATGCGTGGTCCTTGTCGTCGGTGGGACGGCTGTCCCGACCGACGTTACGCCGCGGCGAAAGCTCAGGTGCGCGCGAGCTTGGACAGCTCCATGTGGCGGTTCGCGCCAGCCAGCACGGTGCACGCGAAGGCCAGGATGAACGACATGATCATTCCCTGGCGGGCGGCCAGGGTGAGGCACATGATGCTCATGCCCAGCAGGATGTTCACGATCTGCAGGTTCGTCATGCTGCCTCCTCGGTCCGGTAGTCGACTGTAGGCACGCGCCACCTCGATGCCGAGGGCTGAGGCCGAACACTGGGGTCCAACCGGTGCGAATGGGCTCCCCAGTGCCCAGATCCCCGTGCCGGACACTGGGGTTGGCGCGCGTCGTCAGACCTGACCGGGGAACATCCCGTGTCGCGACAACGGGCCCAGCAGCTCGCGCTCCTCGTAGGACAGGTGCGACAGCAGCGCGTCGGTGAGCAGGTCGAGCGCGGCGTCGACCGCGGTGAAGTCGTGGATCTCGGCGGCCTGGCCCAGGTGGGCCACCAGTGCCGTGTCGACGGTCTCGAGCACCCCGTGGATGACCCGGTGCTCCGCGTCCAGCCGGTCGATCACCGGCGCCAGTGGAGGCTCGGCGGCCCGCAGATGCGGAAACACCGCCGTGGTCTCCAGGGTGTGGTGCTGGGTCACCACCCGGCAGTAGGCCGCGCAGTTAGGCGCCCATCGTCCAGGAGTTCTGACGCATCGTCATGTCGTTGATCCCCGACCGCGCGGCGTCCACGTCCAGGGCGCCCGCCTTCACCTGCTCGACCAGCTCGTGCACCTGCGCCAGCTCGCCACGCAGATGGTCGTGCACGCCCACCAGGTGCCCGGCCACGGCCCGGCCCTGGGCCGAGGCGGCGAGCTCGCTCGGGCCGGCACTCGGGCGTGTCGACTCGTCCCACGGCTGCTCGGCGCTGCGTCGTACCCCGTCGTCGGGAGTGGGGTGCACGTCAGGCACGCCCCACCTCGAGGGCATCCTTGAGCCACTGGTTGCGCTGGTCGAGGAGGCTCCGCAGGTAGCGCCGGAGCACCAGTCGGTCGACGAGTGCGCCGAGCAGTCCCACCGGCGCTCGGAACTCGACCACGTCGACCATCCGGGTCCCGCCCGTCTCGGTCTCGGTGAAGCTGTGCTCGTGCCACCACGCCCGGAACGGGCCGCGCGTCTGCTCGTCGACGAAGCGGTGCGGCCGCTCGTGGACGGTGATCGCCGAGGTCATCCGGAAGGGGAGACCGAAGTGGCGAGCCTGCCAGGTCACGCTGTCACCGAGCCGCATCGAGCCACTGCTCACCCCGCCGACCACCCGCTCGCGCGAAGCGCTCATCGACGAGGTGTGCGCGTCGACCGAGACGGAGAGGTCGAAGCACTCGCCCACCCGAGCCGCGATCTCGGTCTCGAGGCGGAGGGAGCTCACGGCACGAGACTAGTCGGGGCACCCCGCCCCGTCCGGGTGCAGGGCAGACTTGCGGCATGCTGACCGATGCCCAGATCGCCGGGATGACCCCCGACCAGCGCCGCGAGCTGATCAACCGGCTCGCAGCCCCGGTGGCCGAGCTGGCCGCGTCCCCGTCGTGGATGCGCCGGACCCGGGAGGTGCGGCTGGGCCTGATGGTGCTCAGTGCGCTGCTCCTGGTGCCCTGGATCGCCTACCTCGCGGTGTCACTGCCGCACCGGTACGTCGCCCACAACTGGGACCTGGCCTGGATCGGCTTCGACATCCTGCTGTTCGTGCTGCTCTCCGCCACCGCCCTGCTGGGCTACCTGCGCCGGCAGCTGGTGATGCTCACCGCCTTCGCGACAGGGGTGGTGCTGGTCTGTGACGCATGGTTCGACGTGATGACCTCCGACGGAGCCGAGCGGGCCTGGTCCGCGGGGACGGCTCTCCTCGTGGAGCTCCCCCTGGCCGTCCTGCTCATTGCCGGCGCGTTGCAGCTGCTCCGGGTGATCGCAGCGCGGCAATGGGCTCTCGATCCGGGTGGACACGCGTGGGAAGTCACGATCCCGCTCCCCAGCGACGCCGAACGCCGGACGCGGTCAGCGGCGTCTCGCCTGCCCTGACCAGTTCACGGGCAGGCCACACCAGGGCGAGAACCTCTCGTCGCCCTGCATCCGTCGGAGGGGTCGGGACGGAGAAAGGACTGTCAGGCAAGACCTCGCACCCTCCGAAAGGACCCCACGATGCGACGTACCCTCTCAGCGGCAGCCGTCCTCGTCCTCGCGTTCACCGCCGCCGCCTGCGGCGGCAGCGACGAAACAGCCGACACCGCCCCGACCTCCGCGGCCGCGGAGCCGACGACCGAATCCACGCCCGAAGCCGCACCCGCGGCGATGGACATCGTGGACACCGCAGTGGCCGCCGGCGACTTCACGACCCTTGCCACCGCCCTGACCGAGGCAGAGCTCGTCGAGACCCTCAAGGGCGAGGGCCCCTACACGGTCTTCGCGCCCACCGACGAGGCCTTCGCCCAGCTCCCCGAGGGCACCCTGGACACACTCCTGGAGGACCCGACGGGAGACCTGGCAGGGATCCTCACCTACCACGTGGTGCCCGGGAAGGTGATGGCCGCCGACGTCGTGACGCTCGACGGTCAGCAGGTGGCCACCGTCAACGGGGCCGAGCTCACCGTGAACGTCGACGGTGACACCGTGTCCCTCACCGACGCGGGCGGCAACACGGTCAACGTCACCTCGACGGACATCGAGGCCTCCAACGGCGTCATCCACGTCATCGACGGGGTCCTGCTGCCCTCGTCGTGACCCGGATCGAGCGGGTCACGCGGTCGGTGCTGCCACCGACCGCGGACCCGCGATCCGACCGTCGTCCGTGCCGAGGTCGGCCGGCCCGTCGAGGACGCGGTAGGCCAGGAGCTTGAGGCGGTCGTTGGCCAGGGCCCAGATCAGGGCGTAGCCCCACACGAACGCGGCCCAGCCCCAGCCGAGTGGCTGCATGAACAGTCCGTACACGGCGATCAGCGTCGCGATCGCCTGCGTGCCCAGGACAGCCAGCAGCAGGATGCTGGCGGGACGGGTCGACCAGAAGGGCCCACGGGTCCGGGTGAGGAAGATGGTGAGGTGCCCCGCGATGGACAGCTTCAGGTACATCAGAGTCTGCACCTCGTCACGGCCCAGGTGGAACACGCGTTCCCCCAGGTAGAACAGAGCGAACGCGGACACCACGCCGGCGACGCCGAGCACGGTGGAGACGCCGAGCACGAGGCGCATGTTCCAGGCCTCCGGCTCCATCCTGAAGCGCACGTTGTCGTAGGCGATGGACAAGATGGCGCCGTCGTTGAGGAGCGCCAGCATCACGATCATGATCGCGGTGAGGGGGTAGAAGTCGAAGACCAGGATCGCGACGGTCATGAACAGCAGCACCCGCAACGTCTCCGCGATGCGATAGATGGCGTAGGAGTTCATCCGCTGGAAGATCCTGCGGCTCTCCTTGATCGCGTCGATGATGACCGACAGCCCGGGGGTGAGCAGCACGATCGCAGCCGCCGCGCGGGCAGCGTCGGTGGCTCCGTCGACGGCGATGCCGCAGTCGGCCTTCTTCAGAGCGGGGGCGTCGTTCACGCCGTCGCCGGTCATCCCGACGATGTGGCCGCGCTGCTGCAGGACGTCGACGATGTGGTACTTGTGCTCCGGGAACACCTGGGCGAAGCCCTCGGCAGTCTCGATGGACTCGGCGACCGCGGTGGTCTCCTGCTTCCTCGCCTCTCCCAGGCCGGCCGCGTCGAGGATGTTCGTGCCCAGACCGACCTTCTCGGCGGTCTCCTTGGCGATGGCGAGGGCGTCGCCGGTCACCATCTTCACGGACACGCCCATCTCCTGAGCGGTGGCGATGGTCGAGGCGGCATCCTCGCGTGGTGGGTCGAAGAGCGGGAGAACTCCCAGGAACCGCCACTCCCCGTTCGCCTCGGCGCGGGCGACGCCCAGGGAACGGAAACCGCGAACTGCGAAGCTGTTCACTGCGCTGTCGACAGCGGCGGTGATGCCGGTGGCGTCGCGGACGAGGGCGAGGATGACCTGCGGGGCACCCTTGGTGACCTTGAACGTCGTCCCGCCCGGGTCGGTGACGGTGGCTTCGGTGCGCTTGTCGACCGGGTTGAACGGCTCGAAGTGGGTGATCGCGTAGCGCTGCAAGGAGTCCTTGTCGCGAAGGCCACCGAGGACGGCGCGGTCGATGGGGTCGTCGTTGTCGTCCCGAGAGGCCAGCGCACCAGCGAGGATCACATCGGCGGCGACGACCTCGTCGATGCTGAACGGTTCGCCCAGGGTGAGCGAGTTCTGGGTCAGGGTGCCGGTCTTGTCCGCGCACAGGACGTCGACGCCGGCCAGCTCCTCGATGGCGACGAGCCGACTGACGATGGCCTTCTTCTTGGCGAGCAGACGTGCACCGACCGCCATCGTCACCGACAGCACCGTCGGCATCGCCACCGGAATCGCCGCGACCGTGAGCACCAGCGCGAACTGCAGCGTCGTCAGGATCGGATCTCCGCGCAGGGTCGCCACCACCACGATCACCGCCACCAGCGCGACCGCCAGGATGATGAGGTAGTTGCCGATCTTCAGGACGGCCTTCTGGAAGTGGCTGACCGTGTGCGCGTCCTGGACCAGTTCGGCGGTCTCGCCGAAGTAGGTGTGGGATCCGGTGGCATAGACCAGAGCGCCGATCTCACCGCGCCGGACGATCGACCCCGAGTAGACGGCGTCGCCCGGCCCGCAGGTGGCGGGCAGCGACTCACCGGTGAGGGTGGACTGGTCGACTTCGACGTCGTCTCCGTCCAGCAGCCGGGCGTCGGCCGGCACGATGTCACCGAGCCGTAACCGGATCACGTCCCCGGGCACCAGCTCTCGGGCCGCGGTCACCGTCCATTCCCCTCCGCGTCGGACGCGGGCCGAGATGGCGAGCTTGGCCTTCAAGGCATCAATGGCGTTGCCTGCCTGGCGCTCTTCGGTGTAGCCGACGAGGGCGTTGGCCAGCAGCAGCACCAGGATGATGAAGAAGTCGGGCCAGTGACCGACGGCACCGGACAGGATGACCGCGACCTCGATCATCCATGGGATCGGTCCCCAGAAGTAGGAGAGGAAGTCCAGCAGCGGGTTCGTGGTGTGCTCTGCGATCTCATTCGGCCCGTACTCGGCGAGGCGTTTCGCCGCCTCGTCGTGACCAAGGCCGTCCGGGGAGCTTCCGAGCTGTTCCCGCACGTCGACCATCGGCAGCGACTTCAGGTCGTGTGCCGGGTCATCTTTCGAACTGTCCGGGTCGCCCGGGGCGGAACTGAGGGAGCCGCGGCTCATACCGATACCGGCCTGGGCGCGCCGCCGTTGGACTCCAGGACAGCGGCCGGTCCGGCAGCTGTCTGCTCGCGCGCGATGAAGGCGCCGAGCTCGGCGATCGTGCTCATCAGGGGAGCCGGGAACACCACGGTCGTGTTCTTGTCGACGCCGATGTCCACGAGGCTCTGCAGGTTGCGCAGCTGCAGGGCGAGCGGATGCGCCATCATGATGTCCGAGGCATCCCCGAGGGCCGCCGCCGCGAGCGACTCGCCTTCGGCATTGATGATCTTGGCGCGCTTCTCGCGCTCCGCCTCAGCCTGCCGCGCCATCGCGCGCTTCATCGTCTCGGGCAGCTGGATGTCCTTCAGCTCCACGAGGGTGACCTCGACCCCCCACTCGATGGTGGTGACGTCCAGGATCTCGCGGATGTCGAGATTGATCCGATCCGTCTCCGACAGCGTCTCGTCCAGCGTGTGCTGACCCACGACCTTGCGCAGCGTCGTCTGGGCGATCTGGTCGATCGCGGCGCGGACGTTCTCGATCGCCACCACCGACTTCACCGTGTCGACGACGCGGAAGTACGCCACTGCCGACACGTCGACGCTGACGTTGTCGCGCGTGATGATCCCCTGCGACTGGATCGGCATGGTCACGATCCGCCGCGAGACCCGGTGCATCACGTCGACGATCGGGATGATCGCCCGCAGTCCGGGGTCCAGGGCTCCGCGCACCCGCCCCAGCCGGAACACGACTCCCTGCTCGTACTGCTTGACGACCTTGACGGCCATCGCGAGTCCGACCACCGCGATCAGGAGCAGGACGACGAGGACGACGAGGGGGGTGGTCATGGGTGGGACTCCTCGGGAGTTGTCTGTCGTCCCAGCGCACCACGTCCTGCATCCGGCGAGCAGGGTCAGAGGTCCCAGCGCTCGCGGCGGACGACCCCGATCAGGTCACGTCCCGGCTCTCGGCGTCCTCATCGATGTGATCGGACTCGCCCGTCGAGCGCACTACGAGCTGACGATGGACTGCAGGATGTTCAGGCGCACCGCCCGCAACGCCGGCAGGGCAGCCGCGAGCACGCCGACGACCCCCGAGGTCAGCAGCATCGCGAGGATGAGAGTCCAGGGGATGGCGAGGGATGTCAGGCCCTGGGAGACCAGGCCGCGCTGGAGCGCCACCCCTGGTCCGAGACCGAGCGCGGTGTCGAGCGTGGCACCGAACACAGCGGTCGTGATCGCCTCGATGGTGATCATGGCGCTCAGCTGTCGACGCCGGAGCCCGATCGCACGGAGCAGGCCGATCTCGCGGGTCTCCGGGGTCAGCCCCGAGGCGAGCCTGCGGGCCACCCTGCTGGCCGTCGGCGCGTGGGCGCTGGTGCCCGCTGCTGCCGGCCTGGTGGCCGTCCAGCGACGCGACGTCGTGTGAGGCGCCTCCCGACCCCGTACGGTCCACCGACCGACTCGTCAGCAGGACCCGGTCACGCTCGCTCACCGATCCCGACCCAGGGTCCTCGCGCCACCTCGTGCAGGGAGACCGCCCCCGTCTCGGTCACGACCATCAGCTCGCCGGTCTGCACGCCGGCCTTGTGATCGAGCGTCGTGACGTTGGGTTGGACCACGAGCGTCATACCCGCTTGCAGGACCAGCGCCGGCAGCGGACCGGCGGGTCGGCTGCGAGCGCCGACCACCGGCGGGAGGTACCCCCCACCGAAGCGGTGGACGAGATCGTCCACGACCGTGTAGCCGGCGTCCTCGATGAGCCCGGCAGCCTCGACCATGTCGGCCGCGGTGGCTCCCGGCCGGAGGACCCCGCAGACCGCGTCGAACGCTGCGTCCGCCACCGCGTGCAGGTCTCGGTAGAGGGGGGTCAGCTCGTCCGACGTGGTCATCGTGCGCAGCACCTGACCGGAGTAGCCCTGGAAGGCCGCGCTGATCTCGGTCACCACGACGTCCCCCTCCTGCACCACCCGGCCCGTCGTGAGCTGCGCGGGCGCCGCCTGCTGAGGTCTCGCCATCGACGTGATCGCGAAGTAGTGGATGTGTGTCGTGCCGCCGAGCGGCACGTACGCACGCTCGACGAGGTCCGAGAGCTGGTGGTCGACCAGACCCGCCCGCAGCCCGTCACGCAGCCCCGACACCCCGAGATCCGAGAGGTACGCGCCGACGGCGAGACGATCGAGCTCCTCCTGTGACTTCACCAGGCGCAGGCTCGTGTAGGCCGCGCCCAGCGGTACGACCTCGGCCGTGGCCCCGACCAGGCCCACATGCAGCCCGACGGGGATCGTGCCGACGACACCGACCCGCCGGCGTACGGAGTCGCGTCGCACGAGCTCCTCGATCACGGTGTCGGCCGTCGAGGGACCGGCCCACCGCACCTCGCAGTCCTCGGCCAGCTCCTCCGCCAGGGCCACGTGGTTGTGGAACTGCACCAGCAGGACGTCCTCGTTCGAGCGTCCGTCGATGATCAGCACCGCCTCGCGGGTCACCGGCCAGCCACAGAGCCAGGGAACCGCAGTGCCCGACCGTTCGGCGCCGTAGGCGATCACCAGGTCGCTGCCCTGCTCGCTCGCCGCCTGCAGCAAGGCATCGCGACGGCAGGATCTCTCCGCGGCCGAGAATCGCGGCCAACCCTCCGCCAGCAACGCCGCCACGGTGCTCGATGCGTGGTGCGGGTGATCCAGGCGGCGGCTCACGGGACCCCCTCGGTGCGTCGGTGCGGATGCGGTTCCGCGCGGACCATACCGCAATCGTTTGCTGGACTGGACTCCCCGACTCGGTCGGGATGGTCAATCAACGGCGGTTGACGCCACCCCGCCGGCGGGTGACGGTGAAGTGAGGCGGTTCTGCTCCGTGGCGTTGTGGTGCTCGACGGAGTCCAGGGCCTCGACGTGTTCGGTCCGGCCGATGCCTGCTACTTCTCCGTAGCCACGGCCAGCGGTGCGCCTGGTCGTGAGCACCCTCGTCGTCGAAGCAGCCGCCCACCGCGTCACGAGCGGAACGCGGCCTCCCAGGCATCTCGCACGGCAGGGTCGACGATGTCGACGTACTCCTGCTCGGGTCGCGCACCCAGCGCGCCGTTCACCGTCGAGAACGCGATGCGCAACGCGATGAACAGGGTCAGGCGGAGGATCTGGGGGCGGTCGAAGCCGACCCTGAGCAGCTCGTCGACGTCGGCGGTGGTCGCCGACCGCGGCGCACGGGCGATCCTGCGGGCCCAGGCGGCGAGGGCACGGCCCCGCTCGTCGAGCAGCTGATCCGAGCCGCGCAGTACCGACGCAGCCACCTCGGGCGTGGTCTCGCTCGCGAGCTTGTCGCCCCAGGCGAGCGGGCAGTAGGGGTCTCCGGCGAGAGCGGCGGCGACGACGGTGGCCACACCACGCTCGGCGATGGTGAGGCCAGCGGCCTTCGCGGTCGCGCCGATGAGCGTGAAGAGCTCCTCGCAGGCGGCGGGGTCGTTCGCCCACAGCTTGGTCGCGTTCGTGACGAATCCGAGCTCCGCCAGGTCGTCCTCCTCGAGAGCGCGGCCCTCGTCGGTCTCGACCGCCTCACCCAGGAGCGAGTCGGCGGCGACCGGCGCCGTCGCGACGAAGCCGACGCAGTCGATCTCGGCACGCAGCGGCAACCCCTCGCGGAAGCGTTCGGTGGCCACCTCGACGCAGTATCGATGGAACTCCTTCGCGCCCACCGCCTGGATCGCTTCGTACGCCGGACCGGTGGAGGCCAGCATCCGCGCGAAGGTCTCCGGATCGGGGAACTCCCAGGCGAACGACACGCTGTGCCGGCGGACGTCGACGAACCCGGCTTCGGCCAGGATCTCCTCCCCCACCCCGGGTCGGCCGAGCGACTTCATGTCCGCCTGGGCCCTCACCCGGTCCTCGGCCGCGAGCGTGAACGGTGACAGGGCCCACAGCCCCGGCGACACCTTGACGTGACCCCAGGTGGTCACCGAGATCCGGCCGCCAGGTCGAAGCACCCGACGCGCCTCGCCCAGGGCCTGGTGCGTGGTCGCCCACAGGCCGCGGAAGCTGGTCACCACATCGAAGGAGCCGTCCGCCCACGGCAGCGCCGCCATGTCGCCGACACGAAGGTCGGCTCCGGGAAGCCGGTCCCTGGCGATCGCGACGAGCCGCGCGGAGGCGTCGATCCCGGAGACCGCAGCACCGCGGGCGCGGGCGAGCTCGAGGGCCAGGCCCGCGCCACAGGCGCTGTCGAGAACCCGATCGCCCTCGCGCACGTCAAGGTGTTGATGCATGGCGACGTACTCCCGGCACGCGCTCGGCTCGAGCAGCGTCGCGAAGTCGACTGCGCGACGTCCCCAACCCTCGTCGACGGTGAGCCACTGGTCGGTCATCGGTTCCTCAGCCCAGCCCGTGACCGACCGCGTACGCCGCAGCGGCGGCACGCGAGCTGAGGTCGAGGGCGTGGTAGATGTTGGCGACGTGGCGGTGCACGGTGTGCTCGCTCAGGTGCAGGTCAGCCGCGATCTCCATGTTGCTGAGGCCACGCGCGAGGAGGCGGAGCACCTCGGTCTGGCGCGCGGTGAGCGGGCTGGCAGCGGCCGTGCTCCCACTCTGGCCGCACCGAAGGGGCGCGAGCGCCGCCTGGGCCGACTTCTCCTGCGCGCGTGCCCCTGCCTCGTCCCCCGCCCGGCGCAGAGCGGCGGCGAGCTCGATCCGGACGTCTGCCTCGTCGAAGGTCAGACCCGCCGTGTGGAAGAGCCTCGCTGCGTCCTGCCACTGTTCGACGGCGCCGTCCTCGTCCGCCAGCCGAGCCTCCGCCGCGTGCGCGTGCGCGTGCAACGCCGGTGTGTCGACTCTCGTGGCGATGCGGCGCAGCTCCCCCGCGGACGCGCGAGCGTCGTCCAGCCTTCCGACAGCGACTCCTGCGGCGACGGCGACGGCGAGGGCATCGACCCGTTCGAGCAGCTGGCCGGGAGGGATCGATCGCAGCAGCTCGACGACGGTCGTCCAGGCCCGGCCCGCATCTCCCTCGTCCAGCCGGAGTCGGGCCAGGCTGGTCAGCGCCTCAGCCCGGTAGCCCGCCTGCTGAAGGAGATCCTCCGCCTCGGCCAGTCGGCCCTGCCGTCGGCGCAGCTCGCCCAGCTGGGCCACCGCGTCGAGCCGGCTCAGCCTCCGCGACTGCTGGAGCCGGGCGAGCACATCGAGCAGGGTCAGCTCTGCCTCCTGCGAGTCGCCGCCGGCGAGCAGGATCGAGGCGTACTGAGTGCGGCAGACCGCGAACAACGGCGCCAGCTCCCTCTGCACGCAGATGTCCTCCACCCGAGCGCACCAGTCGCCGGCGCGCCCGAGGTCATGGGTCTCCTGGCAGGCGCTGATCAGCCAGCAGCAGATCTTGCCCATCCACATGAGGTCTGCGACATCGCCGGCCGTGGCCGCGGCCGCAGCGGCATCCAGCAACGGCATGCCCCCCTCCAGGTCACCCAGGCGCACTCTCGCCAGCCCGGCCAGTGCCTGTCCGACGATCACGAGATCCTCGTCGGCAGTTTCGCGACCGACCACCTGGGCCCTCGTCGAGGCTGAGAGCGCCGCCACGGCGTCGTGGTCCACGTTGAGCGCGACCTCGGCCTGACGGACGGCGAGCCAGCCGGCTTCCGGCACATCGGCTCGGTCACCGAGCAGGTCGGCCGCGCGAGCGAGCCAGCCTCGCCCCACCGCGACACCCTTGCCGAAGAGCATGGAGTCGTAGCCGAGCGCGGCCGCCGCCCGTGCGGCACCACGAACGTCACCGGAGTACCGATGGCTTCGATAGGCGGCTTCGCGGGCACCGAGGGTGACGTCGGCGTCATCGAGCCACCAGGCCGCCTGTGCCAGACCCTCGTGCGCACCGGCGTCCTCGGTCACGGCGGCCAGCTGGGCGAACAGCTCCCCCGCTTGAACCCAGCGGCCGGCCCTGAGTGCCGCGTCCGCGTCGGCCCAGTCGTCCGTCATCGCCACTCCCTCAGCCTTGCGGTCGAGGGTGACCATGGCAAGGCTCATACGCCGGCGCCCACCGCCAAGGCACGTACGTCGGCGGTCGTCAGCGGGTTCCCCGCGATCCCCCAGTCGCCACTGGCGACTTCACGGATGACACACCAGGTCACCGGCCGCATGTTCTCACCCTCGATCTCGACCAGGGCGTTGGTCAGCCTGGTGATGATCTCGCCCTTCTGCTCGGGGGTGAACACGTCCTTGATGACATTGACTTCGATGAGAGGCATGTCTGCTCCTGGTCTCGATGTGCCGCTCCAGGCTGGACCGGCTGCTACGAGCCTCCTACGCCGCCCGACCCGGACGCATCGACCGCACGGGCCATTCGCGGCTCGGCACCCGGATGGCCCGAACGGGCCACCACACGCGAGCCGGGCTGCGGCGTTGAGTCAGATCGGTGCCGAGACTGCCGACGTGCTGGTCTGGGCACAGCCTCGGAGGACGATCGTGGCTCAGCCAAGCGGGAGGCTCGCATGCACGCGCGATCCGTCTTGGCTCGTCGTCACCTGGAGGCTCCCGCCGACCTCGGCGGCCCGCTCTCGCATGGACGACGGTCCGACCCCTGGCACCCAGGCGCGGGAGCTGCGTCCGGCATCGCGGACGGTGAGCTCCAGGAGCTTCATTCGTAATGAGAAGGTCGGGTGTTCGATTCATCTCTCCGG
>JBBQRV010000012.1:0-30607 GCA_038214475.1 Propionibacteriales bacterium | reverse complement strand
CCATCGCCACCACCCACCAGTTCTGCAGCATGGTGCTGGGCTCCCTCGGCGTGGCCGGCGACACCGACTCCCGGGCCCGGCTCGTGGAGGACCTCGACGACCTCCTCGTCGAGGTGGTCGACGACCTCTACCTGCGTGCCTTCGCCTGGGTCGACGAGCCGCCGGCCTTCAGCCGCGGCGAGGCGCTGGCCATCGCCCGCACCGCGGTCGGCGACCCGCAGGCCCGCCTGGAGCCGGCCGAGGAGGACCCCACCAGCCGGGTGGGCCGCCGGGTCGCCTTCGCGCGGGCGGTGCGCGTCGAGCTCGAACGACGCAAGCGGCTGCTCGGGGTGCTCTCGTACGACGACCTGCTCAGCCAGCTGGCCGAGGCGCTCACCGACGACGACGCGCCGGCCCGGGCCCGGATGCGCCGGCGGTGGAGCATCGTGCTCGTCGACGAGTTCCAGGACACCGACCCGGTGCAGTGGCAGGTGCTCGACCGGGCGTTCTCGGGGCACGCCACGATGGTGCTGATCGGCGACCCGAAGCAGGCCATCTACGCCTTCCGCGGAGGCGATGTGGTCACCTACCTCGACGCCGCGGCCGGGGCCAGCACCCGGCAGACGCTGGGCGTCAACTGGCGCAGCGACGCCGGGCTGCTGTCGGCCTTCCAGGCTGTGCTGCGCGGCGCCGCGTTGGGCGAGGACCAGATCGTCGTGCACGACGTGCGCGCCCACCATGGCGACGACCGGCTCCGCGGTGCCCCGCACCCGGCGCCGTTCCGGCTGCGCGTCGTACGCCGCGACCAGTTCCGCAAGAAGGGCGACAACCCGCTCACCGTCGGCCAGGTGCGCCCGCACATCGCCCGTGACCTGGCCCTCGACGTGCGGGCCCTGCTCGCCTCCGGCGCGGAGTACGACGGGCGCCCGCTGGAGCCCCGCGACGTGGCCGTGATCGCCTACCGGCATGCCGACCTGGACGCGTCCCGCGAGGCGCTGCTCGCGGTCGGCGTGCCGGCCGTGATCGCCGGCGGCGGCAGTGTCTTCGCCACCCCGGCCGCCGTGGAGTGGCTCGAGCTCCTCGAGGCGCTGGAGCAGCTGCACCGCAGTGCCCGGGTGCGCGCGGCCGCGCTCACCTCGTTCTTCGGCCGCACCGCCCGTGAGCTCGACGAGGGCGGTGACCGGCTCACCGACGAGATCGCCGACCGGCTGCGCGACTGGGTCGAGGTCTTCACCCTGCGTGGCGTCGCCGCCGTGCTCGAAGCGGCCACGGCCGCCGGGCTGCCGGCCCGGGTGCTCGCCGAGGTCGGCGGTGAACGGCACCTCACCGACCTGCGCCACATCGGCGAGGCACTGCACGAGGTCGCCCTCAACGAACGCCTCGGGCTGGTCCGGATGCTCACCTGGCTGCGCGGCCAGGTCGCCGAGGGCCGCGGTGGCCGCGGCGCCGAGCGCACCCGGCGCCTCGACAGCGACGCGGCCGCGGTCCAGCTGGTCACCATCCATGCCAGCAAGGGGCTGCAGTACCCCGTCGTCTACCTGCCCGCGCTGGCCGACCGCAACGTGCCGAAGCCGTCGATGCCGCTGTTCCACGACGACCGGGGCCGGCGCTGCGTCAACGTCGGCGGCGCGGGTGCCGGCTGGAACGACCACGTGCAGCGCTGGCTGGCCGAGGAGGCCGGCGAGTGGCTGCGGCTGCTCTACGTCGCGGTGACCCGGGCCCAGTCGCAGGTGGTGTGCTGGTGGGCACCGACCCGCAACACTCCCGCCTCGCCGCTGCACCGGATGCTCCAGGGCCGGCGTCCCGACGCCCACCTGGTGCCCCAGGAGTTCGCCAACCGCGGTGACGACGAGGCCGCCGAGGTCTTCGCCCGCTGGGCCGCCCTGGGCGGCCCGACCCCCGAGCCCGCCGAGCCGGCCGAGGCCGGCCCGGAACCGCCACGTCCGGCACCCGAGGCGCTGGCGGTGCGGCACTTCACCCGGCACGTCGACACCGCCTGGCGGCGCACGTCGTACTCCTCGCTCACCGCCGTCCAGGCCGCGCCCGAGCCGTTGGCGGCGGTCGGCAGCGAGCCGGACAGCTCACCCAAGGACGACGAGGGGCCCGAGGTGGCGCCGGTCGCGGCGGCCGTGTCGCCCGGGCCGGTGTCGCCGGAGCCCGACTCGGTGGTCTCGCCGATGGCGGGGCTGCCGGTGGGTGCGACCTTCGGGTCGCTGGTGCACGCAGTGCTCGAGCACACCGACCCCGCCGTCCCCGACCTGCGCGCCGAGCTGCTGGCGCACATCGACGAGCAGCGGGTCTGGTGGCCGGTCGAGCTCGACCGCGAGGAGCTCGCCGATGCCCTGCTCGCGGTCTGCGACTCACCCCTGGGCAGCCTGGCCGGCACCACGCTGCGTGACCTCGGGCAGGGCGACCGGCTGCGTGAGCTCGACTTCGAGCTGCCGCTGGCCGGCGGTGACCGCGGCAGGTCGAGCAGCGTCGAGGTGACGCTCGGCGACGTCGCCCCGCTGCTGCGCCGCCACCTGCCCGACGGCGACCCGGTGCGCGGCTACGCCGATGCGCTCGAGGTGCCCGCCCTGGCGCAGCAGTCGCTGCGCGGCTACCTCACCGGGTCGGTCGACGTGGTGCTCCGGCTGCCCGGCCCGCGCTACCTGGTCGTCGACTACAAGACCAACTGGCTCGGTGGCCACGACCGGCCGCTGGTCGCCCACGACTACGCCCCGGCGGCGCTGGCGGGGGCGATGGGGCACTCCGACTACCCGCTCCAGGCGCTGCTGTACGCCGTCGTCCTGCACCGCTACCTGCGCTGGCGCCAGCCCGGCTACGACCCTGCCACCCATCTCGGCGGAGTCCTCTACCTCTACCTGCGTGGCATGTGCGGTCCGGCGACGCCGCTGGTCGACGGCGAGCCGTGCGGCGTCTTTGCGTGGCGTCCTCCCGCTGCGCTCGTCGAGGAGCTCTCCGACCTGCTCGACGGGAGGCCACCACGATGAGCGAGTTCTTCGAGCCTGAGGGTCCCCACGACTGGCGGCTGGCGGCCGGCGCGACCGGGCTGCTGGGCACGTTCAACCGCGCCGGGATCGTGGAGTCCACCGACGTGCACGTGGCCCAGCGGCTGGGTGACCTCGCGGGTGAGACCGACGACCGGGTGCGACTCGCGGTCGCGCTGGCGGTGCGCGCCGTACGGCACGGATCGGTGTGCGTCGACCTGGCCACCCTGCCGGCACTGGCTCCCGAGCAGCCCTGGCCCGAGCCGATCGGGTGGGCCGAGGCGGTCGCGGCCTCCCCGCTGGCCGGGTCCGGCGCGCTGCTGGTCGAGCACGGCCTGGTCTACCTCGGCCGCTACCACCGGCTCGAGGTGGCGGTGTGCGACGACCTCGGCCTGCGGTCCGGGCAGCAGCCACCGCCCGTCGACGAGTTCGCGCTGCAGGCGGCCGTGGACAGGATCGGCGACGCTCGGTCGAGCCCCGAGCAGGCCGCCGCCGCGGTGCGGGCGGTGCGGCAGTGGACCACGGTGCTCACCGGCGGGCCGGGCACCGGCAAGACCACCACCGTCGCCCGGGTGCTGGCCCTGCTCGCCGACCAGGCCGAGAGCCGCGGGGAGCGCCTCTCGGTCGCGCTCACCGCCCCCACCGGGAAGGCGGCGGCGCGGCTGCAGGAGGCCGTGGTCGCCGAGGTCGAGCACCTGCCGGCCGAGGACCGCGCCCGGCTCGGCGGCATCGAGGCGATGACCCTGCACCGGCTGCTGGGCTGGCGCCCCGACAACAGCACCCGGTTCCGCCACGACCGCGGCAACCGGCTCAAGTACGACGTGGTCGTCGTCGACGAGAGCTCGATGGTCGAGCTGACCATGATGGCCCGGCTGCTCGAGGCGGTGCGCCCGCAAGCGCGACTGGTGCTGGTGGGCGACCCGCGGCAGCTGACCTCGGTGGGCGCCGGCGCCGTGCTGTCCGACCTGGTCGAGGGCTACCTCGGTGACCCCGCGTCACCGGTGGTGTCGCTGACCCGCAACTTCCGCTCCACCGACGACATCCTCGAGGTGGCAGAGGCGCTGCGGGTGGGTGACGCCGACGGGGTGCTGGCCGCGCTGCGGGCACGCTCCGACGAGGTCGAGTTCGTGGAGACCGACGACGCGGCCCGGGTGCTGCGGGCCGACGCGGTCGGCTCCGCGCTGGCCGTGCGCGCGGCCGCCGAGGCGGGTGACGCCGCGGGTGCGCTGGCGGCCCTGGAGCGGCACCGGCTGCTCTGTGCGCACCGCGAGGGGCCGCACGGCGTACGGCACTGGAACCGGCAGGTCGAGCAGTGGCTCGCCGAGGAGACCGGCCAGCCGATCTGGGACGACTGGTACGTCGGGCGCCCGCTGCTGGTCACCACCAACGCCTACGCCCTCGGCGTCTACAACGGCGAGACCGGGGTGGCGGTGCGCCAGCCCGACGGCAGCCTGCGTGCGGTGATCGCCGGTTCGTCGGGACTGCTCGACCTGGCACCGGGCCGGCTGGGCGCGATCGAGACGATGCACGCGATGACCATCCACAAGAGCCAGGGCAGCCAGGCCGACGAGGTCACCGTGCTGCTGCCCGACGAGGGCTCCCGGCTGCTCACCCGCGAGCTGTTCTACACCGCGGTGACCCGGGCCCGGCGCCGGGTGCGGGTGGTCGGGTCCGAGGCCGCGGTGCGCGCGGCCGTGGCCACCCAGGCCCAGCGCGCGACCGGCCTGAGCCGTCGGCTGCGCGACGGCGCCCCGGGCTGACCGGCTCCTCTCCCGGCTGACGCGGTCGAGGATCGGTCTTCTGCCCTGCGGAAACCGGGGTTCAGCCGGCAGGTGGCCTGGCTCACAGTCGGGGGGACCGACACCCCATCACCCAGGAGGGCCGATGCCCAGCTGGCCGCTGAACCAGTGGTACGTCGCCGCGTACAGCGACGAGATCGAGGACGAGCTGTTCGGGCGCACCGTGTGCGGTGAGCCGCTCGCGTTCTTCCGCACCTCGGCCGGTGAGGTGGTGGCGCTCGCCGACCGGTGCGTGCATCGGCGCTACCCGCTCTCGCGCAGCCACCTCCAGGACGACCAGGTGGTCTGCGGCTACCACGGCTTCACCTACGACCAGCGCGGCAGCTGCGTGGCGGCCCCGGCCCAGAAGCGGATCCCGCGCACCGCCCGAGTCCCCGTCTGGACGGTGCGCGAGCTCGACTCGCTGGTGTGGGTGTGGATCGGCGACCAGGAGCTGGCCGACGAGGCGCTGATCCCGCGTGCGCCCTGGCTCGACCGGGAGGGCTGGACGACGGTGCGGGGGATGGAGCCGCTCGCCGCCAGGGCCGGCCTGCTGGTCGACAACCTGCTCGACCTGTCCCACGAGACCTACCTGCACGGTGGCTACATCGGCACTCCCGAGGTGGCCGAGACCCCGATCACCACCGAGGTCGACGAGGACGCCGAGGTCGTCTACGTCAGTCGGCACATGGACGACGCGGCCTGCCCGCCGTTCTACGAGAGGTCAACGGGACTGCAGGGCCGGATCACTCGCTGGCAGGACATCGAGTTCCACCCGCCGTGCCTCTACCTCCTGCACAGCCGGATCGCCCCGGTGGGCGTGCTGCCGCCGGAGGACGGCCCGGACGACCGGGCCTTCCACGTCGAGGTGGTCTACGCGATCACGCCGGAGACCGAGCACTCCACCCACGACTTCTGGATGGTGGCGCGCGACTTCGCGCTCGACGACCAGGAGGTCTCGCACTTCCTGGCCGAGAGTAACCGCACGGTCGTGCTCCAGGACGTCGAGGCGCTCGACGTGCTCGAGGTGGTGGTCGAGGGGGAGCGGGAGAACTACCAGGAGCTGAGCATCAACATCGACACCGGAGGCCTGGCCGCGCGCCGGCTGATCGCCCGTCAGGTCGCCGCCGGTGCTCCCGAAGCGGCGGCCCCGGTGGCTGCCCGGTGACCGCCCGGTGATGACAGGAGAAGGCGAGCCGGTCCGCGCCGACCTCCCGGCGCCCACCCGGATGCTGACGGGCCGCTCGGTCTACCGGATCGTGTGGCAGCTCAACACCGACGTGCTGGTCGGCTACTGCTGGTGCGGGCAGTCGCACGAGGCCCAGGAGCCGATCGCGCTCTGGGACTGGCTGCTCGCACACCCGGACACGCACCCGGACTGCGGTTCCCCGGCCCCGTTCGCCCCCGGCCCGGACCGGGCGGTGGTGGTCTCGTGAGCCGCAGCACCGACGTCGAGCACGACCTGGAGCTCGTCGTCGCGGCCGTCGGCGACCCTGCGCACCAGGTCCGGTCACTCGTGCTGCGACATCCCGCAGGGGAGCCGCTGCCGGTGTGGACGCCCGGTGCCCACGTCGACCTGCACGTCGGCGACGGGGTGGTCCGCCAGTACTCCCTGTGCGGTGACCCGGCCGACCGGTCGTCGTGGCGGATCGCGGTGCTGCGGGAGGAGGCCGGTCGCGGTGGTTCCGACCGCGTCCACGACGCGCTGGCCACAGGCGACCGCCTGCGGGTGCGCGGCCCCCGCAACCACTTCCCCCTGCTGCCCGCGCCCGACTACGTCTTCGTGGCCGGCGGCATCGGGATCACACCGCTGCTCCCGATGGTCGCCGCGGCAGCCGCCGCCGGTGCCCGCTGGCGCCTGGAGTACGGCGGCCGCACCCGCGCGTCGATGGCCTTCGCTGAGGAGCTGCGCGCCGCCCACGGCGACCGGGTGCGGCTGCACCCGCAGGACGAGGTCGGACTGCTCCCGCTGGCCGACCTGCTCGGGGATCTCGAGCCGGGGACGCTGGTCTACTGCTGTGGCCCGGGACCGTTGCTGCAGGCGGTCGAGACCGCCTGTGCCGGGCTGCCGCCCGGCGCACTGCACCAGGAGCACTTCAGTCCCCGGGAGCGGGCCGGCTCCGGCGAGGCCCGGTCGTTCGAGGCCGAGTCGTTCGAGGTCGAGCTGGTCGAGTCGGGGCGCACCCTCACCGTGCCGCCGGACCGGTCGGTCCTCTCGGTGCTCGAGGAGGCCGGCGTACCGATCCTGTCGTCGTGCACCGAGGGCACCTGCGGCACCTGCGAGACCGGCGTCCTCGGGGGCGAGGTGGAGCATCGTGACTCGCTGCTCACCGCAGCCGAGCAGGCCGCCCACGACGTGATGTTCGTCTGCGTCTCCCGCGCCGCGCCCGGCTGCCCCCGGCTCCTGCTGGAGCTGTGACCGGGGCGCAGGTCAGCGCGGCGCGAGCAGGGCGCCCGCGTGCCCGGGCAGCCGCAGCGAGGCACCGCCCAGGTCGACCCCCGACGGCGTCTCGAAGAGCAGCCGCCACTCACCCTCGAGCGCCAGGCCCACGGGCTCGTCGCCGAAGTTGACCACCGTCAGCAGTCCGGCCCGCCGCATCGTGAAGAGCCGGCTCTCCTCGTCGACCTCGCAGGCCACCGCGTCGAAGCTCGGGTCGGTGAGCTCGCGACGGCTGCGTCGCAGCGCCGCGAGGTCGCGGTAGACCGCCAGCATCCGGGCGTGCCGACCGGTCCCGAGCTCGCTCCAGTCGAGCTTCGAGCGCTGGAAGGTGTCGGGGTCCTGCGGGTCGGGCACGACGTCCGGGTCCCAGCCCATCCGCTCGAACTCCGCGATCCGGCCCTCGGCGGTGGCCCGGCCCAGGTCGGGCTCGGGGTGCGAGGTGAAGAACTGGAACGGCGTGGACGCCGCCCACTCCTCGCCCTGGAACAGCATCGGCGTGAACGGCCCGGCCAGGGTGAGCAGGGCGGCGCAGGCGAGCTGGTCGTCGTCGAGGTGCTCGGTGAGCCGGTCGCCGCGGGCCCGGTTGCCGATCTGGTCGTGGTTCTGGCTGCACACCACCAGCCGCCACGTCGGCATCGAGGAGGTGTCGACCGGCACCCCGTGGTCGCGGTCGCGGAACGACGAGAACGTGCCGTCGTGGAAGAAGCCGCGCTCGCAGACCTTGGCGAGTGCGGTCAGCGGCGCGAAGTCGGCGTAGTAGCCCTCGGTCTCGCCGGTCAGGGCCACGTGCACGGCGTGGTGGAAGTCGTCGCTCCACTGGGCGTCGAGGCCGTAGCCGCGGGCCTCGCGAGGAGTGACCATGATCGGGTCGTTGAGGTCGGACTCCGCGATCAGCGACAGCGGTCGACCCAGATGCGCCGACAGGGCCGCGGTCTCGACGGCGAGCTGCTCGAGGACGTGCACCTCGGAGGAGTCCGCCAGCGCGTGCACGGCATCGAGGCGCAGGCCGTCGACGTGGTAGTCCGACAGCCACATCAGGGCGCTGTCGAGGAGGTAGCGGCGCACCTCGTCGGAGCCGGGCCCGTCGAGGTTGACCAGCGAGCCCCAGGTGTTGGCGCCCTCGGCCTTCAGGTAGGGGCCGAACAGCGGCAGGTAGTTGCCCGACGGGCCGAGGTGGTTGTGCACCACGTCCTGGATCACGCCCAGGCCGGCTGCGTGGCAGCCGTCGACGAAGCGCTGGTAGCCGGCGGGACCGCCGTACTCCTCGCTGACCGCCGACCAGAGCACGCCGTCGTAGCCCCAGTTGTGGGTGCCGTTGACGGCGTTGACCGGCATCACCTCGACGAAGTCGACCCCGATCGAGCGCAGGTGGTCGAGCTTGCCGAGGGCCGCGTCGAAGGTGCCCTCCGGCGTGAACGTGCCGATGTGCAGCTCGTAGATGACACCACCGGCCAGCTGGCGGCCCTGCCAGTCCCGGTCACCCCAGGCATACGCCGCGGGGTCGAAGGTGCGGGAGAGCTCGTGCACCCCGTGCGGCTGGCGGCGCGAGCGCGGGTCGGGGACCGCCTTGTCGGCGTCGTCGAGCAGGTAGCCGTAGTCGACCTCGACGCCTGCCGGCACCGGCTCGGTGGGCCTCCACCAGTCGTCGTCGCCGCGGGTCATCGCCAGCACCTCGTCGCCGAGCCGCAGGCGCACCCGCCGGGGGGTCGGCGCCCACACGTCGAACGGTCCGCGGTTCATCGCTCCTCCTGCGAGGTCCGGCCCAGCAGGGCCACGGGCAGATCCGCGAGCAGGTCGGCCAGTCGCACGGCGCCGCTGTGGGTGCGCCCGGAGACCTGCTCCAGCCACTCGCCGGTCGGCAGCCGCAGCACCGTGTCGCCCCAGCCGCCCCGGGCGGCCAGCCCGACCGGCAGCCGGGTCACCACGGTGACGGCACCGCCGCGGTCGAAGGCCAGCGCGTGGTCGGCCGCCGGGCCCTCGGCCGACATCGCGTCGTACGCCGTGAAGAGGTCTGGCCGGTCCCGGCGCAGCGCCAGCGCGGCGTGGGTGATCGCCAGCTTGGCGATGCCGGCGTCGGCGGGCGAGCCGGTGAGCGGGGCGGGTGCGCCGGTGCGCAGGGTGCCGAGCAGCTCCGCGCGCGCGGCGAAGTCGACCGGGCGACGGTTGTCGGGGTCGACCAGGCTCTGCTCCCACAGCTCGCTGCCCTGGTAGACGTCCGGCACGCCGGGCATGGTGAGGGCGAGCAGCTTCGCGGCCAGGGCGTTGCTCCACCCGGGCCCGGCGAACCGGGTGACCAGCTCTCCGAGGACCGTGCGCACCTCGGGCTCGTCGAACGCCGCGTCGACGGCGGCGTGCACGGCCGTCTCGTACGCCGCGTCCGGAGCCGTCCACGTGGTGCGGTCGCCGGCCTCGCGCATCGCCTTCTCGGCGTAGCCGTGCAGGCGGGCCCGCAGGTCGCTGGGCGCCCGGTCCGGACCGTGGTTCGGCGCCTCCTGCGGCCAGGCGCCGACGACCGCCTGCCAGAGCAGGTTGGCGAAGCCGGGGTCGGGCAGCGGGGCCAGCGCGAGCAGGCGCTCCAGTGCGGCGCTCCACTCGCCGGGCAGCTCGGCGATCACCGAGATCCGGGCCCGCACGTCCTCACCACGCTTGGTGTCGTGCGTCGACAGGCAGGTCATCGCGTCGGGCCACTCGTGCTGACGGGTGGCCAGGAACCCGTGGAAGTCGCTGACCGAGGTGGAGAACACCGACGGGTCACCACCGACCTCGTTGAGCGAGGTGAGCCGCGAGGACCGGTAGAACGCACAGTCCTCCACGCCCTTGGCCATCACCATGCCGCTGGTCTGCTGGAACCGCAGCGCCGGCACGGCCTCGGGGTCGCCCAGCACCGGGGCCAGCGCGTCGAGGATCCCCGCCAGGTCCGGGCGGTGCTCCCGGGCCAGGGCGAGGGCCTGGTCGAGGTGCTCGCGACCCTCGGGCAGGTAGGAGCGGTAGACCGGGAAGCAGGCCAGCAGCTCGGCCACCGCGTCGGTGCAGCGGTCCACCCGCAGCCCGGGGTTCACGTCGCGCAGCTCGCGGACGATCCGGTTGACCTCGGAGCCCAGGATGCCGTCGGCCACCGCCCGCTTGGTGTCGTGGATCATCGTCGCCCAGTCGAGGGGCTCCCCGCGCAGCTCGGTCTCCAGGGCGTCCAGCGGCGCCCGGCCGGCCGGGTCGGTCAGCACCCGGTCGATGAAGGCCAGGGCGTCGTAGCCCGTCGTGCCCTCGGTCGACCACGAGGCCGGCAGGTGCTCGCCGGGCTCCAGGATCTTCTCCACCAGCACATAGGAGCCATCGGTGAGCCCGGCCAGCCGGGACAGGTAGTCCTCGGGGTCCCGCAGGCCGTCGGGGTGGTCGACGCGCAGCCCGTCGACCAGCCCGGCCTCGAACCAGCGCCGGATCTCGAGGTGCGAGTCGTCGAAGACCGCGGGGTCCTCGACCCGGATCGCGGCGAGGGTGTTGACCGCGAAGAAGCGGCGGTAGTTGAGCCGGTCGTCGGCGGTGCGCCAGTTGACCAGCCGGTAGTGCTGGCGCGCGTGCACCGCATCCGGTCCGGCCCCGTCGTCGGCGCTGCCGGGGGCCAGTGGGAAGCGGTGGTCGTGGTAGCGCAGCTCGCCCTCGACCACGGCCAGGTGCGCGATCGGGGCGTCCTCGCCGGGCTGGTCGTCGTCGCCCACCACGGGGATCCGGATCCGGTCGTCGCCGGCCCCCCAGTCGACGTCGAAGGCGCTCGCGTGCCGCGACTCCTGCCCGCGGGCGAGCAGGTCCCACCACCAGGCGTTCTCGGCCGGGGTGGCGACGCCCACGTGGTTGGGGACGATGTCGACCAGCACGCCCAGGCCGAGGCGGTGCGCCTCTGCAGCCAGCTCGGCCAGGCCCTCGGCGCCGCCCCTGGCCGGGTCGATCCGCTCGTGCGCGACCACGTCATACCCGTGGTTGCTGCCCGGCTCCGCGGCCAGCAGCGGCGACAGGTAGACCCAGTCGACGCCCAGCTCGTGCAGGTAGGGCAGCAGCGTGGTGGCTGCGGAGAGGTCGAAGTCGGGGCTGATCTGCAGCCGGTAGGTGCTGGCCGGCCTGCGGTGCTCCGCCATGGGTGCCTTCCTGGGAGGGGCCGCTACCGGCCGAGTCGCTTGTCGGACGCGGGCGTCACGTCCGTGGTGGCGCCGCCGGAGAGCGCGGCGACGGAGGCCGCCACCGAGTGGTCGGGCTCGGGCTCGGCGTCGGCGTGCTCACGCAGCACGACCAGCGAGCGGGTCGCCAGGTGGAACGTCGAGCCGGCCTTGCAGATCTCGGCCTCGTCGGCGTCCCCGCCGGTGTCGATGACGATGTCCCAGGCCGCGGCGTACTCGTCGGGGGGAAGGGTCACCTCCACCGGGCCGTCGGCGTTGAAGTAGAGCAGGAAGTGGTCGTCGGTGATCGCGCCGCCGCGCTCGTCCTTGCCGCCGATGCCGTCGCCGTTGAGGTACATCCCGATGGCCTGGGCGCCGTCGCCCCAGTCGGCCTCCTGCATCGGCTCGCCGTCGAGCGCCAGCCAGACGATGTCGTTGAGGCGCTCGCTCTCACCGGTGCGCACCGTGGTGCCGGTGAAGAACCGCTTGCGGTGGAACGTGGGGTGGCTCTTGCGCAGCTTGGCCACCGCGGCGGTGAACTCGATCAGCGGCCGGTCGGCGCGGTCCCAGTGCATCCACGCGATCTCGGAGTCCTGGGCGTAGGTGTTGTTGTTGCCGTCCTGGGTGCGGCTCATCTCGTCGCCGTGCAGCAGCATCGGGACGCCCTGGCTGAGCAGCAGGGTGGCGATCAGGTTGCGCTGCTCGCGGGCCCGCAGCTGCAGGATCTCGGGGTCGTCGGTGGGGCCCTCCACGCCGTGGTTCCAGGAGCGGTTGTGGCTCTCGCCGTCGTTGTTGTCCTCGCCGTTGGCGTCGTTGTGCTTGTCGTTGTAGGACACCAGGTCGCGCAGCGTGAAACCGTCGTGGGCGGTGACGAAGTTGATGCTCGCCACCGGTCGCCGACCGGAGTGCTCGTAGAGGTCCGAGGAGCCGGCGATCCGGCTCGCGAACTCGCCCAGCGACGGCTCCCCCCGCCAGAAGTCACGCACGGTGTCACGGTAGGCGCCGTTCCACTCGGTCCACTGCGGCGGGAAGTTGCCCACCTGGTAGCCACCCGGGCCGACGTCCCACGGCTCGGCGATCAGCTTGACCTGGCTGACGATCGGGTCCTGCTGCACCAGCTCGAAGAAGGTCGCCAGCCGGTCGACGTCGTAGAACTCGCGGGCCAGGGCGGCGGCGAGGTCGAAGCGGAAGCCGTCGACGTGCATCTCGGTGACCCAGTAGCGCAGCGAGTCCATGATCAGCTGCAGCGAGTGGGGGTGCCGCACGTTGAGGGAGTTCCCGGTGCCGGTGTAGTCCATGTAGTACTGCTCGTCGTCCTCGACGAGGCGGTAGTACGCCGGGTTGTCGATGCCCTTGAAGCTGAGCGTCGGGCCGAGGTGGTTGCCCTCCGCGGTGTGGTTGTAGACCACGTCGAGGATCACCTCGATGCCCGCGGTGTGCATCGCCTTGACCATCGACTTGAACTCCTGCACCTGCTGGCCGTGCTCGCGGTTGGCCGCGTAGTCGGCGTGCGGGGCGAAGAAGCCCAGGGTGTTGTAGCCCCAGTAGTTGCGCAGGCCCTTCTCCTGGAGCGTGTTGTCCTGGACGAACTGGTGCACCGGCATCAGCTCGAGCGCGGTGACGCCGAGCTTGGTGAGGTGGGCGGTCACCGAGGGGTGCGCCAGGCCGGCGTAGGTGCCGCGCTGCTCCTCCGGCACGTCGGGGTGCAGCTTGGTGAGGCCCTTGACGTGGGCCTCGTAGATGATCGACTCGTTGTAGGGGATGTTGAGGCGGCGGTCGCCCTCCCAGTCGAAGTACGGCGTGATCACCACGCTCTTCTGCATGTACGGCGCGGAGTCGTCGTCGTTGCGCGAGTCGGGGTCGCCGAAGTCGTAGCCGAACAGCGACTGGTCCCACTCGATCTCGCCGCTGGTGGCCTTGGCGTAGGGGTCCATCAGGAGCTTGGTCGGGTTGCAGCGCAGCCCGATGGCGGGGTCCCACGGCCCGTGCACGCGGTAGCCGTAGCGCTGGCCCGGCTGGACGGTGGGCAGGTAGCAGTGCCACACGTAGGCGTCGACCTCGGTCAGCTCCACCCGGGTCTCGCTGCCGTCCGCCTCGAACAGGCACAGCTCCACCCGGTCGGCGGCCTCGCTGAACAGCGCGAAGTTGGTGCCACTGCCGTCGAACGTCGCCCCCAAGGGGTACGGCGCGCCCGGCCAGGTCTCCACCATGTCGATCTCCTCGGCTGCTCGTTGGATCGATCAAAGCACATCACGACTGGGCGGTTTCCGCCTCATCGCCAACGTCACACGCTCCGTACCCAGGGGGCCCTCCGGCTACGCCGGCATCGGCTCGTGGTGCGCGGGCGAGCGGGTGAAGGTGCCGGTGCCGTGGGTGGCCGCCCGCAGGTCGACGGCGTAGCGGACCAGCGAGATGGCCGGCACGTGCGCGCGGACGACGGTGCGGCCGTCGTCGCTCTGGTCGGTGCCCAGCAGCCGGCCCCGGCGCGCCGACAGGTCGCTCATCACGCCACCGACCAGCTCGTCGGGCACCACGACCACCACCTCGTCGTACGGCTCCAGGACGGTGACGCCGGCGTCCTCGGCGGCCTCGCGCAGGGCCAGCGCGCCGGCGGTCTGGAAGGCCATGTCGGAGGAGTCGACGCTGTGCGACTTGCCGCCCGTCAGGGTGACCCGCAGGTCGACCGTGGGGTGACCGTGGCGCAGCCCGCGCTCCATCTGGGCGCGGACCCCCTGCTCGACGCTGGGCACGTACTGGCGCGGGACGGCGCCACCGACCACCTTGTCGACGAACTCGAACCCGCTGCCCTCGGGGAGCGGCTCGACCTCGAGGTCGCACACCGCGTACTGGCCGTGGCCCCCCGACTGCTTCACGTGCCGGCCGTGACCTCGCCCGGGTCGGGCGAAGGTCTCGCGCAGCGGCACCCGCACCTCCTGCTGCTCGACGCTCACGCCGTACCGGGTGCGCAACCGGTCGAGGGCCAGGTCGGCGTGCGCCTCGCCCATCACCCAGACCACGAGCTGTCCGGTCGCCGCGACGTGCTCGACCCGCAGCGAGGGGTCCTCGGCGGCGAGCCGGCCCAGCGCGGTGGAGAGCTTGTCCTCGTCGGACTTGGTGGCCGCCTCGATCGCCACCGGCAGCAGCGGCACCGGCATCTCCCAGGGGCGCAGCACCAGTGGCCGGTCCAGGTGGGAGAGGGTGTCGCCGGTCTCGGCCCGACCGAGCCGGCCGATCGCGGCGAGGTCGCCGGCCACGACCCGGGTGGCCGGGGTCTGCTGCTTGCCGAAGGGGTAGGACAGCGTGCCCACCCGCTCGTCGTCGTCGTGGTCGTCGTGCCCGGCGGCCTCGCCGTAGAACGACGAGAAGTGTCCCGACACGTGCACCGGCTGGTCGGTGTCGAGGGTGCCGGAGAACACCCGTACCAGGCTGAGCCGACCCAGATAGGGGTCGCTGGTCGTCTTCACGACCTCGGCCACCAGCGGCCCCGCCGGGTCGCAGGCGAGCGGGCCCTGCGGTACGCCGGCGGTGCTGAACACGTCGGGGCCGGGGTGGTCCGACGGCGGCGGGAAGCCCCGCACGACCAGGTCGAGCAGCTCGGCGCAGCCCAGCCCGGTGGTGGCGCAGACCGGGATCACGGGGAACAGGGAGGCGCGCGCCATCGCCCGCTCGAGGTCGTCGACGAGGGTCTGCTCGGCGACCGGCTCCCCGGCGAGGTAGCGCTCCATCAACCCCTCGTCCTCGGACTCCTCGATCACCCCCTCGATCAGGTCGCCGCGGCGTACGTCGACACCGTCGGAGGTGGCGCCGTCGAGCAGCGAGACCAGCCGGTCACCGTCGGGCACCAGCACCGGCAGCACCCGCTCCCCGAAGGCCTCCCGGGCCGCCGCGAGCACCCGGTCGTGGTCGGCACGGGCATGGTCGAGCTTGGTGATCACCACGGCGCGGGGCATGCCGACGTCGGCGCACTCCGCCCAGAGCGCCACGGCGACGTGGTCGATCTCCTCGTGCGCCGCGAGCACGAAGAGGGCGCAGTCGGCGGCCCGCAGTCCGGCCCGCAGCTCGCCCACGTAGTCGGCGTACCCGGGGGTGTCGATCAGGTTCACCTTGACGCCGGCGTGCACGACCGGCGCGACCGACAACGACGTCGAGCGGCCGTGGGTCCGCTCGAACTCGTCGAAGTCCGAGACCGTGGTGCCGTCGGCGACGGTGCCCTGCCGGGAGATCGCGCCGGCCGCGTGCAGCAGCGCCTCGACCAGGGAGGTCTTGCCCGACGAGCTCGGTCCCACCAGCACCACGTTGCGGATGCCCTCCGGCGAGGTCGCCTCCAGGTCGCTCCTGCCCACTCCCCGTCCCTGCTTGTCGTTCATGGTGCCAACCAACCCCGTTCCGCGCCGGTGCACAAGAGGCCGTGGGCACCTCGTGGCATGCGCTGTGATCGAATGGCCCGGACATCGAGCACGAGGCAGTCCAGAGACGGGGAAGTACATGAACGGGTCAGTGCGCAGGATCGTCGGGGCGGTGGCCGGGGTCGCAGCAGTGGCCACGCTGGCCGGATGTGGCGGCGGGAACAACTTCGCCGAGCAGCCCGCCGCCGACATCCAGAAGGCCGCGGTCGCCGACATGAAGGCGCTCGACTCCGTCACCATGGAGGGCAAGCTGACCCAGGGCGACACCGAGCTGGGCCTCGAGCTCAGCCTCAACACCGACGGTGACTGCACCGGCTCCCTGACCCAGGGCGACGGCACAGCCCAGCTGGTGAGCACCGGCGGGAAATCCTACCTCAAGGGCGACGAGGCCTTCTGGACGGGCACCGCCGGCGGAGCCGACCAGGGCAAGGCGATCCTGGCCGTGCTGGGTGACAAGTGGGCGCTCTTCCCGCAGTCGACCGGCGGCTTCGCCGAGATCTGCGACCTCGACCAGCTGCTCTCCAGCCTCGGCGACGGCAAGAGCAAGCTCACCAAGGGCGACGTGAGCGACGTCGACGGCGAGGAGGTCGTGGCGGTCACCTCGAAGGCCGACGACGGCGACACGGTGGCCAAGGTGGCCACCGGCGACAAGCACTACATCCTCGAGATCTCCAAGGACGGCGGCACCGACTCGGGTTCGTTCTCCTTCAGCAAGTTCGACGAGCCGGTCGACGTCCAGGCGCCGGCCGAGGACCAGGTCGTCGACCTGACCCAGGCCGGCGGCTGAGGGTCCGCCGCAGCCTTGGGTTACCGGTGGGTAGGATCGGGGCATGAAGCGCACCATCTACGACGCCGACCACGAGTCCTTCCGCGAGTCCGTCTCGGCGTTCCTCGACCGTGAGGTGCGTCCGCACCTCGAGGAGCACGTCGAGGCCAAGGCACTGCCGCGCGAGTTCTGGCTGGCCGCCGGCAAGCAGGGCTTCCTCGGGCTCGAGGTCCCGGAGCAGTACGGCGGCTCCGAGGCCGGCGACTACCGGTTCAACGCGGTGCTCACCGAGGAGCTGGCCAAGGTCAACATGGCGCTGCCGTCGTGTGTGGGCATCCACGCCGACATCGTGGCGCCGTACCTCGTGCACCTGACCAGCGAGGAGCAGAAGCAGCGCTGGCTCCCGGGCTTCTGCTCCGGGGAGATCCTCACCGCGATCGCGATGACCGAGCCGTCCGGCGGCTCCGACCTGGCGGCGCTGAAGACCACGGCCGTGCGCGACGGAGACGACTGGGTGCTCAACGGCTCCAAGACGTTCATCACCAACGGCTACTCCGCCGACCTGGTGATCGTCGCGGCACGCACCAGCCCCGAGAAGAAGGCCCGCGGCATCTCCCTGTTCGGCGTCGAGACCGCCAAGGAGGGCTTCAGCCGCGGCCGCAAGCTCGACAAGGTCGGCCAGGACGAGTCCGACACCGCCGAGCTCAACTTCACCGACGTCCGGCTGTCCGACGCCGACCTCATCGGCGAGCTCGACCAGGGCTTCATCCACATGATGAACTGGCTGCCTCAGGAGCGGCTCGGCTCCGCGGTCACCAACCTGGCCCACGCGGCCCAGATCTTCCGCGAGACGCTGCAGTACGTGAAGGAGCGCACCGCGTTCGGCCAGCCGGTCGGCAGCTTCCAGCACAACAAGTTCCTCGCCGCCGACCTGGCCACCCGGATCGACGTGACGCAGGCGTTCGTCGACCAGTGCGTGCTCGCGCACATGGCCGGAGACCTGACGCCCATCGACGCCGCGAAGGCCAAGTGGTGGACCGCCCAGGTGCAGAACGACGTGCTCGACCACTGCGTGCAGCTCTACGGCGGCTACGGCTACATGAACGAGTACCGCGTCGCCCGCGCCTGGCGCGACGCCCGGGTCTCCAAGATCTGGGCCGGCTCGAACGAGATCATGAAGGAGCTGATCGGCCGCGACCTCGGGCTGTGAGGGCGGTCGGAATCACCGGACATCCGGCGATGCCTCGGGTTGTCGGCCGATGCAACGGGCAAGAACGTCAGGAATCACCTGAGAACCGGTGATTCCAACCGCTACGCCAACCGGGCCGGGAAGCCCCCCGTGGCCACTGGGGACCACCGGGTCGGCGTGATCCGCAGCAGCGACTTGCCCTGCTCGATCATCGCCGCGCGGTACTCGTCCCAGTCGGGGTGCTCGCCGGAGATGCTGCGGAAGTAGTCGACCAGCGGCTCCACCGACTCCGGGCTGTCGATCACCTCGCAGTCGCCGTCGACCTGCACCCAGGCGTCGTTGAACGCGTCGGAGAGCACCACGACGCTCACCTGGGCGTTGCGCTTGGCGTTGAGCGTCTTCGCCCGCTCGGGGTACGTCGAGATCACCAGCCGCCCCTCCTGGTCGACGCCGCCGCTGACCGGCGAGGCCTGGGGCCGGCCGTCCCTGCGCGCGGTGATCAGGATGAACTGGTGCCGGGTGCGCACGAAGTCGAGCATCTCGTCGCGGCTGACTGCGGTGGTGGTTGCGATGGTGCGTGCCATAGCTCCACCCTGCCACCCCGGTCCTCGAGCCGGCATCCCGCGGGCCCGCGGGAACCGGCTTGCGCGCGGCCGCGGGGCCCTGCACGATCGCCCGCATGCGGATGTTCGTGGCGGCGTTGCCCCCGGAGGAGGTGCTCGCCGACCTCGACGAGTTCCTCGACGTACGACGCGAGGCCGCCGAGTTCCGCTGGTCGTCGTCCGAGCAGTGGCACCTGACCCTGGCGTTCCTGGCCGAGGTGTCGGACCGGCAGCTCGATGGCCTGGTCGAACGACTGACCGCGGCCGCGGGCCGGCGGGCGCCGCTCACCCTGCGCCTGGCCGGCGGGGGTGCGTTCCCGGACCCTTCGCGCGCCAGGGTGCTCTACGCCGGGGTGGGGGCCGACCTGGCCGAGCTGGACCGGCTGGCGGCGGCCGCGCGCGCCGCTGCCGTGGGGGCAGGGGTGCGCGTCGACGGCACCCGCTTCCGCCCGCACGTCACCCTGGCCCGGCTCTCCCGGGCTCAGGAGGTCACCCGGTGGCTGCGGATCCTCGACACCTACCGGGGACCGTCGTGGCCGCTCACCGAGCTGGCACTGGTCGAGTCCCGTCTGGGCGAGGGGCCGCGTCGCCGACCACGTCACGAGGTGCGCGAGACGCTCCGGATCGGCTGACGGACAGCGGAACACGACCGAAACCTCTGACGGCTAGGGTCAGCCCATGCCGTACCTGTTCCGTGTCGAGCTCCCCGACGTCCCCGGGTCCCTGGGCCGGGTGGCGACCGCGATCGGTGAGGCCGGCGGCGACATCGAGGCCATCGAGATCGTCGAGCACCGCCACGACGGCACCGCGGTCGACGACGTGCTGCTGGAGATCGACCACGGGGTGATGCCCGACTCGGTCGTCTCCGCGTGCAGCGCCCTCGAGGGGGTCCGGGTGCTCTGGATCAGCCGGTATGCCGCCGGCGGCAACCTCTTCCTCGACCTCGAGGCCGTCGAGGAGCTGACCGCCCACCCGGTGGAGGCGCTGGACCGGCTGGTGGAGCTCCTGCCCGCGACGTTCCGTGCCGACTGGGCGGTCCGGGTGGGACGCGAGGGGATGCTCAAGCGCACCGGCGCCGCGCCCGAGCAGTTCGCCTGGACCGACGTGGCCAAGGCCTGCCGCCTCGACAGCGGTGACGACAACATCCTGGTGGCGGCCCCGCTGCCCGACGGGCAGTTCGTGGTGATCGCGCGACGCGGCGGCCCGGAGATCCTCGACTCGGAGCTGGCCCGGCTCAGTCACCTGGTCGCGCTGGCCGTCTCGATCTCGCGCTCCTAGCTGCCCTCGGCCACCGGGCTGAGCACGAACACCGGGATCTCCCGGTCGGTCTTCTCCTGGTACTCCGCGTACGGCGGGTAGACCGCCACCGCGCGCTCCCACCACCGGGCCCGCTCGTCGCCGGTCACGATCCGCGACGCGTACGACGCCGGGGCGGGTCCGTCCTGGAGGTCGACCAGCGGGTGGGCCACGATGTTGTGGAACCACGCCGGGTGCTCGGGGGCGCCGCCCTTCGACGCGACCGCGGCGTACTCACCGTCGTGCTCGACCCGCATCACCGGGTTCTTGCGCAGCTTGCCGGACGTGGAGCCCACCGAGGTGATCACGACGATCGGGATGCCCTTGAGCGTGTTGGCCTCGCGCCCCCCGGACGCCTCGTAGGCGGCCACCTGGTCTGCGGCCCACCCGGACGAGCCGGGGACGTACTCTCCTTGCAGTGTCATGTGAGGTGCAGCACACCCGGGGCCGGATTTGTTCCGGGCGTACGGTCCGCCAGTGCTCGTAGACGCCACGGTGCCCGCGTGGCAGACCACCTGGCCGGTGCTGCTGTTCCTCGTCGATCACGGCCGCGCAGTTCGCCCGCGAGGGGCTGCTCGTCGTACCACTGGCCGTCCTGCTCGGTGCGCTGGCCGGATAGCCTCTCGGCCATGAGTGCCATCGAGGGTGTGTCACAGACGTTCGACCCGGAGGCGTGGGACGTGGTCCCCGGGTTCGAGGACCTGACCGACCTGACCTACCACCGGGCCCGCGCGCACGGCACGGTGCGGATCGCCTTCGACCGGCCCGACGTGCTCAACGCGTTCCGCCCGCACACGGTCGACGAGCTGCTGCGGGTGCTCGAGCACGCGCGCACCACCAGCGACGTGGGCTGCGTCCTGCTCACCGGCAACGGACCCTCGGAGAAGAACGGCAAGTGGGCCTTCTGCACCGGCGGCGACCAGCGGATCCGGGGCCGCGCCGGCTACCAGTACGCCGAGGGCGAGACCGCCGACACCGTCGACAAGGCCAGGATGGCCCGGCTGCACATCCTGGAGTGCCAGCGGCTGATCCGGTTCATGCCGAAGATCGTGGTCTGTGTCGTCAACGGCTGGGCCGCGGGTGGTGGGCACTCCCTGCACGTGGTGGCCGACCTGACCCTGGCCAGCGCCGAGCACGCCCGTTTCAAGCAGACCGACGCCGACGTGGGCAGCTTCGACGGCGGCTTCGGGTCGGCGTACCTGGCCCGACAGGTGGGGCAGAAGTTCGCCCGGCAGATCTTCTTCCTCGGCGCCGAGCACTCCGCCGAGGACGCCTACCGGATGGGCATGGTCAACCGGGTCGTGCCGCACGCCGACCTGGTGGGCGAGGCGCTCGACTGGGGCCGCAAGATCAACGGCAAGAGCCCGACCGCCCAGCGGATGCTGAAGTACTCCTTCAACCTGATCGACGACGGCCTGGTCGGCCAGCAGCTCTTCGCCGGCGAGACGACCCGGCTCGCCTACATGACCGACGAGGCACAGGAGGGGCGCGACCAGTTCCTCGAGAAGCGCGAGCCGGACTGGTCGCCGTACCCCTGGTACTACTGATCCGACCTGTTTGCGCAGGTCAGCAGCCTGTAGCGGCCTCAGGTGTGGCAGAGATGTGGCAAGAACGGCGAGTGAGGGCGACGCGATGGAGAACGTGGGGCACGAACGTCGCCATCTGCACCCGCGACTGAGTCACGTCTTGTCGGGTCTGGCTGGCTCGCCTATCCAGCAGGCCCTGGGTGATCGCGTCGCGGAGGTTGGCGCATCGGCAGGGCCGTCCTCCGTGGGAGCGGACCTGCGGGAAGCCTTGACCGCGCACCTCTGGCTATTGGAACGGGCGGCTTCGCCGGACGGACTCCCGCTCACGGCTGCAGGCTGGATGAAGCCGGCGATGCTCACGGAGTTCATGTCGGTGCTGCCGACCGCAACGGACTGGATTCACTCCGCGACGCGCGAGATGGACGTCAATGTGGTTTCCGACTTCCGCCTCACGTTGCAGAATCTCCGGCTACTTCGGAAGTACAAGAACTCGTTGCGGCTCACGGCCGCTGGAGAGGCCGCGCTCACTGACCCGGCTGACCTGTGGGCCTACCTCGCGGAGCGATTGGTCCCTGGTGATGACGACTTCACGGGTTCGGTCGGCGCGGTGATTCTGGTGCACATGGTCACCTCCGGAGATCGTGTGGACATGGCTGCTGTTGCGCGCACGATGGCGGAGGCGGGTTGGAAGGACCGGCAGGGCGTGGCCGCGACAGCCGATGAGCTCTGGCCGATCTACAACGGGCTCTGGACGCTGCTGGGCAACGTCGGCCCGCGGGAGCTCGAACCGCGTCGCAACCGTCGGCTTTCGGACGCGGCCCGTGTCATGGTCCGCGATGCGCTGTTCCTGGAGAACCAGCAGTAGCTGGCGCCGTCCCCAGTTAGTGTTCCTGCCATGGCGGAACCCTCCCAGGACAAGCTCTACGCGACCACGCTGCAGACGATCGGCGCTGTCTCCAAGTTGCCGGTGGTCCGGGTCGACCGCGAGGCGTTCCTCCGCAAACACTTTGGCGACTCGGAGCACCTCGACGTGATCTTGGAGCGCGGTCCCCAAGCGGTGTACTCAGTTGAGTCGTTGCGGAAGAAGGCGAACTCGCTCATCAAGAACAGCGCCGCAAAGACGTCGGCGGTCTCCTTTGCGTCCGGGCTGCCCGGCAACCCGGCGGTGATGATCGCCGCGGGGGGCGCAGACGTCGCGCAGTACTTCGGTTTTGCCATCAACCTGGCCCAGCAGATCGCCTACCTGTTCGGCGAGGACGACCTGTTCGACGGAGGCGGCGAGCTGTCGGAGGCCGCCCAGATGCGGGTGATCGCCTATCTCGGAGCCATGTTTGGTGCTGCCGGGGCTGCAGCGCTGGTGTCGAACACCTCCAAGATCGCGGGCGCGAACCTCGGCAAGAAGGTGGCCGCGCAGGCGCTGACCAAGACTGCTTGGTATCCGCTGGTGAAGAAGGTCGGCGCGGTGATCGGCATGAAGATCACGAAGAAGACCGTCGAGAAGACGATCACGAAGGCCGTCCCGGTCGTCGGTGGTTTCGTCTCCGGTGGACTGACCTACGTGACCTTCCGGCCCATCGGCCATCGACTTGCCGACACGCTGGTCAAGAACCTGAACGGTGACTTCAACGACGAACTCGAACTCAACCCGCAGTTCGCCGCGATGGCGGAGACGGTCGTGGTTGACGCCGAGGAAGTCATCGACGAGCCAACCGCGTAGGACCGGCCGAGAGCACTGCGGCCGCCATGCCGGACGCGGCAGCGCGGGTCTTGTCCTCGACGGTCGGCCAGAGGTGGGCGTAGGTGCTGAGGGTCGTGGTGGCAGAGGCGTGGCCCATCGCCCGCTGGACGGGACGCGCGAATTTCTGGTGGCTTCCCACATCGTCCCGTGGAGCGAGGATGAGTCGATTCGGCTCGATCCGACCAACGGCATCTGCCTGTCTACCCTGGTGGATCGAGCCTTCGATACGGGGCACCTGCTCATTCACGAGGACTGCACCGTTCACATCGACTGGGAGCGAGTCGGAGATGACGCTTCTCTCCGGGATGCGCTCGTGCCCTACGACGGGGCGACCCTCGCGGCGCCGGCAGGTTCGCCGCCGAATCCTGAGTTCCTCCGTCGCCGACTCGGAGAGCGACAGTAGATGTGGCAAAAGTGTGGCAGGACGACCAGCCGCGACCGATCGCAGCCAACGACCGCCAACGCGTTGTCGCAGGTCAGTCGCACAATGCCAACGATGACCGACAACGGCCGCTGAGCGTGCCGCGCTTCCCCTGGTACTACTGATCGCCAGCATTCGGCTTGCCCGCCGCCGATGACCGCAAGGTCCACCTGGCCCTGTTGGCCAGGTGGGGTCCGCCGCGTTCAGCTGTCCTCGCTGCGGCGCTCGAGCAGCACGGTGTCGCGCCAGACCCCTTCGAGCTGGGCGATTCGAGTCCGGACCGCGAGGGTGCGGTAGCCCGCCGAGTGATGCAGCGCGAGGCTGGCCCGGTTCTCGGGGAAGATCGACGTCTGCAGGGTCCAGAGGCCGGCCCGGTCGGCCTCGGTGACCTGGGTGAACAGCAGAGCCTTGCCGACGCCACGTGCCCGCGCGGCCTCGGTGACGTAGACCGCCGTCTCGCCCACACCGGCATAGCAGTCACGAGCAGAGACGGGCCTCACCGCGGTCCAGCCGACCACCTGGCCGTCGAGCTCGGCGACCCATGCCAGATCTGGCAGCCACTTGGCCCGGAGCTGCTCGGCTGTCGGGAGCGTGGTCTCGAACGTGGCGTTGCGGGTGGCCAGGCCCTCGTCGTAGATCGCCAGCACGGCGGGCATGTCGGCGTCGGTCACCAAGCGTATCGTGACATCGGCAGCGAGGTCCCCGGGGCAGCACGGGGGCGAGGACAGGGTGCCCATGACCACGTCCGCGGCGTGCGGGAGCCCGGTGCAACAGCCGGCATTGACCGACACCATGCTGGAGGTGCCGACCTTGTCGACCACCACGAACCCCACCCTCTTCAACAGCTCGACATGGTGGGAGCAGGTGGACTGGCTCACCCCCAGGGCTTCGGCCAGGTCGCCGATGCGCAGGGCCCCGGACGCGGAGGTCGAGAGGGTGTGCAGCAGTCGCACCCGGGTCGGGTCGGCGAGCACCGCGAACCACTCGGCGTAGCTCTCGGCATCGTCCCGGGTCAGGCTCGGAGCCGACCTGTCCGAGGTCGTCGCGCCGACGGGCAGCCCGCGCCTCCCCTCGGAGGCAACGGCGGCTGGTGATGACGTCATCCAGCAAGGATACCTTGCTTTCATCGAACCTGATCGATACAGTTCGATTCATCGACACCCGTCGATGCAATCGTGGTTCGTTGAGGAGTTCGTCATGCAGCACCCCGTGGTCATCATCGGTGCCGGCCCCATCGGGCTCGCGGCCGCCGCCAACTGCGCCGAGCGCGGCCTGGACTACATCGTCCTCGAAACCGGGTCGGATGCTGGTGCGGCCGTGGGGCAGTGGGCGCATGTGCGGTTGTTCTCGTCCTGGTCCGAGCTCATCGATCCAGCGGCCAGGCGCCTGCTCGACGCCAGGGGGACCTGGGGCGCACCCGACGAGAAGGCCTATCCGACCGGCGGCGAATGGTGCCAGGACTACCTGCAACCCCTTGCCGACCTGCTGGACGCGACCTCCGGAGGAGCGGTCCGGTACGGCGCCCGGGTGACCGGTGTCGGTCGTGCCGGGCGCGACCTCCTGGTCGACTCGGGCCGCGAGAGCGACCCCTTCGCCGTACACGTGCGAACCTCCACGGGCGCCGAGCGGCTCCTGGCCAGTGCCGTCGTGGACGCCTCGGGGACCTGGACCCAGCCGAACCCGCTCGGGGCCGACGGGTACCCGGCCCTGGGCGAGCAGGAGAATCGGGAGCGCATCACCTACGGGATCCCCGACTTCGCTGATCCCGAGGTTGCCGCGAGGTACGCCGGCCGGCACGTGGCCGTGGCCGGCAAGGGCGCCTCGGCGCAGGGTGTCCTGATCGGACTCGCCCGGCTCGCCGAGGAGGATGCGGGCACCAGGGTGTCGTGGCTGCTGCGTCGCCCCAGCGTGGGAGATGCCTTCGGTGGCGGCGACAACGACCAGCTCGAGGAACGCGGCAAGCTCGGTCAGGCAGCCAGGGCCGCGGCCGGCGCCGGTCACGTCACGAACGTCACCCAGTTCCGCACCGCGTCCGTCACCACGCAGTCGGACGGCCGGCTCACGCTGGCCTCGGTCGACGGTCAGCAGGTCGGGGACGTCGACGAGGTCATCGTCGTCACCGGTTTCCGTCCAGACTTCACCTTCCTCTCCGAGGTCCGCCTCGACCTCGACCCGGCCCTGGGCTCGACCCGGATCCTGGCCGACCAGATTCACCCCGACCACCACTCGTGCGGCGACGTCGAACCCCACGGCTACCAGGAACTCACCCAGCCCGAACCGGGCCTGTTCCTGGTGGGCATGAAGTCCTACGGGCGCGCGCCCTCGTTCCTGGCCATGACCGGCTTCGAACAGGTCCGCTCCGTCGTGGCCGCACTGGACGGAGACTTCGAAGCCGCGCGTCGCGTCGACCTGGTGCTCCCCGACACGGGGGTCTGCAACGGCGCCGGGGCCTTCGACGACCCCGACGCCATCTCCGACGGTGGTGGCTGCTGCGGCGCGCCCGCCGCAGCCCAGCCGCAGCTGATCTCCCTCGGTCGCCCCGTCCTGTGAGGCTGTGACCCGAGCCGGCACGACCACACAGCCCGGCGCCCTCCAGGGCGCCAGGCTGCGACGCGTGGTCGGGGTGCTCAGCACCGTGCAAATCGTGTCGTGGGGATGCCTGTACTACGCCTTCGCAGTCCTGCAGTCCTCGATCACCACAGACACCGGGTGGTCGAGCGTCGCCGTCACCGGTGCCTTCTCGCTCGCCCAGCTCGTCTCGGCCGGTGCCGGGATCTGGGTCGGAAGACACATCGACGCCTTCGGTCCGCGGCGCGTGATGACGGCAGGCTCCTTGCTCGCCATCCCCGGCGTCGCCACCATCGCCCTGGCTCCGAACCTGTCGGTGTTCTATCTCGGCTGGGCAGTCAGCGGGGTCGCGATGGCCGGCACCCTGTACCCACCCGCCTTCGCCGCACTCACGCACTGGGGAGGCAGTCAACGGATCGGCGCACTGACCACCCTGACCCTGGTGGCCGGCCTCGCCAGCACGGTCTTCGCACCCTTCGCGTCGGCTCTGGACGACTGGGTCGGCTGGCGCGACGCCTACCTCCTGCTCCTGGCGGGACTGGTCGTCATCACGGTCCCGCTGCACTGGTGGGGGCTGAACCAGCCCTGGCATCCGACCCACCCCGCACGAGCGCCGAGACATCCAGACGACAAGACCGATCACCTCGCGGCAGTGGCGCGCAGTGCACCGTTCCTGCTCCTCGTCGCCGCCAACGCCTTCACCGCTCTGGTCGCGTTCGCGGTCCTCATCAACCTGGTCCCGATGCTCATCGAGCAGGGCATGAGCCGCAACGCCGCAGCGGTGGCCCTGGGTCTCGGTGGGGTCGGACAGGTCGTCGGCCGCCTTGGGTATGCCCGGTTCGCAGCCGCGACCTCGGTCACCGTACGCACCGTGAGCGTCATCCTGGCTCTCGCGCTCGCCACCGCCGCGCTGGCGGTGGCGCCAGCCGCAGCCCTCCCGCTGATCGCCCTGGGCATGTTCCTGGGCCTGGCGCGAGGCATCTACACCCTCATCCAGGCGACTGCCGTCACCGACCGCTGGGGACCAATCGGCTACGGGACCCTCAACAGCATCCTGACGGCCCCGAGCCTCGTCGCCGCCGCATCAGCCCCTTTCGTCGGAGCGGCCCTCGCGCGCACGCTCGGTGGCTACCAGCCTGCGTTCCTGGCCCTGGCTGGCGTCGGTGTGGTGGCCGCGCTGCTCGCCACGGGGGCCTCCCCGCGGCCAGCGAGGGCACCTTCGACGGCCTAGTGCTCTCGCGGCTCCTTGACTCTCGCAGATACCTCAATCACCATTGAGTCAATGACCACTGAGGCAGTCCCTCGTCGCGCGACCGGCTTCGATCGGCGCGCTCGCGCCCTCGGTGCGCTCGCGGACCCCGTCCGTCTGCGGGTGCTCGATGCCCTGGTGCTCGGCGACACGTCCCCGGGCGAGCTGGGGACCCGCCTCGGGCTGACCTCGAACCTGCTCGCCCATCACCTCGGCGTGCTGGAACGTGAGGGGCTGGTGACCCGGCAACGGTCTCAGGCGGATCGGCGACGCAGCTATGTGCACCTGGTGCCCGGCTCTCTCGACGGGTTGCTGCCGGGGCAGGGTTCAGGTGTCGGCGCTGCGCCGTCGCCCGTGACCAGGGTGGTCTTCGTCTGTACGGCGAACTCCGCCCGGTCCCAACTGGCCGCCGCCCTGTGGGCACACACCAGCCAGGTGCCTGTGACCTCGGCCGGTACCCACCCCACACCCGTGATCGCGCCCGGAGCGGTGGCGGTCGCCGACCGCCACGACCTTCGGCTCGCGGACTCGGCTCCGCGGCTGCTGCCTGACCTCACGGACGAGGACTACCTGGTCACCGTGTGCGACAACGCAAACGAGGAGCTGACCCGCGGCGTCGGTCTCGACCTGCCCGGCCAGCGGCTGCACTGGTCGGTGCCTGACCCGGTGGCGCTCGGAACCGACGAAGCGTTCGAGGACGCCTACGTCGACCTCGAGAGCAGGGTCGTCACCTTGGCCCGCCGCCTCGAGCGCGACTCTGCCTGACCCCCGTCCACATCCAGGAGCAAGCATGTCCGAGACCCCCACCACTTTGAACCCGCGCCCTGAGCACGAGATCACCCTCGACCAGCAGCTCGCACTTCGCGTCGCCGCCGTACGCCTCGCCGAGGAGTTCACCGGCACCTTCAATGCCGAGACGATCGAAAGGTTCCTGGCCTCCTCCTACGATCAGTTCGCCGGCCAGGCCGTGATCGTGAACTACCTTCCGCTGCTCGCCGAACGCTTCGCCCGCCAGCGCCTCCAGGCCCTGGCTCGCCTCGAAGGGCAGGCCACCGACGGCCGCGCTGCGGTGCTGTTCCTGGGCACCCACAACGCCGGTCGCTCCCAGATGGCCATGGGGTTCTTCACCCACCACGCAGGTGAGGCCGGCATCGCCTGGTCCGGCGGCACCGAACCCGGCATCGAGGTCAACCCGGCAGCCGTGGCCGCCATGGCGGAACGCGGCATCGACATCTCCGGTGAGTACCCCAAGCCCTGGACCGACGAAGTCGTCCGCGCCGCCGATGCGGTGATCTCGATGGGCTGCGGCGACGCGTGCCCCATCTTCCCCGGCAAGCGCTACGAGGACTGGGACCTCACCGACCCCGACGGTCTGTCGGTGGAGGACGTCCGTTCGATCCGCGACGACATCGAGCGCCGCGTCCTGACCCTCCTTGACGAGCTGGGCATCGCGCGAGGTCGCGACGTCACCCGGGCAGGAGGCTGATGGCCCAGCGAACACCCGCCACCCAGTCCGGACGGGGTGGGCCCGGTCGAGTCCGACCGCTGCCGGACTGAAATGGCTGGACGATGGTCCTGGCCGGGTGTCGAATCTTCGCTAGCCCGTTCGTGGAGAACGTGAGGGCAGCCGGCAGGGCTGCTGGTGAGCAGAGGAGCTCGGGATGACGCACTACCTGATCGCCTTCAACGACGAGTGGGTGCCCGACCTCACGTTGGAGGAGATCCGTGAGAAGGGCACGTCCGGCAGGGCCGTGATCGAGGAGATGAAGGCCGCCGGTGTCTTCCTGTTCACCGACGGCGGTCTGGACGGGTCGACCGTCGTGTGCAGCGTGGACCCGAGCAGCGGCTCGCCGGTCTTCACCGACGGGCCGTTCGCCGAGACCAAGGAGCACCTCGGCGGCTTCGCGGTCGTCGATGTGCCCGACGACGCCGAGGCGCGGTACTGGGCAGGCAGGATCGCGGTCGCGGTGGGCTGGCCGCAGGAGGTGCACCGCTTCCCGGACCCCATGCGGTTCCAGACCCGCACGTAGGACGATTCAAGGGTCACGAGGGTGAGGGCGGCCAGCCCCCGGCTACTCGCTCCTGACGACATCGACAGAGATCTCCACCGCCGGAACCGGGCCCCGGTTCTCGAGCCAGTGGAGGGTGTTGCGGTCCTCGGGCCAGCCCACTCCCGGTCCGTAGTCCGTGACGGTCCCGTCGCGGTGGTCGGTGATCGTCCCCTGGAGCACGTAGACGGTCCCCGGCCTGCCCTTGTGGTCGTGGACCGGGCCGAAGACTCCTCCCGGCTCGATGGTCACCATCCGCATCCGGAGCTGGCGTCCCTCCATGCCCGGGATCTCGGGACCGAGGTCCACCGTGGCCAGCAGCTCCACCGAGACACCCCTCTGCTCCGGCGCCACCTGCTCATCGCCCATCGTGCTGTCCTCTCCGTGACGCCCGACCCGAGCCTGGTCGGCGTGAATCCAGTGTCCACCCGCAGGGAAGCCCCGGATGTGCCCCTCGGTGGTCCGGTCCGTCGGGTATTGCAAGGAGTCTTTCGAAAGACTACTTTCGATCCATGACGGGACGACGGCTCGAGGACCCGCGAGAGCTCACCGCTCTCGCCCATCCGGTGCGTATCGCGATCATCGAGCAGCTCAGCCTCGACGGTCCGCTGACCGCCACCGAGCTGGCCGACCGGATCGACGAGTCGCCTGCCAACTGCTCCTGGCACCTGCGCAAGCTGGCCGGCCACGGTTTCGTCGAGGAGGCCGAGCGCACCGGCGGGCGACGCCGGCCCTGGCAGATGTCGACGATCGGCTTCACCTGGAAGGAGGGAGACGACACCCCCGAGGGGCGCCGCGCCGCCCAGGCGCTCTCCGAGCTGGTGATGAACCGGTCGCTCGCCCGACTGCGCGAGTCCGACGAGCGGGCCCGGGAGGAGGCGCCGGAGTGGCGACAGGCCTCCACGGTCACCCAGAGCCTCGCGTGGTTGACCGCCGAGGAGCTCGAGACGCTCAACGCCCAGGTCCGCGAGCTGGCGAAACGCCACCTGGAGCGACTCGAGGACCCAGCTGCCCGGCCTTCCGGATCCCGGCTGTGCGAGTTCGTCTCCTGGGGTGTGCCGACGTACCTGCCGGGACAGGAGCCGACACCGTGAGGGCTGTGTTCACCCGGCCCGGCTTCACCAGGCTCTACGCCGGCCTGACCACGTCGATGCTCGGCGACTCGGTCATGCTCCTGGTGCTCAGCATCTGGGTGAAGACGCTGACCGGCTCCAACGCGTTGGCCGGCCTGACCTTCTTCTTCATGGTGCTGCCCGCGATCTGCGCGCCACTGCTCGGTGTCTGGGTCGACAGGCTCTCTCGCAAGAAGGTCCTGGTCTGGGGCAATCTGACATCGGCCGTTGCCGTGCTGCCGCTCCTGCTGGTGCGAGACGAGGGCGACGTCTGGCTGATCTGGAGCGTCGCGTTCCTCTACGGCATCAGCTTCGTGGTGCTGCCTGCCGCTCTCAACGGCCTGCTCAAGGACC
>JBBQRV010000011.1:0-31477 GCA_038214475.1 Propionibacteriales bacterium | reverse complement strand
ACATGGAGCTGTTCCGGCCCGACGACGAGCTGAAGAAGCTCGCCGTCAAGGCCGTCGAGCTGGGGATCCAGCGCGCCTTCGGCGACACCGACGACGTGGACGGCACCCTGCAGGCGGTGCGCGACGCAGGTGGTGAGGCCTGGGTGGAGCAGTACGTCGCGGCCCAGGACCCGTGGTTCAACTTCACCGTCGGCAACGGCTTCTACGGCCACGACAAGTACTGGATCGACCACCAGGAGATCCCGCTCGGCTACATCCAGGACTACATTCGGCGCGTCGAGGACGGCCAGGACATCATGCGGCCGATCGAGAAGCTCATCGTCGAGAAGGACCGGATCGTCGCCGAGTACCGCGAGCTGCTCGAGGGTGAGACCCGAGAGCTGTTCGACGCCAAGCTCGGCCTCGCCGCGACGGCGTACCCCTACGTCGAGAACCACAACTTCTACATCGAGCACTGGACCATGGGCGTCTTCTGGCGCAAGGTGCGCGAGCTCGGTGCGGTCTTCGTCGAAGCCGGCTTCTGGTCCACCCCCGACGAGATGCTCTACCTGACCCGTGGCGAGGTCCGTGAGGCCATCTTCGACCTCGTCACCGGCTGGGCGGTCGGCTCCGACGCGACCGGCCCGCACTACTGGCCCCGGGAGATCGCCCGCCGCAAGGTCATCATCGACGCGCTCTCCAGCCAGCGCCCGCAGCCGGCCCTGAACACGCCGCCGGCGCAGATCACCGAGCCGTTCACGATGATGCTCTACGGCATCACTACCGAGCAGGTCCAGCAGTGGCTGCACGCCGACGACGAGGACTCCGACGGGGCGATCACCGGTATGGCGGCCTCTCCGGGCCTCGTCGAGGGCCGGGCCCGGGTCATCACCCACGCCGACCAGCTGGGGGAGGTCCAGGAGGACGAGATCCTCGTGGCCACCATCACCGCCCCGTCCTGGGGCCCGATCTTCGGCAAGATCAAGGCCACCGTCACCGACATCGGCGGGATGATGAGCCACGCCGCGATCGTGTGCCGCGAGTACGGGCTGCCGGCCGTGACCGGCACCGGCTCGGCGTCGACCACGATCCGGACCGGGCAGCTGATCCGAGTGGACGGCACGTCGGGGCGCGTCGAGATCCTCGAGGGCTGACCGGGTGAATGTGCCTGACGCACGGACGTCCGAGGGCGCCGAGCGCACCGTGCTCGTCACGGGGGCGGCCGGCGGCCTCGGCCGCGCCTTCGCGCTCGGTTTCGCCGCCCGGGGTTACCGGGTCGCGGTGGCCGACATCAACGCGGACGGCGTGGAGGAGACCGCCAGGCTGGTCAAGGACGCCGGCGCCGAGGTCTGGCACGGCCCGGTCGACGTGACCTCCACGGAGTCCACCGACACCCTGGCCACGGCGGTCGCCGACTTCGGCGGCGGCACCATCGACGTGCTGGTCAACAACGCTGCGATCTACGCCAACGTCACCCGCTCCCCGCTGGAGGAGATCGACCCGGCGGAGTGGGACCTCGTGATGGGGGTCAACCTCAAGGGCCCCTGGATGTGCACGCGGGCCTGCAGCCCCCACCTCCCCGAGGGCGGCCGGGTGGTCAATCTGTCCTCGGCCACCATCTACAGCGGCTCGGAGAACTGGTTGCACTACGTGGCCTCCAAGGGTGGCGTGATCGCGTTGACCCGGGCGATGGCCAAGGAGCTGGGGAAGCGCTCCATCAACGTCAACGCGATCGCGCCCGGGTTCACGCTCACCGAAGCCAGCTACGGCCTGATGGCGGACGCCGAGCAGTACGGCGTGGACCGGGGCGCGCTGCGGCGGGCCAGCCGTCCCGAGGACATCGTGGGTGCCGCGCTCTACCTGGCCGGACCCGACAGCAGCTACGTGACCGGTCAGACCATCGTCGTCGACGGCGGCCGTCAGTTCATCTGAGACCTCCCAAGGAGAAACGAAATGCCCCAGGTCACCTACACCGACCACCTCGGCGGGCAGTGCACGGTCGAGGCGAACGTCGGCGACTCCGTGATGGAGACGGCGGTACGCAACGGCGTACCGGGGATCGTCGCGGAGTGCGGCGGCTCGCTGTCCTGCGCCACCTGCCACGTCTTCGTGGAACCTGCCGACTTCGCCGGCCTGCCGCCGATGGAGGACATGGAGGACGAGATGCTGTACGGCGCGGCGGTCGACCGTGAGGAGACCTCGCGGCTCTCCTGCCAGGTCAGGCTCGCCGACGGGGCCCACCTCCACGTCACGACACCCGCGACCCAGGTGTAGCCATGGCCGGTCTGCTGATCATCGGGTCCTCCCAGGCGGGGGTGTCGCTGGCGACGTCGCTGCGCGCGCTCGGTCACGACGGCGCGATCACACTGCTGGGCGACGAGAACCACCGGCCCTACCAGCGCCCGGCGCTGTCCAAGGAGTTCCTCCAGGGTGAGGTGAGCAAGGAGTCGCTCATCTTCCGCACTGCGGACTACTGGGCAGCGCACCACATCGACGTGGTCAAGAACGAGCGCATCCTCCGGATCACCAAGGAGGCCGACGGGTCGGGCGTCGCGTACGCCCTCAGCGGGGCCGAGTTCGGCTTCGACCGCCTTGCCCTGACGGTGGGCGCCCGGGCCCGCAAGCTGCTGCTGCCCGGCGTCGACCTCCCGGGCGTGCTGTACCTGCGCAACGCCGACGACGCGCTCGAGCTCAAGGCCAGGGTCCCCGCCGCGCGGCGGATCGTGGTCATCGGCGGCGGATTCATCGGCATCGAGGCCGCTGCGTCGCTCAACAAGATGGGCCGCACCGTCACCCTCCTGGAGTCCGGACCCCGCCTGGCGGGGCGGGCCGTGGGCGAGGAGACCGCAGCCCGCCTGCTCGAGCACCACCGCAGTCGCGGCATCGACATCGTCCTCGAGGCGCAGGTGGCCCGGATCGTCCCGCGCGGTGACCGGGTGGCCGGCGTGGAGCTCGCCGACGGGACCCTGGTCGAGGCCGACCTGGTGCTGGTCGGGGTCGGCGTCATCCCGAACACCGAGCTGGCGGAGTCGCTCGGCCTGCTGTGCGACAACGGCATCCGGGTCGACCGCTACGCCGTCGCGTCCGACGGGGTCACCGTCGCCGTCGGGGACTGCGCCAACCTGCCCAACCCGGTGCCGGGGGCGCCCGAGGGGGACCGGGTCCGGTTCGAGAGCGTGAACAACGCGATCGAGCAGGCCAAGGTCGCGGCGTACGCCCTCACCGGCCGCCAGGAGGAGTACGCCGGCATCCCCTGGTTCTGGTCCAACCAGGGCGAGGTCAAGCTCCAGATCGCCGGGTTGTCGACCGGCCACGACCGGGTCCTGGTCCGCCGGGACGAGGCCAAGGGGAGGTTCTCGGTCCTCTACTACCGCGGGGAGCGGATCCTGGCCGCCGACTGCATCAACGCGCCGCTGGACTTCATGGCCGTCAAGAACGCGCTCGCGAAGGGGGCGAACATCCCGTTCGCCGCCGCCTCCGAGGCCGCCGTCCAGCTCAAGTCCGTCACCGTCGAACCTGCCGCTGCGGCAGCGAATTGAGGACCCCCATGCCCAGCCCACTCCCCGCCCTGCCGATCGCGACGGACCAGGTGATCGACACCTCGCCGATCTCGCTGACCCCGGCGACCCTCGAGGACCTCGACCCGATCTGGAAGTCGGTGGTTCCAGAGACCCGGACCCGTGGCAACGACATCCATCTGCCGATCTCGCTGGCGTACGCCGAGCGGCTGTGCGCGGCGTACCCGCAGGCCGAGGCGCTCCTGGTGCGGGTCGCCATCCTGCTGCACGACACCGGGTGGGGCAGGGTCGACGAGAGCCGGATCATCTCCGAAGGCTTCTCCGGCGACTGGCGCAGGGCCCAGATCCGGTTCGAGCACGAGAAGCTGGGCTGCGAGATCGCCCGCGAGGTGCTGCCGCCGCTGGGCTACGACGCCGGGTTCGTCGAGGAGGTGGTGAAGATCATCGACGGTCACGACACCCGCAAGGTGGCCCACTCCCTGGAGGATGCCCTGGTGCGTGACGCCGATCGGCTCTGGCGCTTCGACCATGCGGGGATCGCGCTCGCGTCGGGCTGGTTCGGGATGGACCCGGCCACCTACTGCGACCGGCTGGCCGCCGAGATCGTGCCCGAGCTGCTCACCGAGGCGGGCATCGCGATGGCGCAGGCCGAGCTGGCCCGTTCCAACCGGCTCCTGAAGACCGCGGTGCTGCGGTGACCGTCGTCTCGCCCGACGTCCGCGGCACGCTGGGGCTGCCCTGGACCTACGTCGAGGACCACTTCATCGACGGCTCGTGGCGCCGTTCGACCGGCGCGGCCCGGACCTCGGTGGTCGACCCGGCGACAGAGGAGGTCTGGGGAGCCGTGCCCGACGCCACCCCGGAGGACGTCGAGGCTGCGATGGCCGCAGCGGACCGGGCGTTCCGCGAGGGCCCGTGGCCCCGGCTGGCACCGTCCGAGCGCGCGGCCGTGCTGCTGCGGATCGCCGACGAGGTCGAGAAGCGCGCCGAGCCGATGGCGTGGACGAACACCCGTGAGAACGGCTCGCCGGTGGCCGAGACCCTCGGCGCCGCCGCCAACGCGGCGAGCATCCTGCGCTACTTCGCCGGGTTGGCCGGCCACCTCGAGGCCGAGGACGTGCGCCCGTTCCCCACCGGCGGTGCCGAGTCGGTCGTCCGCCGCGACCCGGTCGGGCCGTGTGTGCTGATCGCGCCCTGGAACTTCCCGATCAACCTGGTCGTCATCAAGCTCGGCCCGGCGCTGCTGGCCGGCTGCTCGGTGGTCATCAAGCCCGCCTCGCCGACCCCACTTTCGATCCGGTTCGTCGTCGAGGCGGCCGTGGCAGCCGGGGTACCCGACGGCGTCATCAACCTGGTCACCGGACCGGGCGAGGTCGGTGACGCCCTGGTCCGGCACCCGCTCACCGCCAAGGTGGCGTTCACCGGCTCGACCCCGGTCGGCCGCAAGATCGCAGCGGCCTGTGGAGAGCTGCTGCGACCGGTCACCCTCGAGCTCGGAGGCAAGTCGTCGGCGGTCGTCCTGCCGGACGCGGACCTGGGGGAGATGGCCAGGGTGCTGATCCGCTCCTGCCTGCGCAACACCGGTCAGACCTGCTACATCTCGACGCGCATCCTGGCGCCGGCCGAACGCTACGACGAGGTCGTCGAGATGGTCACCGCGACCGTGGCGGCGGCGCCGCAGGGCGACCCCTTCGATCCGGAGACGGTCTTCGGCCCGATGGCCAGCAGGGCGCAGTTCGACACCGTGATGTCGTTCGTGGCCTCGGCCCACGCCGAGGGCGCTCGAGCAACCACGGGCGGCCGGGCCGCAGCCGGGCGAGGGTGGTACGTCGAGCCGACCGTGTTCGCCGACGTGACCGCGTCGATGCGGATCGCCCGCGAGGAGATCTTCGGACCGGTGATCTCGATCCTGCGCTACACCGATGTCGACGAGGCGGTGGCGCTGGCCAACAACACGGAGTTCGGCCTGGGTGGACTGGTGTTCTCGTCGTCGCCTGCCGCCGCGCTGGCGGTCGCCGAGCGGATGGACACCGGCTCGGTGGGCATCAACTTCTTCGGCTCCAACCACGCGGCACCGTTCGGCGGCCGCCACGACTCCGGCCTGGGCGTGGAGTACGGCCCCGAGGGACTCTCGGCGTACCTCACCTGGAAGTCGATCCACCGCACGCAGGCACGCTGACCGCCCCCCTCACCGGGCCCGCGCCATGATGGGGCGATGAGAGCAATCGTCTACCGCACGACAGGTGGTCCCGAGGTCCTGACCGAGGCCGACCGCGACGTCCCGACCCCGGCTGCCGGCGAGGTGCTGGTGCGGGTGCACGTGTCCGGGGTGAATCCCACCGACTGGAAGACCAGGTCGGGCGCGACCGCGACCGGCGACGCCGAGGAACGGGTGCCCAACCAGGACGGCGCGGGCGTGATCACCGCGGTCGGTGCCGGTGTCGGGCAGGAGCGCATCGGCGAGCGGGTCTGGCTCTGGTTGGCCGCGTGGCAGCGTGCCGACGGCACCGCCCAGGAGTACGTCGCGATCGCCGCCGAGCACGCCGTGGCCCTGCCGGAGGGTGCCTCGCTCGACCTGGGTGCGGCCCTCGGCGTACCCGCGCTCACGGCGCACCGGGCGCTCACCGTCGCCGAGGACGGCCCGTCGCGGCTCGCCCCCGGCGCACTCGCCGGCCGCACGGTGCTGGTCGCGGGCGGCGCGGGAGCCGTCGGCCACGCCGCCATCGAGCTGGCCCGCTGGGCCGGTGCCACCGTCGTCACCACCGTGAGCGGCCCCGAGAAGGCGGCCCTGGCCACCGCTGCCGGGGCCCACCACGTCGTGAACTACCGCGAGGGCGACCCGGCCGCCGCGATCCGGGCCGTCGCCCCCCACGGGGTGCACGTGGTCGTCGAGGTCTCCCCTGCCGCCAACGCGGCCCTCGACGTCGCCGTGGCGGCCCCGGGCGCCACGGTCGCGTTCTACGCCAACAACGGCGGTGACGAGGTGACCCTCCCCGTGCGTGGCCTGATGTCGGCCAACCTGCGCTGGCAGGGGATCCTGCTCTACACGATGCCCGAGGCGTCGAAGGTCGCCGCGGTCGAGGCGGTCTCGGCTGCGGTGCGCGACGGCGCGCTCCGGGTGGGTGAGCAGGCGGGGCTACCGCTGCACCGCTACCCGCTCGCTCGCACTGCCGACGCGCACGTCGCCGTCGAGGGCGGGGCCGTGGGCAAGGTGCTGGTCGACGTCGCCGAGCCCGGCTAGGTGGACCTCGCGGCGCTGTTCGCGCGGGTGCCCGAGGGCTACTCGGTGGTGTCGTACGCCGGTCGCAGGTACGGCGTCACCAAGACCCTGCACGCCGCCGGCAGGAGCATCAAGGTGCTCGCCGAGGAGCTGGGCGGCACCGACCTGGTCAGCGCCAACCTCTACCGCACCGACGCCGCGGACCTGTTCCGTCCGTGCGAGATGCCCGAGGAGAAGGTGCTGGCGTTCCTGCGGGGGTGGACTACTCCGCGAGCGCAGTGATCGCCTCGTGGATGGCGAGCACCCGGCGGGCCGACTCGACGTGCAGGTTCTCCACCATCCGGCCCCGGTGCGTGACCACGCCCGAACCGCGCCCGTCCTCCCACGCACGCAGCATGCCGCGGGCGTCCTCGACCGCGTCGGCCGACGGGGCGAAGGCGGCGTTGGCGCCCTCGACCTGGCCGGGGTGGATCAGGGTCTTGCCGTCGAAGCCCATCTCGCGCCCCTGCCGGCACTCGGTGAGGAAACCGTCGGTGTCCCGCACGTCGTTGTAGACCCCGTCGAGGATCGCCTTCCCGGCCGCGCGGGCGGCCAGCAGGGCCAGGGACAGGCCGGTGAGCAGGGGATGGCGGCCGGGCACGTGCTCGGCGTACAGCTCCTTGGCCAGGTCGTTGGTGCCCATCACCAGCACGGCGAGCCGGTCGGAGGCGGAGGCGATCGCGTGTGCGTCGAGCATCGCGGCGGGCGTCTCCACCATCGCCCAGAGCCTGGTGTGCGCGGGCGCCCCGGACATCGCGGCGACCAGGGTGCGCACCTCCTCGGCCGAGCCGACCTTCGGGACCACGATCGCGTCCGGGCCCGCCGCGCAGGCGGCCGCGAGGTCGTCGGCGTGCCACTCGGTGTCCATGCCGTTGACCCGGATCGCCAGCTCCCGGCGGCCGTACGCGCCGGACCGGACCGCGGCACAGGCGGCCTCGCGGGCCGCCGGCTTCGCGTCGGGCGCGACCGCGTCCTCCAGGTCGAGGATCAGGCCGTCGCAGGCCAGCGTCCTCGCCTTCTCCAGCGCCCGCTCGTTGGAGGCGGGCATGTAGAGGACCGAGCGGCGGGGCCGGAAGTCGGTCATCACGCCTCCGCCGGGATCGCGTCGTAGCGCGCCTTGAGCTCGGGATCGATGGCCGCGAGCTCCTCGGCCAGGGCGACCATCACCAGGCACTGCTTCAGCGACGCGTCGTCCTCCATCTTGCCGTCGAGCATCACCGCCCCGGTGCCGTCGCCCATCGCGGCGACCACCCGGCGGGCGTGCGCGATGTCCTCGACGGAGGGGCTGAAGACCTGGTGCGCGATCGCGATCTGGCTCGGGTGCAGCGACCAGGCGCCCACGCAGCCGAGCAGGAAGGCGTTGCGGAACTGGTCCTCGCAGGCCACCGTGTCGGCGATGTCGCCGAAGGGCCCGTAGTAGGGCTGCAGGCCGTGCATCGCGCAGGCGTCGACCATCCGGGCGATCGTGTAGTGCCACAGGTCCTGCTGGTACGTCGGGCGCACGCCGGCGACGTCGCCGTCGGTCGGGTCCTGGCGGACCAGGTAGCCGGGATGACCGCCACCCACCCGGGTGGTCTTCAACCGGCGGTCGGCGGCCAGGTCGGCCGGGCCGAGCGAGAGCCCCTGCATCCGGGGCGAGGCGCCACAGATCTCCTCGACGTTGACCATCCCGCGGGCGGTCTCGAGGATCGCGTGCACCAGGATCGGCCGCTGCAGCCCCGCCTTCGCCTCGAGCTGGGCGAGCAGCCGGTCGACGTAGTGGATGTCCTCGGCGCCCTGCACCTTCGGCACCATGATCACGTCGAGCCGGTCGCCGATCTCGGTGACCAGCGTGGTCAGGTCGTCGAGCCCCCACGGGGAGTCGAGCGAGTTGACCCGGGTCCACAGCTGGGTGCGCCCGCCGTCCCCGCCGAGCCCCGGCGTCTCCCGGGCGATGCGCACCAGGCCCTCGCGGGCAGCGAGCTTGTTGTCGGCCTTCACCGCGTCCTCGAGGTTGCCGAGCAGCACGTCGACGGTGCCCACCAGCTGCGGGACCTTCGCCGCCATCTTCGGGTTGCTCGGGTCGAAGAAGTGCAGCGCCCGGGTTGGCCGGGCCGGGATCTCACGGAGGGGAGCCGGGGCTCCGACGGCGAGGGGAGCGAAGAAGTCCTTGGCGCTGCGCATGGGCCGGACGCTAGCAGCGGGGACGGCGAGGCAGGTATGACCAATCCCACTGCAGGTCAGGCCCGACGCCACCAGCGTCGTCGTGGGCGAGGGGTCCCGTCGGGCTGCTCACGCTGCCGCGTCAGCCGCGCCGTACGGCGCTCGGCCCAGGCCGCGGCGTCGGCGTCGACGTCGCGCATCGGGGTCACCACCGGCGGGCCGCCGGTGAGCTGGCGGCGGGCCTGGCGGACCCGCTCGTTGAACGCGTCGAGCTCGCGGCGTACCTCCGTCTCGGTGACCAGCCGGTCGACGAGTGCGTCGAGCTCGAGGTCGTCCTTGCGGAGCTGGAGCGCCGGTGGCAGGACGCTGATCCGTTCGCGCTCGACGAGCTTCTTCAGCCACCAGTCCGGGTCGTGCTCGCCGCCCAGGTCGTCGATCGGCTTGCCGTACCCGGGCAGGTCGTCGAACTCGCCGCGCTCCATGGCCCGCTGGATCTGCACGTCGACCCATCGGGCCTGGTGCTGGATCCGGGCCGCCGCAGCCGGCTTCCCCGTCCGGTCGTCCCTGGCCGGCTCCTCGCGTTCCTCGGGCATCGTGGTCACCCCCTCGCTTGCGATAGTCCGAGATGTTTCGGTCGCTTTCAAGCGCCGGACCCGACCGAAACCTCTCGGACTATCCCCTCGTACGGTCGCCTCGTCAGTCCGCGACGGCCTGCCGGGGCACGGCGAGCAGCGCCAGGGCGGCCACCAGGGCGGCGACCGCGCAGACGGTCCACACGGTCAGGTAGCCGCTGAGGGGGGGCATGACCCTCGGTGGGGTCGGCGATGCTGCCGGTGGCCGCCAGGGCGATGGCGAAGATCGAGCTGGCGATCGCACCGCCGACGGTCTTGATCGCGTTGGTCATGCCGGTCGCGACACCGGTGCGGGTCGGGGGCGCGGCAGCGGCGGCAGCGGCGGGCAGGGCCGCCACCAGCGCGCCCGAGCCCACGCCGGCGATGGCCATGTTGACCAGGGTCTGTCCCGTGGAGTCGTGCAGCGGCAGGAACAGCCCGTAGCCGAGCGCCACCAGCAGGCACGCCCCGATCAACGCCCCGCGCGGGCCCAGCCAGCGCGACGTGAGCGGGAGGGTGAGCGCGCCGACGGCGAGGAACACGACGTACACGCCGATCAGGGTGGAGACGAAGCCGGCATCGGCGCCGAGGCCGTAGCCCGCCACGGCGGGGTCGGTGCGGGCGAAGGTCGACAGGGGGATCTGTGCCCCGAGCACCGACATGCCGAAGAGGAACGCGGTGAGCTGGATCGGCCACTGCCCCGCGGTCGCGAACAGGCGTACGTCGACCAGCGGCTCGGGCTCGCCCAGGGAGTGCCGCACGAAGGGCGCCAGGGCAGCCACGCCGAGCCCGATCAGCGCCCACGGCCAGGGGCTCCCCGCACCGTCGACCCGGATCAGGATCAGGCCGGCCATCACCAGCCCGAGCGCGCCGGTGAGCAGGGCCAGGCCGGTCCAGTCGATGCCGCCACTGCTGGTGCCGGGGGCGTCCTCGACGCCGAACCACACCACCAGCAGGCAGGCGGTGACCACGATCGCGGGCAGGGAGAGCACCGCCGTCATCGACCACGACTCCACCAGCGCGCCACTGGTGAGCGCGCCGATGATCACGCTCAGCTCCAGCGCCCCGACGAGCACGCCGGCCGCGCGCCGGGTGAGCAGCGCCTGCCGCCCCGAGTCGGCGGTGCGCCGGTGCACGATCGCCACCTCCATCGGCAGCCACACGACGTACGCCCCCTGGAGGGCGAAGCCGATCAGGAAGGTGGTGAACGACGGGGCGAAGGCCAGCACCCACGAGCCGAGCGCGGTCACCGCCGTCGAGAGCAGCAGCACCCTGCGGTGCCCGATCAGGTCGCCGAGCCGGGCCAGGAACGGCACCACCAGCGCCGAGACGCTGAGCTGGGCCGCCTCGAACCAGTTCACGTCGGCGTCGCGCATCGACAGCGTGCCGGCGATGTCCTTCCAGATCGGCGTGTAGAAGCCCTGCAGCACACCGCTGGCGATCTCGACACAGACCAGGAACCCGACCACGGCGACTAGGCCGTGGCGCAGCTCGGGGGTGCGGGTGCCGGTGTCGCTCATGTCGGGATCCCTTCGATCAGTCGCTGGTACCACCGCACTCCGTCGAGGAAGTCACGGATCCCGAGGTGTTCGTCGTAGGAGTGGATCGACTCCCGCTGCGCCTTGGTCATCCGGAACGGCGCGAACCGGTAGACCCGCGGGCAGATCGCGGTGAAGTGCCGCGAGTCGGTCGCGGCCATCATCACGTACGGCGAGGGCACGGCGTCGGGGAACACTTCCTCGATCGTGGCCTCCAGCAGCCGGAAGGCGTCGTCGTCGACCGGCGAGACCGCACTCGCCTCGCCGCGCTCGAGCACCTCGATGCGCACCGCGTCGTCGGCGATGGCCCGGTGCAGGTGCGCGACCACGCCGGCCACCGTGTCGCCCACCATCACCCGCACGTTGAGCCCGGCCTTGGCCGTCGACGCGATCACGTTGAGAGCGGGTGAGCCCGAGAGCGTCGTCGCGGCCACCGTGGTGCGCGTCATCGCGGCCGACTCCGGGCCGGCGGCGATCAGGGCCCGGGTGAGCACCGGCGTGAGCCGCGAGGCGCGTGCCATCAGGGGCCGCAGCGCGAGCGGGGCGTACGGCGCGATCCGCTCCATCAGCTCGATCGTGGCGGCCGGGGTGCTCGCCGGGAACGGGCTCTTCTCGATCCGCAGCAGGGCCCGGGCCAGCCGGGTGGTGGGCCCGTTGCGGGCCGGGGTCGAGGCGTGGCCGCCGCGGCCCTCGACGGTGAGCTCGAGCGAGGTGGTGCCCTTCTCGGTCACCCCGATCACGGCCACCGGACGGCTCACGCCGGGGAAGGCGTCGTGGGCGACGGCACCGCCCTCGTCGAGCACGAACCAGGGGTGCACGTCGTGGCTGCGCAGGTGGGCCACCGCCTGCTCGGCGGCGCTGCCCGAGACCTCCTCGTCGCAGCCGAACGACAGCCACACGTCCTGGGCGGGGGTGACCCCCTGCTCGAGCAGCCGCTCGACGGCTTCGCAGAGCCCGGCCACGCAGCCCTTGTCGTCGAGGGTGCCCCGGCCCCACACGTGGCCGTCGACGATGGCGGCCTCGAACGGAGGATGGGCCCAGGGGGCGTCCTCGTCGATCGGCACCACGTCGAGGTGGGCCATCAGCACCACCGGACGCTCCGCGCGCCGTCCGGGCCAGCGCAGCAGCTGGGCGTGACTGCCGATCCGGGTCAGCTCGAGGTGCTCGTGCAGCAGCGGGTACTGGGCGGCCAGCTCGGCCAGCAGCCGGTCGAACGCGGCGGTGTCGACGCGACCGGGGTCGCGGTCGGAGACGGTGGGGATCCGTACCAGTGCCCGGAGGCGTTCCACGGCGCGGTCGTCGTACTCGTTCACGGTCCTCCTCGGTTGCCGGGGACCACCTTCTCACCGCTAGGAGGCGCAGAAGCCCCAGGTCGCGCTCTGGCCGGCCCTGATGATCTGGTTGTAGTCGACGCCGGTGAGCACCCAGGTGCCGGTGGAGGCCTTGAACGACGACGACGTCGCGTTCCAGTAGCTCGAGGGCGCCGCGCTGAGCCAGTACTGCGACTGGGTCAGCCCCGGGGTGCTGTGGTTGATCGTGGCCCGCCAGCGAACCCAGCTGGTCGAGGTGGTGGTGACGGTGACGTCGGCGCAGTACTGCCCGTTGCCCGAGCTGGTCACGCTCGCGGAGACGGTGCCGTCGACCAGCGGGATGCTGTTGGCCGAGCGCTTGGCGCAGTAGCCCCAGGTGGTGGACGCGCCCGCGGCGAGGGTCTTGTTGTAGCTGGCGCCGCGCACCGTCCAGCTGGAGGCGGTGAGGGTCACCGACGTCACGCCGTACGACGAGGTGATCTCGGAGGCGTTGAACGGTGCCGTGGTGAGGTCGACGACGACCTGCCAGTCCACGGTGGCGGCGCTCTGGTTGGTGACGGTGACCGTGGCGCAGTAGTCGAGCGGGTTGTCGCTGGTGAGCGCCTGGGAGTACGTCACTCCGGCGGCCGGCGGCGGGACGCTCGCCGAGGCGGTGCTGCTGAACAGGGTGGCCGGGCGCAGTCCGCCCAGGCCGGCCGCCGAGGCGCCACCGCCCAGCCCGAGCGCGGCGACAGCGGTGGCGAGCACGGGCACCAGGCCACGGGCCAGCACGGGACCGCTGCGGCGGGTGCGACGCCGTGGCTGGCGCGGCGTCCTCGGCTGGGCCACCGCCCACATCACGAGGAGGCCGCAGAGCAGGGCGAGCGCGAGAGGTGAGAAGAGGGTGCGCAGCCACCGGCCCCCATGGGGGAGCATCAGGGCCACGCTGCCCTGCGCCTCGTCGGCCGTGGGGTGCCACAGGTCCGCGGAGGCGTTGTTGTCGCCGAGCATGGTGAACGAGCCGTCGGGCTGCACCGACTCGATCCGGTGCACGACGCTCAGGCCCGCGCCGACGTCACCGGCCGGGATCTCGTAGACGAGCACGTCACCCACCTCGTAGGCGCTGCGCTGCCAGGTGACGAGCAGGTCGTCGGTGTGGAAGGTCGGCTCCATCGAGTGGCCGGAGACGACGGTGATGCCCAGGTGTCCGCCGTACTGCGTCGGGAGAAGCATCCACACGCCGCACAGCACCGCAGCCCATGCGAGCACGCCACGAGCGCGGCGGAGGATGGTCCTCCGCCGCGTCTCGAGGTGTGCAGGCGTCTGCATGATGTCGTCCGCACCGGCGCCACGAGGGCGCCCGGTGCTGGTCGGGTGGTGGCTCAGCCCGCGATGACCACGGCCACGCCGGTGACCGAGCTGGCCGACACCGCCGTACCGAGGCTGAAGGACTGGGTGGTCGACGTGTCGCGGGTGCCGGTGACCTCGCCGAGGCTGCCGGAGGCGCCGCGGAGCGTGATCGCGACAGCCTTGCCGTTGCACGCGGCGGCCACGCCGCTGAGCTTGACCGCGGTCACCTTGTACTCGGTGCCCACGTAGCCGGTGGTGTAGTCGACGGAGACCCCGTCGGTGTCGCAGGACGCCACCACGTTGGTGTCGGCACCCAGTCCGGCGGCGTTGACGCCGCCCAGGCTGGCAGCGGATGCGGTGACGGCTGCGAAGGCGGCAACGCCGGCCCCGATACCCAGAGCGAGTCGCTTGTTCATCTGAAAATTCCTCCCCGAAGCGCCGCGAGCCCCATGCATCGCGGCAGTGTGGGGGCAGCACTGCACGGCCCTGCGCACGGCTGTGCGGCGAGTGGCCGAGCGGTGTGGAGCGCGGTCCCCCCGGACCGCTGCGCTCCCCCCCAACACCACCAAGATATTGAATCGCGAATGATCCGGAGGCGCTTTACCCGAACTGTCCAGTGTCGTCTAGACCGGCGCCCAGTCTCGGATCCGAGACGATCTGGTGGCGGGGTGCGTTGACCCCGACCCCGCGATTGGGTGCACTGGCGAGGTGAGCTTCGAGCAGATGTGGCGAGACCTGGCACCGGTGGGCCGATCCGCGGCGAGCGGCGGCTACTTCCGCCAGCCGCTCGGCTCGGCCGAGCGCGAGTGCGCGGCGTGGTTCGCCGCCGAGGCGACCGCCCGGGGGCTGGCCCTGCAGTACGACGGGTTCGGCAACGCGGTGGCCTGGTGGGACCCGCCCGACGGCTCGACCGCCGACGCGGTGCTCACCGGATCGCACCTCGACTCGGTGCTCGACGGCGGCGCCTTCGACGGTCCGCTGGGCGTGGTCTCGGCGTTCGCCGGGGTCGACCTGTTGCGCGAGCGTGGCTGGGTGCCCGGGCGCCGGATCGGGATCGGGGCGTTCGTCGAGGAGGAGGGCTCCCGCTTCGGGTTGGCCTGCCTGGGTTCCCGGCTGGCCGTGGGCGCTCTGGCCGGGTCGGACGCCGAGGCGCTGACCGACCGCGACGGCGTACGTCTCGGTGACGCGTGGGCGTCGGCGGGGCTGGATCCGGCTGTCGGGTCCGCCCTGCTTGCCGAGGTCGGCTGCTTCGTCGAGCTGCACGTAGAGCAGGGACGTGACCTGGTCGAGCGCGGTGCGGCGGTCGGGGTGGCCAGTGAGATCTGGCCGCACGGGCGCTACCGGTTCGAGTTCACCGGCGAGGCCAACCATGCCGGGACGACTCGCATGGAGGACCGGCACGACCCGATGCAGACCTATGCGATGACGGTCCTGGCGGCGGCCAAGCAAGCACGGCTGGCGGGTGCCCGCGCCACCTTCGGACGGGTCTCGGTGGAGCCCAACGGCACCAACGCGGTGCCCTCGCGGGTGACCGCGTGGCTGGACGCGCGGTGCCCGAGCGACGCGGCGCTGGTGGAGCTGGTGGAGGCCGTCTCGCGTCAGGGCACCGAGCGGGCCGGGCGCGACGGCACCGGGCTCCTGGTCACCGCGGAGTCGGTCTCCGCCGCGGTGACGTTCCCGGGCGAGCTCGCCCGACGGCTGGCCGGGCCGCACGGTTGGCCGGTCATCGCGACCCAGGCGGGCCACGATGCGGGCATCCTGTCCGCGGCCGGCATCCCCACCGCGATGCTGTTCGTGCGCAACCCCACCGGGGTGTCGCACTCGCCGGCGGAGTCGGCCGAGCTCGCCGACTGCCTGGCCGGCGTCGAGGCGCTGGCCGACGTGCTGGAACGGCTGGCCGCGTGACGACGTACCTGCTGGAGCGGGTGCTGCTGCCCGACGGGGTGGCGTCCGACGTACGGGTGGGCGTGGAGGGTGGCCGGTTCACGTCGGTGGAGGTTCTCGGCCGTTCCCTGACGTTGTCGGCCGTTGCATCGGCCGAGAACGTCAGGAATCACCGGTTGACCGGCGATTCCGACCACCGTCTCCCCGGCCTCAGCCTCCCCGGCCTCGCCAACTGCCACAGCCACGCCTTCCACCGGGCGCTGAGGGGCCGCACCCAACGCGAGCGGGGCACGTTCTGGACCTGGCGCGAGCAGATGTACGCCGTCGCCGGCCGGCTCACGCCCGACAGCTACTTCGAGCTCGCGCTGGCGACCTACCGCGAGATGGTGTCGGTCGGGATCACGTCCGTGGGCGAGTTCCACTATCTCCACCACCAGCCCGACGGCCGGCCGTACGACGAGCCCAACGCGATGGGCCACGCCCTCCTGGCGGCGGCCGAGCAGTCAGGGCTGCGGATCACCCTGCTCGACACCTGCTACCTCGCCGCCGGCATCGGCGAGCCCGCCCAGGGCGTGCAGCTGCGCTTCTCCGACGGCGACGCGGGGGCCTGGCGGACCCGGGTCGACGAGCTCGAGGGGGGAGAGCGGGCCGTGATCGGCGCTGCGATCCACTCGGTGCGCGCGGTCCCCCGCTCCGCCCTGGGCGCCGTCGCCGACCTGCCCGGCCCCCTGCACGTGCACCTCTCGGAACAGCGCGCCGAGAACGAGCAGTGCCTGGCCGCCCACGGTCGGACGCCCACCCAGCTGCTCGCCGACGAGGGCGCGCTCGGTGCGCGCACCACCGCAGTGCATGCCACCCACCTCGCCGACACCGACGTCGCGCTGCTCGGCGCGGCCCGCGCGTACGTCGACCTCTGCCCCACCACCGAGCGCGACCTCGGCGACGGCATCGGTCCGAGCCGGCGGCTTCACGACGCCGGCGCGCGGCTCACCCTCGGCTCCGACAGCCACGCCGTCATCGACCTCTTCGAGGAGATGCGCGCGGTCGAGCTCGACGAGCGGCTGGCCACCGAACGCCGCGGGCACTGGTCGGCGACCGAGCTGCTGACCGCCGCCACCGAGACCGGCCACCAGTCGCTGGGCTGGCCCGATGCCGGCCGGATCGCGGTGGGCATGCGCGCCGACCTGGTCACCCTGGACACCTCGACGACCCGCACCGCGGGCACCGGTGCCGACGAGCAGACAGCCGTGTTCGCGGCCGCCGGGGCTGATGTCACCCACGTCCTGGTCGACGGGCGACCCGTCTTCGGGCAGGGTGACCGGCACCAGATCGGGCACCAGCTCGATCGCAGCATCGAGAAGGTGTGGCAGTGACCAGCACCCTGCTCACCCATGCCGGCGAGCTCGTCACCCATGCGGTCGACGGGCCCCGGGACGGGGTGCTGAACGACGCCGCCCTGGTCGTCGAGGGCGCCCACATCGCCTGGGTCGGCCGTGCAGCCGACGCGCCGGCCGCGGACACCGCCGTCGACCTCGCGGGCCGCACCGTGATCCCCGGCTTCGTCGACAGCCACTCGCACCTGGTCTTCGCCGGCGACCGGGCCGCCGAGTTCGAGGCCCGGATGACCGGTGAGCCCTACTCCGCGGGCGGGATCCGCAGCACGGTCGCGGCGACCCGGGCGGCCACCGACGAGCAGCTCACCCACCACGTGGCGCGACTCGTGCACGAGATGCGCAGCCAGGGCACCACCAGCCTGGAGATCAAGAGCGGCTACGGGCTCACCACTCTCGACGAGGCGCGCTGCCTGGCCATCGCTCGGCAGTTCACCGACGACACCACCTTCCTCGGCGCCCACGTGGTGCCGGCGGACGCTGACCCCGCCGAGTACGTCGCCCTGGTCACCGGAGCGATGCTGGAGGCCGCCGCGCCGTACGCGAAGTGGATCGACGTCTTCTGCGAGCGCGGCGCCTTCGACGCCGACCAGGCCCGCACGGTGCTGGCCGCCGGTGCGGCGAAGGGACTGCGGGGCCGCCTGCACGCCAACCAGCTCGGGCCCGGCCCGGGCGTCCGACTGGCCTGCGAGCTGGGCCTGGTCGCGGTCGACCACTGCACCCACCTCGACGACGCCGACGTCACCGCGCTGGCCGACTCCGGCACGGTGGCCACCCTGCTTCCGGGGGTGGAGTTCTCGACCCGACAGCCCTACCCCGACGCCCGGCACCTGATCGACTCCGGGGTGACGGTCGCGCTGGCCAGCGACTGCAACCCCGGGTCCTGCTACACCAGCTCGCTGCCGTTCTGCATCGCGGTGGCCGTGCGGGAGATGGGGATGTCGCCCGCGGAGGCGCTGTGGGCGGCCACCGCAGGCGGTGCGGCGGCCCTCGACCGCGACGACGTGGGGGTGCTCGAGGTGGGACGCCGGGCCGACCTGGTGGTGCTCGACGCGCCGTCGTACGTGCACCTGGCCTACCGGCCCGGGGTGCCGCTGGTCGCGCAGACCTGGATCGGCGGACGGCCGCTCTGAGGTAGGGCCGGGTCGCGGACGACGCAGATAGGGCAGTTGCCCGATGTCCGGGGCTACCTCAGCGCCGCAGGCTCTTCTCACACCACCGAGAAGAGGAACCACCATGTTGATCGCCACCGAGATGTACCTCCGCGCCGACCTCGCCGAGCGGGCCACCCGGATCCGGGCGGGCTGGCGTCCGCTGCGGGCCCGCCGTGGGCCGGCACCGGCCACCGTGACCGATGCGGCCCCGGCCGGCGTGCGCTGGACTCACCGGCTTGCGTTCTGAGCAGATGTCGGCGGTCCGGGGGATCATGGTCCCCGTGTCGCCGAACCGCAGTCCGACCATGGTCGGGCGTGAGGCCGAGCTGGCCGAGCTGAGCTCCCTGCTCGGCCTCGCTGGCGCCCGCCCGGGCGCCGTGCTGCTCGCCGGCGACGCCGGCGTCGGCAAGACCCGGCTGCTGGCCGAGCTGGGCACGGTCGCGGGCGCGGCCGGCTGGCGGGTGGTGACCGGGCACTGCCTCGACTTCGGTGACAGCGCCCTGCCCTACCTGCCGTTCTCCGAAGTGGTCGGCCGGCTCGCCGCCGAGCTCCCCGACGTCGTGGGGAACCTCGACGCGGTCCACCCTGTGCTGTCCCGGCTGCAGCCCGGGCGCCGGGTGATGACCCGGGTGCCGGGCGCCGACCACGCCGAGACGCAGGCAGTCGACGACGACCGCACCAGCACACTCGACCGCGGGGACCTCTTCGAGGCCGTGCACGCGGCGCTCGAGGCCGCCGCGGCCGTGGAGCCGCTGCTGCTGGTGGTCGAGGACGTGCACTGGGCCGACCGGTCCACCCGCGACATGCTCAGCTTCCTCTTCTCCCGCCCCTTCGCGGGCCGGGTGGCCGTGGTGGCGACGTACCGTTCCGACGACCTGCACCGTCGGCACCCGCTGCGCAGCCAGGTCGCGGAGTGGGCCCGTGTCGCCGGTGTCGAGCGGCTGCAGCTCGGCCCGCTGCCCGCTGCGCAGGTGCGGGCGCTCGTGCACGCGCTGCACCCCGGGCCGATCGGTGCCCTCGAGGTCGACGGGATCGTCGACCGGGCCGAGGGCAACGCGTTCTTCGTCGAGGAGCTCGTCGGGGCGGCCAGCGGCCCGGGCCGCTGGCTGCCGGCCGACCTCGCCGACGTGCTCCTGGTCCGCCTCGACCGGCTCGACGACCACGCCCGGCAGGTGGTGCGGGCCGCGAGCGTCGCGGGGCGCCGGGTCACCCACGCCCTGCTCGCCGCCGCGGTCGACCAGTCGCCCTCCGAGCTGGAGGAGGCGCTGCGCAAGGCGGTGGAGATGAACGTGCTGGTCGCCCAGGGGACCGACCACTACGCCTTTCGTCACGCCCTGCTCGGCGAAGCGACGTACGACGACCTGCTGCCCGGCGAGCGGGTGCGCCTGCACGCGCGCTACGCCGACGCGCTGCGTGACGGCCGCGGGGTGGGCACCGCCGCCGAGCTGGCCCGTCACGCCCGGCTGGCGATGGACTACGACACCGCGCTCGACGCCGGCATCCGCGCGGGAGCGGAGGCGATGTCGGTGGGCGGCCCCGACGAGGCCGCCCAGCACTACCAGCAGGCGCTCGAGCTGCTCGCCGACCCGAGACGCCGGGTCGATGCCGACCTCGACCTGTCGAAGCTGGTGGCCAACGCCGCCGACGCGCTCAGCGCGAGCGGCCACCCGGCCCGGGCAGCCGCGCTGATCCAGGAGCAGCTGGCCCGGCTCCCCGAGGGGAGCCCGGATGCCTGGCGGTCGCGACTGCTCAGCGCCCGAGCCGCGCTGCTCGACGTGATCGAGCCCGACGAGGACCCGCTGCTGGTCTCGACGGAAGCGGTGCGCCTGCTTCCGCCCGAGGCGAGCGGCCTCCGGGCCAGGGTGCTGGGCGTGCACGCCCGGATCCTCGGCAACAAGGGCCGCTACGACGAGGCGCAGGGCGTCGGCCTGGACGCCTTCCACCTGGCCGAGGGCCTCGACCTGCACGTGCTCGCCAGTGACGCGCTGACCACCCTGAGCGGGCTCAAGCGGGCGGGGCCCAAGGACGCGCTGCGCGCGGCCCTGGTCGAGGCGGTGTCCCGGGCGGAGTCGTCGGGGGCGCTGCTCAGCGAGCTGCGCGGCCGGTTCCTGCTGGGCCGCTCCTTCCAGGACTGGGCCGAGTTCGAGGGGGCCGAGCGCTGGTTCCGCAGCGGTGTCGAACGGGGCGAGGCCGCCGGGGTGCCGTGGGCGCCGTACGCGTTCGAGTGCCGTTGGCAGCTCGGGTGGGTGCTGCACGCGCAGGGGCGCTGGTCCGAGGAGCTCGCCCTGCTCGACGTGCGCGCCCCCTCCCCGCCGCCGGTCGCGGCGGCACTGCTCGACGTGCTGCGCCTGCAGGTCGCGGCGGCCCGTGGCGACGACGTCACCGCGGCGCTGGCACCGCTGCGCCGGCACTGGACGGCCGAGGGCCTGGTGGCGATCCAGTCGAGCACCCTCGAGATCGAGCTCGCCGGAGCCCGGGGTGACGCTCGCGGCGCGATCGCGGTCTACGACGACGCCGTCGGCGTGCTCGTCGGCCTGTGGCACGAGTGGTTCAGTGCCCGGCTGCGGCTCGCCGCGGCCACCCTGGGCGCTGTCGCCGACGCGGTGCCCTCGCTGTCGACGCTGGAGCGAGAGGGTCTGCTGGTCGAGGTGACCCGGGTCCTCGGCGACGGGCGCACCGTGCGCGACCGGTTCCAGGACCCGGCCGGCTTCTGGGGACCCGAGGGGCGGGCCTGGGCGCAGCGCCTCGAGGCCGAGGCGCACCGGGTGTGCTGGCTGCTGGGTGGGGCGGGGACCCCGGAGCCGGACGTCCTCATCGAGGCCTGGGTCGCCACGGTGGACGCCTTCGACGTGTTCGGGCACGTGCACGAGACGGCTCGCGCCCAGGCGGTGCTCGCCGCAGTGCTGCGGGCCTCCGGCGACCCTGCCTCGGCCCGGGACATGGGCGACCGGGCCCGCGCGACGGCCCGCGCGCTGGGAGCCCAGCCGCTGCTCGACCGGTTGCGGGCGTCCGGCAGTGAGGCCCAGCGCACCCGCGACGGGAGCGAACCGCTCACGCCCCGCGAACGCGAGATCCTGGGGCTGGTGGCCCAGGGGCGCTCCAACGGGGAGATCGGCAAGCAGCTGTTCATCAGCACCAAGACCGTCAGCGTGCACGTGTCCCACATCCTCGCCAAGCTCGGCGCGGCCGGGCGCACCGAGGCCGCGGCGCTGGCCCGGCAACGGGGCCTCCTCGACCAGTGACCCTGCAGGTGGGGCAAGATCGCCCTGTGCCCGACGACTTCCGCTGCTCGGCCGCCTCCCGCCTCGACGGTGAGCCCCTGGCCGGGACCGCGCCCACCGATCGGGCGTTCCTCCTCGTCGAGCACGCCGGCTCGTGGGGCCGGGACGCACCCGCCGTGCTGGCCGACCACGTCGACATACCGTACGGGGTGCGGGCCCAGCTGATCCGCCGTCACCGCGACCGCCCGGCGGCGTCGCTCACCGTCTTCACGGCCTGGCGCGAGGGGCCGGCCTTCCGGGTGGAGCGCACAGTCGTGCCCGACCTGGCCGCCCTGGCCGGGCTCGACCTGGCGGCGCTCGCCGAGGGGCGCTCGCCGGCGCTGACGCCGCACCCCCAGCCGCTCTGGCTGGTCTGCACCAACGGCCGACGTGACGTCTGCTGTGCCGAGCTGGGCCGACCGGTGACCGCTGCCCTGGCGGAGCGCTGGCCGGAGCAGACCTGGGAGACCACACACCTGGGGGGCCACCGGTTCGCGGCCACCCTGCTGGCGCTGCCCAGCGGCCTGAGCCTGGGCCGGCTCGATCCCGAGTCCGCGGTGGCCGGCTGCGCTGCGATCGCTTCCGGCACCGTGCCCCCGGACAGGGTGCGGGGCCGCGCCGGGCAACCGGGAGCGGCCCAGGTGGCCGAGCTGCACCTGCGTGCCGGCGGGGTCGAGCCGGGGGCACTGGTCGCCACGACCGTCGCAGGCCCCCGCACCGAGGTCGCCTTCGAGCACGGCGCCGCCCTGGTCGAGACCACGCCCGGGCCCGAGCGCCGGCAGAGCTGCGTCGACCTGCGCACCAAGCCGACCGTGACCCATCGCGTGGTGGTCCGGTGACCGGGCCCGGCGGGCTGCCGCCCGGCCCCCGACTCCCGGCCCTCGTGCAGACCGTGGGCCTGCTGAAGTTCCGGCACCGGTTCGTGCCGGCCCTGCGCCGTCGCTACGGCGACACCTTCACGGTGCGACTGATCCCGAGGGGCCGTCCCCTGGTGCTGTTCACCCGCCCCGAGCACGCGCGGGAGATCTTCGCCGGTGACCCGCAGGTGTTCCATGCGGGCAAGGGCAACGCAGTGCTCGGTCCGGTGATGGGCAAGCACTCGCTGCTGCTCCAGGACGGTGAGGAGCACCAGCGGGCCCGCAAGCTGCTGATGCCGGCCTTCAACGGAAGAGCCCTGCACGGGTACGCCGAGCTGGTCGCGCAGCTGGCCCGGGCCGAGGTGGCCGGCTGGCCGGCGAGCGCGGAGTTCCGGGCCCTCGACAGGATGAACGCGCTCACCCTCGAGGTGATCCTGCGCGTCGTCTTCGGGGTCACCGAGGAGGCCCGGCTCGCCGAGCTCCGCCCTCGGGTCACCGCCGTCGTCGAGATCAGCCCGCTGATCCTGCTCGGGTGGGCCTGGCCGCGGCTCCAGCGGATCGCCCCGTGGCGCACCACCGCCGATGACCTGCGCGCCCTCGACCTGCTGATCCACCGCGAGATCCGGGAGCGACGCGGCGCCTCCGACCTGGCGGAGCGCACCGACGTGCTCTCCCGGCTCCTCCAGACGCCCCCGCACGACGGGCAGCAGCTCAGCGACGTCGAGCTCCGCGACCAGCTGGTGACGCTCCTGCTGGCCGGTCACGAGACCACCGCCACGGCGCTGGCCTGGGCCCTCTACGAGCTCGGCCGCGACCCGGCACTGCTACGCCGGGCGCAGGCCGGCGACGACGCCTTCCTCGAGGCGGTCGTCAAGGAGTCGCTGCGGCTGCACCCGGTGATCGCGATGGTGGTGCGCACCCTGCAGTCGCCGGCGACGGTCGGGGGGCTCGACCTGCCGGCCGGCACCACGGTCGGACCGTCGATCCTGCTCGCGCACGCCGACCCGGGGAACCACCCCGACCCGGAGTCGTTCCGTCCTGACCGTTTCCTCGGCGCCAATCCGCCGACCTCGACCACCTGGCTCCCCTTCGGGGGCGGAGTACGCCGCTGCCTCGGTGCCGGGTTCTCCCTGATGGAGGGGGTGGCGGTGCTGCGCGAGGTGCTCGCGGCGTACGACGTGGAGTCGGTCGGCGAGGACGAGCCGGTGGTCCGCAACATCACCAGCGTGCCCCGGGCGGGGGCCCGGATCCGGGTGCGGGCCAGATAACGGTTCGACCAGTTCTGGCGGATCTCTTGTCGGATCACGAATCGACGACAAGAGTGTCTGCGACCGCACCTGCTCTGAGGAGATCCGATGTCGCGCAGCACCACCACGGGCGGTTCTGCCCTGGCTCTCGCCGCCTGCGTCCTGGCCGGTGTCACGGGCCTCTCGGTCACCGGCTCCTCGGCGGCGACCGCGCCCAGCGCGACCGCGAGCCCGGTGGTGGAGTCGCGTCCGTCCACCCAGGGCGAGGCGCGCGGCTTCCTCGACACCCGGCGCGGCACCAGCACCGCCAGCGTCAGCGCGGGGCTGAGGCTCGCGTCCACGGCCGCGCGCCGACCGGCTGCCCGCGCCCTGCAGCGCAGCCTGGGCGAGAGCGCCCTCTTCGACGTCGACGGCAGCACCGGGACGCCTCGCCTCGTCGCCAAGCTCGACGGGTACCTCACCGGCACCAGCAAGCGCCCCGCCAAGGACGTCGCGCTGGGCTTCGTGCGCAGCCACCTGTGGGCCTTCGGCCTGGTCGCCGCCGACCTCGACACCCTGCGCTTCCGCAAGGACTACGTCGACATCTCGGGGGTGCACCACCTGTCGTGGACCCAGACCGTCGGCGGCATGCCGGTCTTCGGAAACGGGCTCCAGGCCAGCGTGAACTCCCGTGGCCGGCTGCTGACCGTCGGCGGGGCCCCCGTGTCGGCGACGGTCGTGACCCGATCCACGGGCCGACGCCTGGCCACGTCCGGCCAGGCGATCAGCGCAGCCCGTCGCGACACCGGCGAGGCCAGTGCTGCGCCGGGGCCGCGCGACGTCGCCCGACGAGTGCTCTTCGTGACCCGTGCCGGCACCCACGTGGGCTGGCAGACCGTGACCATGTCGGCGGCGGAGCCGGCCGTGAGCGTGCTGGACGCGGACACCGGCCGGACCCTCTTCCGCCAGCCGCTGCAGGCCGACGCCTCCGGCGGTGACCGGCACGCGACGGGCCTGGCCTACCCGTTCTTCCCGGGCAAGACGCCCCGTGGCGGCACCCAGGTCAAGGTCGACTTCACCGCGCAGGGCTGGCTGGGAGGCAACGCCACCCGGCTCTCCGGGAACAACTCGCATGCCTGGTCCGACGTCAACGACGACGACCGCGCGCAGTCCTCGGAGGAGGCCGGGCCGTCGGCGCCGCGCACCTGGAACCACCGCCTCAAGCCGTTCCACCTCTCCGGGGTGTCCTTCTGCGACAACCCGTGGCCGTGCTCCTGGAACCCGGACGTGCCCTACTCGTGGCGGACCAACCGTCGGCAGAACGTGACCCAGGTCTTCTACTTCGTCAACCGCTTCCACGACCACCTGCTCAAGGCGCCGATCGGCTTCACGGAGTCGGCCGGCAACTTCCAGCGGGTCAACTACACCCACAAGGGCAAGGCCGGGGATGCCGTCGACACCCAGACCGACGACGGGGCCAACACCGCCGCCGGGCTGCCCGACGGTGCGCACATCGACAACGCGAACATGTCGACGCCACCCGACGGCATGCGGCCCACGATGCAGATGTACCTCCAGCACCAGCCCGGCACGACGTACCCGGACGGCGACCCGTTCGCGCCCACCAACGTCGGTGACGAGGCTGACACCGTCTACCACGAGTACACCCACGGACTGTCCAACCGGCTCGTCGTCGACGCGCGGGGGATCTCCACGCTCGGCGGGGTGCAGGCCGGGAGCATGGGAGAGGCCTGGAGCGACTGGTACGCCATGGACTACCTCGTCGCGCAGGGCCTGCAGGCCGACCAGAAGGGCAAGGTCGACGTGGTGCTCTTCAAGTACGACGGCGAGGGCGTCTACTACGACCGCACCGAGCCCCTGGACTGCAAGGTCGGCTCGAAAGCGGCCAGGTGCAACGGCGGTCTCACCGGGCACCTCGGTGGCTACACCTACCGCGACTACGCGCAGGTCGTGGGCTCTCCCGAGGTGCACTCCGACGGCGAGATCTGGGCCCAGTCCCTGTGGGACCTGCGCGACGCCCTCGGCTCGGCGAAGACCGAGTCGCTGGTGACCCGGGCGATGGAGCTGGCACCGTCGAACCCGTCCTTCCTCGACATGCGCAACGCCATCCTGATGGCCGACACCGCCGTGTTCTCGGGCCGCGACCGCACCCGGATCTGGCAGGTCTTCGCGCACCGTGGAATGGGCTACTACGCGGGCTCCCTCGGCGGCGACGACGCCGCTCCGTCGTGGGACTTCCACACCCCGCCGGCGAGCACCACGAAGGCGCACATCCAGGGCACCGTGAGCGACCCCGGCACCGGCCAGCCGGTCGCCGGGATCGCGGTCAGCCTGCCCTTCCAGGGCGGCAACGGCGTCGTCAACCCCACCGCCGTCACCGACGCCCAGGGCGACTACGAGATCAGCGGGGTGCCGGTCGGGTCCTACAAGCGGCTGGTCGTCACCGGCTCCGGCTACGACCGGGTCGCGGTGCCGGTCACCGTCACCTCCGGCGGTGCGGTGGTCGACTTCGAGGTGCGCCGTGACTGGGCGGCGTCCAGCGGCGGTGCCTCGGTCTACCTCTTCAACGGACCGGACTACGGTCCCGAGTGTGGTCCCGAGCAGGCCATCGACGGCAGCCAGGTCACCGGCTGGAGCAGCACCACGGGCGACAACGCGGGCACGCCGACCAACGTCTTCGTGGACAAGTTCGTGACCGTCGACCTGGGCGTCCCCGTGGACGTCTCCGAGTTCGGGGTCGACCCGTCCGCCACCTGCGGGGACGGCGGCAGTGCCTCCCTGGGTGACTACCTGATCGAGACCTCGCCCGACAACAACACCTGGACGCCCGCCCAGCAGGGCACGTTCGGCGTCGCCGACCGCGGCCGGGTCAACCTGCTGACCCCGACCGACGGGGCCGCGGGCGTGCGTTTCGTCCGGCTGACCATGAAGGGCAACCAGACCCCGGACTTCGCCACCAGCTGTCCGGGTGGCGCCTACTCCGGCTGTTCCTACACCGACCTGTCCGAGCTGGAGGTCTACGGCGCCCCGTCGGCGCCCTGACGCCGGTTTGCAACAATGGCCCGCATGGAACAGAAGGAGAGACCCGTCCTTACGGGACTGGTGGCCCTGGTCGCCGTCGCGGCCGTGATCGGCGTGCTCCTGGGCGCGGTCGCCCTGCTCGGCAGCCGGGTGCTGGGGGTGGGTGGCAGCGACGTGGCGGCCAGCGGCGCCACCGCGGGCGACTCGCTCTACCTTCCGGACCCGGTGGCCACCACGGGACAGACGGGGCCCGAGGTGACCCTGGCCCCCGGTGACCCCACCCCGACGGACACCTCGACCAAGCCGGGCAAGAAGCCTCCGAAGCCGCAACGCGAGATCTCGCTGTCGTCGGGGCAGACGTCGGTCGGCTCCTTCCAGCGCATCGACCTCACCGGCACCTACGACCTGGGCACCGGCACCGTGCTCCAGGTGCAGCGCCGCGAGAGCGGGACCTGGCGCGACTTCCCGGTGGCCCTCACCGTCTCGGGTGACGGCTCGTTCTCGACCTACATCAAGACCTCGCACTCGGGCCTGAACGTCTTCCGAGTGATGGACAAGGACACCAACACCCACTCCAACCCGGTCAAGGTGCAGGTCGGCTGACCACCGGTCGCCGTACGACCCCGGGCCGGCCGAGCAGGACGCCGCCGAGCACCAGCACGATGCCCAGCAGCTGGAGCGGGGCCAGGTTCTCGCCGGCGAAGGCGATCCCGAGCAGCACGCCCACCAGCGGGTTCAGCAACCCGATCAGGGCGACCGAACCGGCCCGCAGCCGGCGCAGGCCGTTGAACCAGGCGACGTAGGCCAGTCCGGTGCCGACGACGGCGAGGTAGAGGAACCCGCCCACCGCACGTGCGTCCAGCGGAGGGGGCGGCCCTTCGAGCACCGCGGCCACCGGGACCAGGACCAGGCCGCCGGCGACCAGCTGCCAGGCGGCGAGGGTCAGCAGGCCGACCGGCGGTGCCCACCGCTTCACCAGCACGTAGCCCAGGCTGGAGACCGCCACGGCCGTGAGCGACGCGGCCATGCCGAGCCCGTCGAGGTGCAGCCCGCCCCGGAGCACCAGCAGGCCCACCCCGACGACGCCCACCGCGGCCCCGACCAGGCCGCCGGTCGTCGGGCGCTCGGCGGCCAGCAGACCGGCCAGCACCATCACTGCGAAGGGTGAGGTGGCGGTCAGGGTGGCCGCCAGGCCGCCGGGGAGCCGGTAGCCGGCGAGGAAGATCAGCGGGAAGAAGACTCCGATGTTGAGCATGCCGAGCACCGCGGCCCGCCACCACCAGTCGCCGGTGGGCAGCTGACGCGTCCAGGCCAGCAGCACCAGACCCACCGGGAGGGCGCGAACGGCGGCGCCGAACAGCGGCCGGTCGGGCGGCAGGAAGTGTGCCGTGACGAAGTACGACGACCCCCAGGCGGCGGGAGCGGCGGCGGTGAAGAGCGAGGTGCGCCAATTCGTTTCCATGGAAGACATAATCTCTTCCAAAGAAGATATATTCCGACCATGGACAACTCGCGGGACCACGTCGGGCAGATCATGGCGCAGTGGGCGGTCGAGCGGCCCGACCTCGACGTGGCCCCGCAGGGCATCATCGGGCGCCTGCACCGGCTCGCGGGCCGGCTCACCGAGGAGCTGGTCGCGACGTACGCCGAGTTCGGGCTCGGCGAGGGCGAGTTCGACGTGCTCGCCACCCTGCGCCGCGGCGGGGCGCCCTACGAGCTGACCCCCGGGGAGCTGGCGGACTCCACGATGGTGACCTCGGGTGCGGTGAGCAAGCGCGTCGACCGGCTCGAGGAGTCAGGGCTGGTCGCCCGTCGGGTCAGTGACAGGGACGCGCGGGGGCGCCGGGTGGCGCTCACCGATGCGGGTCTCGAGCTGATCGACCGCGCCTTCGCCGCGCACATGGACAACGAGGCGCGCCTGGTGGCTCCGCTGTCGGACATGGAACGCGCCCGGCTCGCACACCTGCTGGAGGTGTGGAGCCGGGCGCTGGGCGTCTGAGCGGGCCGGGCCGGGGTCGGGCCGGTGCGGCTCAGGCGGGGACGTAGTCGAAGACGTCGGGGTTGGGGCCGGTGCGGCCGGCCTCGCCCTGGTCGAGCGCGCTGATCGCCGTCACCTCGTCGGGGGTGAGCGAGAAGTCGAAGATCTCGAAGTTCTCGCGCATCCGCTCCTGGCGCATCGACTTCGGGAACACGATGTCGCCACGCTCGACGTGCCAGCGCAGGGTCACCTGCGAGGGGGTCTTGCCGTGCCGGCCCGCGATCTCGCCGATGGTGGCGTCGTCGAGCACCTTGCCCTGCGCGATCGGCGACCACGCCTCGACCTTGATGCCGTGCGCCAGCGAGCCCGCGCGGGCGGCCTCGTTGGTGAAGTACGGGTGCACCTCGATCTGGTTCACGGCGGGGACGACGCCGGTGGCGTCGATGATCCGGTCGAGGTGGGCGGGCTGGAAGTTGGAGACGCCCACCGACCGGGCCCGGCCGTCGTTGACGAACTCGGCCAGCGTCTTCCAGGTCGACACGAAGTCGCCGTCGTACAGCGTCGGCAGCGGCCAGTGGATGAGGAACAGGTCGACGTGGTCCAGGCCGAGCGCCTCGAGGGTGCCGTCGAAGGCGCGACGGGCTGCGTCGGGCTCGTGGTAGCCGTTGTTGAGCTTGCTGGTGACGTAGAGCTCGTCACGAGCGATGCCGGAGGACGCGATGGCCTCGCCGACGCCCCGCTCGTTCTGGTACATCTGCGCGGTGTCGATGTGCCGGTAGCCGACCTCGAAGGCGGAGGTCACCGTCGCGGCCGTCTCCTCCGGCGGCACCTGGAAGACGCCGAAGCCCAGCTGGGGGATGGTGGTGTGGTCGTTCAGGGTCAGTGTCGGAACGGTCATACCCTGCACAAAACCATCGGGCCCCGAAGTATTCCTTCGACCGCGGCTCACGCCGGCGAGTCGGGGCCGCCACGCAGGGCGACGGCCCGGCTGGGGTGGTTCGTGGTGATCATCCACACCCGCGGGCTGCGCACCAGGAGCCGGGTGAGCCAGGGGTGGTCGACGGTCCACACCAGCACGGGTACGCCCGCCCGCCGGGCCCAGCGCAACAGCCGCAGCAGCGCCAGGGCGTGGTGGGCCACCACGAGCGTCGCGCCGGACCCGCGGAACCGGCGGTCGGGGAACAGCTCGCGGCGGCGCACCCGGAGCGTGTCCGACCAGCCCAGGTGCCCGGTGCCCGAGCCGATGCTCAGTCCCACCAGGGCGCCGTGCCCGCTCGAGCCGGCGGCCTCGGTCCAGTCGCGCAGCGCCCGCGCGGCGGACTCCCGGCCGGTGCTGAACGCGATGTGCGCGGCGCCGAGCCGGTCGGCCACGACCGTGGCGGCGTCGACCTCCCACGACTCCCCACGCGCTCGCGCCGCTGCCGGAGTGCCGAACTTCAGGTCGACGTGGGCGCCCAGCCCGCTCTGCTCCACCGCGGCCACCAGGTCTGCGAGCAGCACGGTGCCCGGAGCGGCGGCCAGCACCTGACCCGACTCGAGGTCGGCCACCGGGTGGTCGCTACCGTCGAGGAGCAGGACCGTCGGGTCGTGGCGGCAGACGAAGACGCCGTCCCGGCAGCGTCGTACGTCGAACTCCACGTAGTCGGCGCCGACGGCGGCCGCGTGCCGCACCCCGGCCACGGTGTTGTCGAAGCCGGCGCCCTCGCCCGCGGCGCACCGGTGGGCGGAGATCAGGACCCGGTGCATGGTCCCGACGCTAGCGGGAACATCCGCCGCTTGCCTTGCGTTGTAGGCTGTGAACGAACTTGAGTTGATTGGACTCAACTTGTTTGCCAGACTCACCCGTGGTGGCGGAGGATGGCACTCCATCAAGCCACCCATTCAGATGTTGTGACAACCGGAGGTAACCCCATGGCTCGCGCGGTCGGTATCGACCTCGGCACGACGAACTCCGTCGTGGCCGTCCTCGAAGGTGGAGAACCCACCGTCATCGCAAACGCAGAAGGCGCCCGCACCACCCCCTCGGTGGTTGCGTTCTCGAAGTCGGGCGAGGTCCTCGTGGGTGAGGTCGCCAAGCGGCAGGCCGTCACCAACGTCGACCGCACCATCCGTTCGGTCAAGCGCCACATGGGCACCGACTGGACCCAGCAGATCGACGACAAGACCTTCACCCCGCAGCAGATCAGCGCGTTCGTGCTGCAGAAGCTCAAGCGCGACGCCGAGGCCTACCTCGGCGAGACCGTCACCGACGCGGTGATCACCGTGCCGGCGTACTTCTCCGACGCGCAGCGCCAGGCCACCAAGGAGGCCGGTGAGATCGCCGGGCTGAACGTGAGCCGGATCGTCAACGAGCCCACCGCCGCGGCGCTGGCCTACGGGCTGGACAAGGGCGACGACCAGACCATCCTCGTCTTCGACCTCGGCGGCGGCACGTTCGACGTGTCCCTGCTCGAGATCGGCGAGGGCGTCGTCGAGGTCAAGGCGACCTCCGGTGACAACCACCTCGGTGGTGACGACTGGGACGCCCGCGTCGTGGAGTGGATGGTCAAGCGGTTCAAGGACAACAACGGCGTCGACCTGTCGGCCGACAAGATCGCCAACCAGCGCCTCCAGGAGGCCGCCGAGAAGGCCAAGATCGAGCTGTCGTCGTCCAGCGAGACCACGATCCACCTGCCCTACATCACCCACGGTGAGTCCGGCCCGCTGCACTTCGAGGAGAAGCTGACCCGCTCGGAGTTCCAGAAGCTGACCTCCGACCTGCTCGACCGCACGAAGGCGCCGTTCGAGCAGGTGCTCAAGGACGGCGGCGTGGCCGTCGACAAGATCGACCACGTCGTGCTCGTCGGTGGCTCCACCCGGATGCCGGCCGTGACCGAGGTCGTCAAGGGCCTGCTCGGTGGCAAGGAGCCCAACAAGGGCGTCAACCCCGACGAGGTCGTGGCCGTGGGCGCCGCGCTGCAGGCCGGCGTGCTCAAGGGCGAGGTCAAGGACGTGCTGCT
>JBBQRV010000010.1:0-33289 GCA_038214475.1 Propionibacteriales bacterium | reverse complement strand
GGCGGTGGGCAGCGGACCGGGCCTGACCGTGCCCGAGCGCAGTCCGCGGCGCCGGATCGACTACCTGCTCTACGGCGCGCCGTTCGTGCCGGTCCGGGCCGGCACCCTCACCTCGGCGGTGTCGGACCACCGCGCCGTCCGGGTTCGCTTCGCGCTGCCCCCGACCACCGCCTGCTAGTCCACCGGCTGCTCAGACCACGGACAGCGGCAGCAGGGTGTGCCCGGTGGGTCCGATCTGGATCTCGGTGTTCATCTCGGGGCAGACTCCGCAGTCGTAGCAGGGCGTCCAGCGGCAGTCCTCGACCTCGACGTCGGTCGACGGGTCGATGGCGTCCTCCCAGTCGGCCCAGAGCCAGTCCTTGTCGAGCCCCGAGTCGAGGTGGTCCCACGGGAGGACCTCGTCGTACCCGCGCTCGCGGGTGGTGAACCAGGACAGGTCGACCCCCGTGCCCTCGAGGGCCTCGGTGGCGGCGGTGAGCCAGCGGTCGTAGGAGAAGTACTCGCTCCAGCCGTCGAAACGGCCGCCGTCACGCCACACCTGCTCGATCACCGCGCCGACCCGGCGGTCGCCGCGCGACAGCAGTCCCTCGATGATGCCGGGCTTGCCGTCGTGGTAGCGGAAGCCGATCGCGCGGCCGTACTTCTTGTCCTCGCGCACGGTGTCGCGCAGCTGCTTGAGCCGCGAGTCGGTGGTCTCGTGGTCGAGCTGGGCGGCCCACTGGAAGGGCGTGTGCGGCTTCGGCACGAAGCCGCCGATGGAGACGGTGCAGCGGATGTCGTTGCGGCCGGAGACCTCGCGGCCCTTGGCGATCACCTTCTTGGCCAGGTCGGCGATCTGGAGCACGTCCTCGTCGGTCTCGGTGGGCAGGCCGCACATGAAGTACAGCTTCACCTGCCGCCAGCCGTGGGAGTACGCCGCCGCGACGGTGCGGATCAGGTCCTCCTCGGTGACCATCTTGTTGATCACCTTGCGCATCCGCTCGCTGCCGCCCTCGGGGGCGAAGGTCAGCCCCGAGCGGCGACCGTTGCGGGAGAACTCGTTGGCCAGGTTGATGTTGAAGGCGTCCACCCGGGTGCTGGGCAGGCTCAGCGACACGTTGGAGCCCTCGTAGCGGTCGGCCAGACCCTTGGCGACCTCGGCGATCTCGCTGTGGTCGGCGCTGCTCAGCGAGAGCAGGCCCACCTCCTCGAAGCCGGACTTGCGGATGCCGTTCTCGACCATCGCACCGATGGTCTCGATCGAGCGCTCCCGCACCGGGCGGGTGATCATGCCCGCCTGGCAGAACCGGCAGCCACGGGTGCAGCCGCGGAAGATCTCCACGGAGAACCGCTCGTGCACCGTCTCGGCCAGCGGCACCAGCGGGTTGGCGGGGTAGGGCCAGGCGTCGAGGTCCATCAGAGTGTGCTTGCGGACCCGGTCGGGCACGCCGGGGCGGTTGGGGACCACGGAGGCGACGGCGCCGGTGGCGTCGTACGACACGTCGTAGAACTTCGGCACGTAGACACCACCGGACGCGGCCAGCCGGGCCAGCACCTCGTCGCGACCGCCGGGCTCGCCCTGGGCGCGCCACTCGCGCACCACCTCGGAGATCTTGAGCACGATCTCCTCACCGTCGCCGAGGACGGCCGCGTCGAGGAAGTCGGCGATCGGCTCGGGGTTGAACGCGGCGTGCCCGCCGGCGAGCACGATCGGGTCGGCGTCGGTGCGGTCGACCGCGTGCAGCGGGATCCCGGCGAGGTCGAGGGCGTTGAGCAGGTTGGTGTATCCGAGCTCGGTGGAGAAGCTCAGGCCGAAGACGTCGAAGGCCCGCACCGGACGATGGCTGTCGACGGTGAACTGCGGGATGGGTCCCTGCGCGTCACCCTCACGCATCACCTGCTCCATGTCCGGCCACACCGAGTAGGTGCGCTCGGCGACGATCCAGTCGCGCTCGTTGAGCACCTCGTAGAGGATCTGCACGCCCTGGTTGGGCAGGCCCACCTCGTAGGCGTCGGGGTACATCAGCGCCCAGCGCACGGTCGGCCCCTCGGGGGCGCAGTCCCACTCCTTGAGGGTGGAGTTCAGCTCGCCGCCGACGTACTGGATCGGCTTCTGCACCGACGGCAGCTTCGGCTCGAGTCGGGAGAAGACGGACTCGGGGGCTCGCTGGTCGAGACCGGTCACGGTCACGGTGCACCTCGGGGGATTCGCTCGGGAACGGGCAAAGCCCAAGGGTACGTCGGATGCCGGGCGGGGATCGAGTCGGCGGCGACGGCGGCCCGGCTCAGTCCTCGGCCGCCTCGGCCGCCTCGGCCGTCTCGGCCGCCTCGCCGGTCGCGGTTGCCTCGGCTGCGAGCTGGGCCAGCGCAACCCGCGCAGTGTCCAGCTTCTCGCCGGCAAGGGCGATCATGTCCTCGAGTCCCCCCGCCCCGAACCGGTTGGCGATGGTCGTCACGTACTCGACGATCACGGGGTCGACGGGCTGGCCGTTGTTGTCGGTCATGTGATTCATCCAAACACGTCGGCTCTCACTAGGCTGCCAGGCGGGCCGGTGCGGCCCGAATCCCGACCGCGAGGAGCAGCAGTGCCCGAGTCCCCCCTCACCCGCTGGGAGGCGACCGACCAGCGCCGTGGGTACGGCGCCCTCTTCGCGTCGTTGCAGGCGGCCGGCGAGTACCTCGCCGGCGAGGCCCGGCTGGCCGACGCGCTGGTCCCCCGCAACGCACGCATCCTCGACGCCGGCTGCGGCATGGGCCGGGTCGGCGCGGCACTGCAGGAGCGGGGGCACCGGGCGGTCGGCGTCGACCTGGATCCCGAGCTGGTGGCACAGTCGCGCACGACGTACCCGGCGTTCCCGGTCGTCGAGGGCCGCCTCGACATCCTCACCGCCGACGACCTCGCCGCCGCCGGCGAGCCGGGCCCGTTCGACCTGGTCGTGTGCGTCGGCAACGTGATGATCCTGCTCGCTCCCGGCACCGAGCAGCAGGTGCTCGGCTCGCTGCACGCCCTGCTCGTGGACGGCGGGCGGGTCCTGGTCGGCTTCCACACCACCGCGCTGCCCGAACGGTCCCGGCACTACTCCCCCGACCAGTTCGCCGCCGACGCCCGCGCCGTCGGGTTCACCGTCGAGTCCCGGTTCGCGTCCTACGACCTGGCGCCGTTCGACCCCGAGGGCGACTACGTGGTGACGGTGCTGCGGCGTACGTCGGGATAGTCCGAGAACTTTCGGTCGGTTTTCGGCGCCGGGAGCGACCGAAACCTCTCGGACTATCCCGCGATCACCCCTTGACTTATCGTTCTTCGTTGTTATTGTTCTTCGATAACAACGATCTTCGACATGGGGGCGACATGAAGCCGTTCAGCAGGTTCGATTTCCTGGCGACCCGGGCGGCGCTCGGACTGGTCGCGGTGGTCACGCCGGTGCTCGCGATCGGGCTGCCCGTCGTGGCGTGGGTGCGTGGGCGGCCCCTCGAGTGGGCGGCCGACGTCGATCCGGCGCAGGCGCAGCTGAGCGGGTTCGGCCCGACCAGCCCCGGCACCCACCTCGACTGGAGCGGCACGCTGGTGATCTCCCTGGCGCACGCTCCCACCAGCGTCAGGATCTACGCCCTCGGCCCGGCCGTCGTGCTGTGCCTCGCGGTCGTCGCCGTGGCGCTCCTGTTGATCCGCCTCACCGGACGGGTGCAGCGCGCGGAGGCGTTCGTCGCCGACAGCGTCCGCTCGCTGCGGATCATCGCGGTGGTCATCATCCTGGGCTGGTTGGGCACGAACATCGCGGGGGGCGTGGCCGACTCAGCGGTGCTGGACGCCGCACTGCCCGACCGGCCGCCCGGGCTGACCCTCACCCTGTTCAGCGGCGGCGGGTTCGCGATGCTCCTCACCGGGCTGCTGGTCGGTGTGATCGGCGAGGCGTTCGCCCAGGGGGCGCGTCTCGCCGACGACGTCGAGGGCCTGGTCTGATGCCGGTCGAGGAACCGCATCGCATCGTCTGTCGGCTCGACGAGGTGCTCGAGTCGCGCGGCATGACGCTGACCGCGCTCGCCGAGACCATCGGCGTCAGCATCGTCAACCTCAGCGTCCTGAAGAACCAGCGCGCCAAGGCAGTCCGGTTCTCCACCCTCACCGCGATCTGTGACGCGCTCGGCTGCCAGCCGGGTGACCTGTTCGTGCTCGCCGACTGACCCGGGCCGGCGTACGACGGTATAGCCCGAGAGGTTTCGGTCGGGTACGGCGCCCGCAACCGCCCGAAACCTCTCGGACTATCGCCTCAGACGACCTCAGGCGCCGCCGGAGGCATCGCCTCGGCCCGGGCCGCCGCCATTGCCGACTGCGAGCGCAGCTCGACGGCGGGCATCAGCAGCAGGATCAGGAACGCCACCAGGCCGACCAGCCCGGCCCACAGGAACACCGTGGACATCGAGTCGGCGAAGCCGACCTTGAACGGGTGCGCGAAGACCGACGCCATCGTGTCGAGCACCGACGAGTCGTTCTGCACCGAGGTGACGATGCCGCCCCCTCCGGTGCCGTTGAGCGAGTCGACGACCTGCTGGTTGATCGGGTTCGCGAGCACCGCCGGGTCCTTGGTGGCGGCGACGAACGCGGGCGAGGTGCTCTCCGCGGCGAAGGCCTGGCCGATGTTGCCACCGACCGTGCTGAACAGCACCGACAGGAAGACCGCGACGCCGACGGTGCCACCCATCTGGCGGAAGAACGTGGCCGAGCTGGTGGCGACCCCGATCTCTCGCGGCGGTACGGCGTTCTGCACGATCAGGGTCAGCGGCTGCATGCAGTTGCCCAGGCCGTAGCCGAGCAGCAGCATGAAGGCCATCACCACCCACAGTGCGGTGTCGGCACTGATCGTCGAGAGCAGCAGCAGCCCGGCCGCGGCCAGGGCGGACCCGAAGATCGGGAAGATCCGGATCTGGCCGGTGCGCGACGTGATGATGCCCGACGTGATCGAGCCGGTCATCAACCCGAAGACCATCGGCAGCATCAGGAAGCCCGCCGTCATCGGCGACGCCCCGTGCACGATCTGCATGTAGAGCGGCAGCACGAACAGGCCACCGAACATCGCCATGCCGACGATGACACTGGCCGCGATGGTGACCGCGGCGGCCCGGATCCGGAAGATCCGCAGCGGGATCAGCGCGTCGTCCCCCATCGCCCGCTCGGCCAGCAGGAACCCGATCACCCCGAGGCTGCCGATGACGAAGCCGGCCAGCGAGCGACCCGATGCCCAGCCCCACGTGCGACCCTGCTCGGCCACGGTGAGCAGCGGCACCAGCGCGACCACGAGCATGCTGGCGCCCCACCAGTCGATCCGGGCCTCGCGGCGGGTGTGGTGCAGGTGCAGGGTGCGGTAGACGACGACCAGCGCGGCGATACCGAGCGGCACGTTGACCAGGAAGACCCAGCGCCAGCCGGTGACACCGAGCAGCACGCCCCGATCGGCGAAGAACCCGCCGATGACCGGACCCAGCACGCTCGAGGTGCCGAAGGTGGCCATGAAGTAGCCGGTGTACTTGGCGCGCTCGCGCGGCGACACGATGTCGCCGATGATGGCGAGCACCAGCGTGAACAGGCCGCCGGCCCCGAGGCCCTGGATTGCCCGGAACGCGGCCAGCATGTACATCGAGGTGGCGAAGGCACACAGCGCCGAGCCCAGGATGAACACGCTGATCGCGAACATGAACAGCTTCTTGCGGCCGTACATGTCACCGAGCTTGCCGTAGATCGGCGTGGTGATGGTCGAGGTGACCAGGTACGCCGTGGTCACCCAGGCCTGGATCGACAGGCCCTGGAGGTCGTCGGCGATGGTGCGGATCGCCGTGCTCACGATGGTCTGGTCGAGGGCACCCAGGAACATGCCCATCATCAGGCCGATCAGGATGGTGAGGATCTGGGCGTGGGTGTACTCGCCGGTCTCGGACGGCGCCGACGCAGAGGTAGCCATGGGGACGAGATTAGTTGCCCCCCGCAACCACCGACAATTCGGGGACGGCCGCGTCTCAGCGGGCGAGCACGCGCGCCGGGACCACGAACCGGGTGGGGATCGAGGCGGTCGAGCGCAGGTGGATGTTCTGCAGGAGGCCGACGGCCAGCAGTCCCGCGAACATCGAGCTGCCGCCGTAGCTCACGAACGGCAGCGGTACGCCGGTGACCGGCATGATCCCCAGGCACATGCCGATGTTCTGGAAGGCCTGGAACCCCCACCAGCAGGCGATTCCCGCGGCGGCCACCCGGCCGAAGATGTCGGGGGTGTTCCGCGCGATCACCAGGCAGCGCCAGAGCACCACCGCGAGCAGCGCGATCAGGACGCCGGCGCCCACCAGCCCGAGCTCCTCGCCGGCCACCGTGAAGATGAAGTCGGTGTGCTGCTCGGGCACGAAGCCGGAGCGGGTCTGGGACCCGTCGAGGATCCCCTGGCCGAAGAGCCCGCCGTTGCCGATCGCGATCCGGGCCTGCTCGACGTTGTAGCCGGCGCCGCGTGGGTCGAGGTCGGGATTGGTGAAGGCCATGAACCGGTCGACCTGGTAGGGCTTGAGCACGTGCCCGAGCACCGCCGCGGTGGCACCGCCGATGCCCAGCACGAGCAGCCCGGCCAGCCACCGCCGCGACGCACCGGCCACGGCCAGCACCCCGAACACGGTGGCGGCGAGCACCAGCATGGTTCCGAGGTCCGGCTGCAGCAGGATGAGCGCCGCGGGGATCCCGGCGATCACCAGCATCCCGACCACCTCCGGCGTGCCGACCCGGCGCTGCCAGGAACCCTCCATCCGTTCGGCCACGAAGAGGGCCATCCCGATCACCACGGCGAGCTTCGCGAACTCCGACGGCTGCACCGACATCCCACCGAGCATCAGCCACGAGCGGGAGCCGTTGATCGTGGAGCCCATCACGAGCACCAGGGCCAGGCCCACCACCGAGCCGACGTAGACCAGCGGAGCCAGGATCCGGACCCAGCGGTGGTCGGTGGCCAGCACCATCACCATCAGCACCAGGCCGATCAGCACGTTGACGAGCTGCTTCTTCAGGTACGCCGCGGGGTCACCCGCGGTGAGCGACTCGCGCTGCGCGGTCGCCGACCACACCAGCAGGGTGCCCAGCGCCAGCAGGCCGAGCACGGCCAGCATCAGGATCCAGTCGAGGCCGGGGGCGCGGAGCCGCGACGACGTGGTGCCGGACGACCGGCGGGTCTGGTCACGGGTCTGATCACGGGTCTGGCTCATCGCTTGTCCTGGGCCGGCGGCAGGATCGCGCCGTCGGCGGCGAAGGTGGGCAGCCCCCGGGGCGGCACGGTGCCGGCGATCGCCGCGTCGGCGGGCCGGACCCGGTCACCGTGGATGCCGTAGAGCGCCTCCCAGATCTTGCGGACGGCCGGGCCCGAGGTCCCCGAACCGGTGCCGGCCTGGCTCACCATCATGATCACCACGTAGTTCTCGTCGTAGGTCGCCACCCAGGAGGTGGACTGCTTGCCGTAGACCTCGGCGGAGCCGGTCTTGCCCCGGACCTTGACCTGGTCGAGCGGGAAGCCGATGAACTTCCAGGCCAGCGTCCCGACCTTCGGGGTGCCCTGGAGGGCCTGGTCGACGTAGCGCAGGCTCGCCCTCGAGGCGGACACGTGTCCCGCGGCCTGCGGGCGGAACCGCTTGACGACCTTGCCGGCGGGGTCGACCACGGCGGTGGCGAGCTGCGGCTTCCACAGCGTGCCCCCGTTGGAGAGCGCGGCGTAGGCCCGGGCCAGCTGCAGCGGGGTCACGATGGTGTCGCCCTGGCCGATCGAGTAGTTGACCGCGTCGCCGGCGCGGTAGTAGTTGCCCTCGAGGCAGAACTCGTGCGCGAACAGGTGCAGGAAGTCGTTGCCGGGCTTCTTGTCGAGCTTGCAGTAGTAGCCCTTCATCGCCTTGAAGTAGTCGAGCTTCCACTGCCGGTCGGCGATCCGGCCGCTCGCCTCGCCGGGCAGGTCGATCCCCGTCTCCGACCCGAAGCCGAAGTCCTTGGCCTCGGCGACCAGCGGGTCCTTGGCCCTCACGTTCGTCGGGTCGGTGCCGTACTTCAGCCAGTAGTGCAGCCCGACCCGGTAGAAGAACGTGTCGCAGGACAGCTGGAGGGCCTGGGCGAAGCTGAGGCTGCCGTAGGAGGCGCTCTCGTAGTTCTTGAACCACCGGTTGCCGACCTGCAGCCCCGACGAGCAGTCCAGCCGGGTGTCCGGCGAGTAGCCGTTGTTGAGGGCACCCACGGTCATGATCGGCTTCCAGGTCGAGCCGGGTGCGAACTGACCCTGGGTGGCGCGTGAGAGCAGCGGCGTGCCCGCCTTCGTGGAGTAGAGCCGGGCGAACTGCTTCTCGCTGATCCCGCCGGTCCACACGTCGGGGTCGTACGTCGGCTGGCTGGCCATCGCCACGATCCGCCCGGTCTTCGCGTCCATCACCACCGCGGCTCCGGAGTCGGCCACGTAGTTGCGGTGCGTCACCTTGTCGTAGGTCTTGCGGGCGGTCAGGATCGTCTGGTGCAGCTGGCGTTCCACGACGCCCTGCACCTTCGCGTCGATCGACGTCACCAGGGTGTCTCCGGGCCGACCGGGGCTCTGGCTGGCCTCGCCGAGCACCCGGCCCATCGAGTCGACGGTGACGTTGCGGTAGCCGGGCATCCCGCGCAGCCACGCGTCGTACTGCTTCTCCAGGCCGGAGCGCCCCACGCTGGAGGCGCCGTTGACGGAGGTGTCCTTGCGCTTCTCGGCCTTGGCCAGCTCGTCCTCGGTGATCGGGCTGAGGTAGCCCAGCAGGTGCGCGGCGTTGATGCCGAAGGGTCGCGGGTAGGCGCGCACGCTCTGCTGCTCGGCGAGCACGGCCGGGAAGTCCTCGGCCTGCTCCAGGATCCGCAGGGCCACGGCCTGTCGCACGTCGGTGGCCACCGGCACCGGCTGGTACGGCGAGCCGTTCCAGCAGCGGCCTGCCTTGCTCCCGGTGTCACCGCAGTTGAGCAACCGCGCCTGCACGTCCGACTTCTCGACGCCGACCGCCGACGCGACCCGGCCGAGCAGCGCACCCTGCTGTGCCTGGCCCATCCGGCCGAGGAGGGTGCGGTCGACCGACACCACCCACGAGGTCCGGTTGGCCACCAGCGGGCGCCCCTCGGCGTCGACGACCAGGCCACGGTGCGGCTGCACGACGATCTCGCGCACCGACTGCGACGCCGCCTGCGCCTGGTAGCCCTCGCCGCCGAGGACCTGGACGTACCAGAGCCGGACGAAGAGGGTGGCGAAGAGGGAGAACACCAGCGCCTGCACCACGATCAGCCGCAGCCGACTGGTCCGCGCGGCCGCGACGTTGCGCTCGGGTGCCATCAGTAGGCCACCCGGCTCGGCTGCCAGCGCGAGAAGAGCGCCATCACCGGGGGCAGCACGAACGGCGTGAGAAGCACGTCCCAGACCACCGCGACCAGGAGGGTGGTGACCATCTCGGTCACGTCGATGACGGGGTCGCGCAGCAGCAGCCCGCTGAAGGCGTAGATCGAGGTGCCGATGAAGCTGGACGCGGCGACGGCGAGCACCACGGCGGTCGCGCCGGGACGGCCCCGGTCGGCCGACTCCTGGCGGATCCGTCCGGCCAGGTAGCCCACCACCACGAAGGCCAGCGCCCAGCGCCCGGCGATGTGGTCGGCGGGCGGGGCGAGGTCGACCGCCAGCCCGCCGGCGAAGCCGAGCACCGAGGCGAAGCGCGGGCCACGCACGAGGGCGGCGCCGACCACCACGAGCAGGACCAGGTTGGGCACCACGCCCTGCCAGGCCACGTGCGGGAAGAAGCTCACCTGCAGCACCACCGCGACGACCAGCACGAGGGTGGCCAGCAGGCCGCGAGCGACGCTCATCGGGCACCCTCCGCCTGGACCAGGGTGCGGTCGCTGCGGGTGCCGGCGGGCACGACCACGCCGACCAGGTCGAGCGCACCGAAGTCGACCGACGGCGCGATGACCGCGCGCTGGGCGCTCTCACGGGCGCTGGAGTAGACGCTCACGACCCGGCCGATCGGGATGCCCGAGACGTACGGCGCGCCGCCCTGGCTGCCCCACGTGACGACCACGTCGCCCTCCGTCGGCACCACGCTGCTGTCGACGAGGTCGAGGTCGAGGCGCCCCTGGTCGCCGATCTCGCCGCGACCGCGCAGGAAGCCCACCTGCTGGCCGCGCCCCACTCGGCCACCCACCACGGAGTCCGCGTCGACCACCAGCAGCACGGTGGCGGTGGTCGTGGTCGCCCGGACCACCCGGCCGACCAGTCCGTCGTTGTCGAGCACGGTCATGTCGGCGGTGATCCCGGCCCGGGTGCCGGCGTCGATGGTGACGGTGTGGGAGAACGACTGGCTGGAGCCGTAGGCGATGACGTGCGCGGGCACCAGCGAGTAGCCGGTGTCGGAGGCGGAGCGCGCCAGCGCGTCGTACTCGGCGAGGCGGCGGCGCTCCAGCCCGGAGGTCGCGACCTGGCTGCGCAGCCGGGCGTTCTCGGCCTCGAGGTCGCGCACGTCGCCGCGCAGCGAGCTCTGCGAGTGGAACCACTGCGGGATCGCCACGAACGGGCGCACGGCCGACGACGTGACCGACTCGACCGGTCCGAGCGCCTCGCCGACGACCCGGCGGGCGGGCTCGACCGGGGAGTCGGTGCCGCCGCGGTAGTCGAGGGTGATCACGGTGGCACAGGCCAGCAGGAGCACGATCAGCGTCGAGCGGGCCGCGCGCCTGCCCTCGTGGTCCTCGTGGTCGCGGAGCCCCCTGCGTGCCATCAGTACCGCCGCGGCTCGGACACGAGCACCTGCTGGAGCGCCTCGAACTCCTCGACGCACTTGCCGGCGCCCAGGGCCACCGACGTGAGCGGGTCCTCGGCGACGTGCACCGGCATGCCGGTCTCGTGGCGCAGCCGCTCGTCGAGGCCGCGCAGCAGCGCACCGCCGCCGGTGAGCACGATGCCGCGGTCCATGATGTCGCCGGCCAGCTCGGGCGGGGTCTGGTCGAGGGTGGTGCGGACGGCGTCGATGATCGCGTGCAGCGGCTCCTCGAGCGCCTGGCGGATCTCGGCGCTGGACACGGTGACCGTGCGCGGCAGCCCGGAGACCATGTCGCGGCCCCGGACCTCGGCCTCCGGCTCCGAGGGCAGCGGGAAAGCCGACCCGAGGGTCATCTTGATCTCCTCGGCGGTGCGCTCCCCCAGCATCAGGGAGTACTCCTTCTTCATCCACGCGATGATCGCCTGGTCGAGGTCGTCGCCGGCGGTGCGCACCGAGATGCTGGTCACGATGCCGCCCAGCGAGATCACGGCCACCTCGGTGGTCCCGCCACCGACGTCGACGACCATGTTGCCGGTGGCCTCGTGCACGGGCAGTCCGGCGCCGATCGCGGCGGCCATCGGCTCCTCCACGATGTAGACCCGGCGGGCGCCGGCCTGGTACCCCGCCTCCTTGACCGCCCGCTGCTCGACGGCGGTGATGCCGCTGGGCACGCACACGACGAGCCGGGGCTTGGCGAAGTAGCGGCGCCGGTGCACCTGCTGGATGAAGAAGCGCAGCATCTGCTCGGTGGCGTCGAAGTCGGCGATCACCCCGTCCTTGAGGGGCCGGATGGCGGTGATGTTGTCGGGGGTGCGGCCGATCATCCGCTTGGCCTCGTGGCCGACCGCGAGGATCTCGTTCGTGGTCGAGTTGAGCGCGACCACCGAGGGCTCGTCGAGCAGGATGCCCTTGCCGCGGACGTAGACCAGCGTGTTGGCGGTGCCGAGATCCACGGCCATGTCACGGCCGATGAAGCTGTTCGCCATTCCGACAACCCTCGCTCGATACTGGTGGGGAAGATGGGGCTGACGTGACACCCCTGTTCGAGGGTAAGAGCCGAACCTCGCGAACTCGGGCAGGACACGCCTGCCGCCTGGCCACCGGCTGCACTACGTTCGGAAGATGAGCGCCGTAGACGAGATCCTCAGCAGGCTGCCCCTCGACCAGCTGGCCGCCCAGCTCGGCGCGACACCCGCCGAGGTGCACGACGCGGCGTACGCCGTGGTCCCGGCCCTGCTCGGCGGCCTGCACGCCAACGTCCAGGAGCCCGACGGCGAGGCGTCGCTGCTGCGCGCCCTCGACCAGCACCAGGGCGACGTCGACGTCTCGTCGGTCGACGTCTCGGACGGCGAGCGGGCCGCGGCGCACATCTTCGGCGACCACAAGGACCAGGTGGTCTCGCAGCTGGGCAGCACCGGGGCCGGCAGCTCGCTGGTGCAGAAGCTGCTCCCGATGCTGGCGCCGATCGTGCTGTCCTACGTGGCCAAGCAGGTCTCCGGCGGGTCCGGCAGCCCGAGCCGGGCAGGGGCCGGCGGCGTGCTCGGCACGATCCTGTCCCAGGTGCTGTCCGGTGCCGCCCAGGGCACCCGCAGCAGCGGCGCCAGCGCCGAGATGCCCGGGGTCGGCTCCATCCTCGGTGACCTGCTCGGCGGCCTGCTCGGCGGCGGCCGGCGCTGACGCGCCGGTGTCAGGCTCCTGGCTGGTCGCCCGCCAGCACCTTCGCCACCAGCGGTGCGATCTCGCGCAGCGCCTTGCCGCGGTGGGAGATCGCGTCCTTCTCGACGACCGACAGCTCCGCGGTGGTCACGTCGTACCCCTCGGCGGCGAACAGCACGTCGTAGCCGAAGCCCCCGCTGCCGCGGACCTCGTGCACGATCCGACCGTCCATCCGGCCGTGCACGACGTGCTCTACCGGCGCCTCGCCCGGGCCACCCGCAGCCGGCAAGGTGCCCGGGTGACAGAAAGCCACCGCACAGACGAAGTGCGCCCCCCGGCGCTCGTCGGGCACGTCGGCGAGCTGGTCGAGCAGCAGCCGGTTGTTGCGCTCGTCGGACTTCGGCGGCCCCGACCAGCGCGCGGACAGCACGCCCGGCATGCCGTTGAGCGCGTCGACGCACAAGCCCGAGTCGTCGGCCAGCGACGGCAGGCCGGTGGCCGCCACTGCCGCCCGGGCCTTGAGCAGGGCGTTGCCCTCGAACGACGGCTGGTCCTCGACCGGCTCGTCATAGCCGGGGACGTCGTCGAGGCCCAGCACCACCAGACCGGGTGCGTGCTCGGCCAGGATCCGCTGCATCTCCGCGAGCTTCTTGGCGTTGCGGGACGCCAGGAAGACCTGGCTCACGCCTCGCGGGCCCGGCGCTGGAGGACGGTGAGGTCGGCACAGCCCTTCTCGGCCAGCGCCAGCAGGGCATCGAGCTCGGCCCGGTCGAAGGCGGCGCCCTCGGCGGTGCCCTGCACCTCGACGAACTTGCCGTCGCCGGTCATCACCACGTTCATGTCGGTCTCGGCGCGCACGTCCTCCTCGTAGGGCAGGTCGAGGCGTGGCACGCCGTCGATGATGCCCACCGAGACCGCGGCGATCGAGCCGGTGAGGCCCTGGGGCACACCGAGGTGGGCGCAGGCGTCCGCGAGCGCCACGTAGGCGCCGGTGATCGCCGCGGTGCGGGTGCCGCCGTCGGCCTGGAGCACGTCGCAGTCGATCACGATGGTGTTCTCGCCCAGCGCCTTCTCGTCGATGATCGCGCGCAGCGAGCGCCCGATCAGCCGGGAGATCTCGTGGGTGCGGCCACCGATCCGGCCCTTGACCGACTCCCGGTCGGAGCGGGTGTTGGTCGAGGCCGGCAGCATGGCGTACTCGGCGGTGACCCAGCCCAGTCCGGAGCCCTTGCGCCAGCGCGGCACGCCCTCGGTCGCCGAGGCGGCACAGAGCACGCGGGTCCGGCCGAACTCCACGAGCACCGACCCGGCCGGGTGGTCCAGCCAGTCGCGGGTGATCTTGATCGGGCGGAGCTCGTCGTCGGCACGTCCATCAGCACGGGTCATGGCGCGACCCTATCGGGGCTCCTGCCGGACGACAGGGCGCCGGGTGGCTGCCAGCATCGCGGCCCGCCGGGCAGCCACCGGCCCCAGATCGCGGGCCCGGCGCCCGATCCACGGGGCGCCCTCGGCCACCACCCAGCGCACCTCGCTGCGCCAGTCGGGCTGATGGGCACCGTCCGGCTCCAGCGCCGGGGGCTCGAAGGCCAGTCCGCGGGCGTGCAGCAGGTCGGCGTACCCGCGGGCCAGGGCGCGGTGCCCGCGCTCCGAGGGGTGCAGCCGGTCGATCGACCAGAAGGCCCGTGACGACACCTCCGGCCAGCCGGCGAGGTCCAGCCGGAGGGTGTCGAAGCGGCTGTGCAGCTCGTCGTAGACCGCGTTGACGACCTCGATCCGGGCGGTCAGCGGGCGGCGCAGCCGCTCGGGCAGCCCGAACACCGCACCGTGGTCGTGGAAGCGCGCCGTCAGCAGGGTGGCGCCGGCCCGGTCCAGCTCCTGGGCACAGCTCAACAGGTCGGCCCGGAACCGTGCCGGCTGCCACGTCGAGCGCATCGTGTCGTTGATCCCGACGATCAGCGACGCCAGGTCGGGGCGGTGGTCCAGCGCCTCGTCGAGCTGGCCGTAGCGGACCGTGAGGCTCGTGGCTCCCGGCACCGCCACGTTGCAGAACGACACGTCGTGGGTGGTGGCCATCGCGTCGGCGAGCAGCCGGGCCCAGCCGCGCCACTCCACGCCGACCCGGTCACCGATGCCGTACGTCGAGGAGTCGCCCAGGGCGGCGAAGCGCAGGTACATGCCCCGAGCCTGACCGTCGCGGGTACGTCGCGCCTGCCCGTCGGTGACGTGTCCCGCAACGCGGCGTGAACAACGACCTGCAGACCGCCGGACAGGGAACGGGGCCGGCGCCCCCGTGTCGGACGCCAGCCCCTGTCCTGGTCCGGTCCCTCTCCCCGTTGGAGGGACCGGAGGCTGGTCTACTTCACCTCGGCGCGCAGCAGCCGCCAGATGCCGAGCCCGAGCGGGAGCACGAACCAGATCAGTCCGGAGACGAGGAACTCGCCCCAGTGCACCCCGCCCAGGTCGCCGTTCACCAGGGGCTGCTGGGAGAAGCTGAAGTCGATCCAGGGCTGGAGCTTCTCGAACCAGCTCCACACGTACGCCGCCCAGGCGAACAGGCCGGGGAGGACGAACGAGTAGGCGAAGAACAGCACGATGGCGGCTGCGGTGTTGATGATCAGCATGCCGAACGCGAAGCCGGTGAGCAGGCCCAGCACCTGCAGGATCACGAAGGCGACGACGTCGCCGGCACCCATGTTCCAGGTGGCCCCGCCGGAGCCGAGTGCCCCGAAGATCACGTTGCAGACGGCGCCGACGGCGAGGGCGATCACGACCGCGGCCAAGGCGACCACCACGCCGGAGGTCAGCTTGGCGAGCACCACCCGCGAGCGCTGGGGCTCCAGGGTGAAGGTGACCATGTGGGTGCGCTGGCCCCACTCGCTGGTCACCGACATGATCCCCAGCACCGGGAGCAGCAGGCCCATCGGAGTGCTCGCGATGCCGCTGAAGTCGAGGTAGGTGATCGTGCCGTCCTGGGAGATCGCCACGATCAGCACGATCGCCATCGCCAGCGCGGTGAGCAGCGCGATCGAGATCAGCAGCCACTTGCCGGCCCGGGTGTCGGCGAGCTTGCGCAGCTCGACTCCGACCAGGCGGGTGAAGGGCGTCTGCGGGGTGCCGGAGACGTCGAGGACCATCGAGGGCCCGGCAGGTACGGCGTTCTGGGTCGCGGTCATGCCACGGCTCCTTCCAGGGAGGTGTCGCGCTGGGTGTCGGAGGTGAGCTCGAGGAACAGGTCCTCCAGACCCGCCTCGCCGGAGCGCAGATCGGTGAGCACGAGCTGCTGGGCGGCGGCCACCCGGCCGACGTCGACCGGCGCCGCGTCCACCCGCAGTCCCTCGCCGGCCGGGACGACCCCGTGGCCGGCGGCCGTCAGGGCGGCGGCCAGGGCCCGGTTGTCGAGGCCGGTGACCAGGGTGCTGACGGTGCCCCGCGAGGCGAGCAGGGTCTTCTTGTCGCCCTGGGCCAGGATCCGGCCGTGACCGATGAGGATCATCTCGTCGGCGACCTGCTCGACCTCGGTGAGCAGATGGCTCGAGAGCAGGACGGTGCCGCCGCGTTCGGCGTACCCCTTGAGCAGGCCGCGCATCCACCGGATGCCGGCCGGGTCGAGCCCGTTGGCGGGCTCGTCGAGGATCAGCACCGAAGGGTCGCCGAGCAGCGCGTGGGCGATCCCCAGCCGCTGGCGCATGCCGAGCGAGTAGTTCCGGACCCGGCGCTTGGCCTCGGTGGCGTCCAGCGAGACCAGTTCGAGCATCTCGTCGACCCTGCTGTCCGGCAGCCCCATGGTCCGGGCGCCGAGGGTGAGCACCTCACGACCGGTGCGGCCCCCGTGCTGGGCCGAGGCGTCGAGCAGCACGCCGACGTGGCGCCCGGGGTTCGGGATGTCGTGGAAGAGGTGACCGCCGATGCGGGCCTCGCCGCTGGTGGGCGGGGTCAACCCCACCATCACCCGCATGGTCGTGGTCTTGCCGGCGCCGTTGGGACCGAGGAAGCCGGTCACCCGGCCGGGCTGGCAGCTGAAGCTGACGTCGTCGACGGCGGTGAAGCCGCCGTACTTCTGGGTGAGCGAGGTGACGGTGATCATGGGTCCACCCTGTCGGCTCCTGCGCAGCCGCGCATCGGCCGGGAGGAGGAGACGGCACCGACCAAAGTAGGGGTGCGGGCACGACCGCCGCACGCTGCGCGCCCCCGCCATGCGGCCGTAGCCTTGGCGGGTGCCCGCCCCTTCGCGCCCCGACGAGTACCAGCCGCGACTGCGGTGGTGGTCACACACCTGGCGGCTGCTGGTCTGCGTGGGCATCTCGACGCTGGTCTGGTCGCAGACCTGGGTGGGCCAGTGGCAGGCACACCGACCGCTCTTCTGGCTCGACCTCGGTGCCGGCCTGCTGGCCTTCGTGCTCGTCCAGCTGCGCCGTCGCCGCCCCCTCGAGGTGGCACTGCTGCTCACCGCGCTTGCCGCCGTGTCCGCGGTGGCCGCCGGACCCGCGACACTGGCCGCGGTGTCGCTGGCCACCCGGCGCCGGATGCTCCCGATCCTGGCCGTGGGAGTGGCCACCGCGCTCTCCTCGCAGTGCTACACGCTCACCCAGCCGATCGCCCAGCCCGACCCCTTCTGGGTCAACCTCGGCAACGACCTGGTGTTCACGGTCGGGATGCTCGGCTGGGGCATGTTCATCGGCTCCCGCCGGGCCCTCCTGTGGACGCTGCGGGACCGGGCCGACCGGGCCGAGGCCGAGCAGCAGCTGCGCGTCGACAACGCCCGCGCGCTGGAACGGTCCCGGATCGCCCGTGAGATGCACGACGTGCTCGCCCACCGGATCACCCAGGTGTCGCTGCACGCAGGCGCGCTCACCTACCGAGACGACCTCACCGCCGAGCAGGTGCGGCACACCGCCGAGCTGATCCAGACCAACGCCCACGAGGCGCTCACCGACCTGCGCTCGGTGCTCGGTGTGCTCCGCTCCCCCGACACCGGGGAGCTGGTCGACCGCCCGCAGCCGACGTACGACGACCTCCCGGACCTGATCAGCTCCTCGCGTGACGGTGGGATGAACGTGGAGTTCACCGACCTCATCGACGCCTCGGAACCGGTGCCCGTCGCCGTGGGCCGCACGCTCTACCGGATCGTTCAGGAGGGGCTCACCAACGCCCGCAAGCACGCCCCGGGCGCCCTGCTGCGCATCCAGCTCAGTGGTTCACGCAGCGACGGGATCGACCTCGTGCTGCGCAACCCCGTCGGCTTCGTGACCGAATCGACGACGCCCGGGTCGGGCCTCGGTCTGGTCGGCCTGTCCGAGCGTGCCGAGCTGCGCGGTGGCCGGTTGGAGCACCGCAAGGACGGCTCGATGTTCGTCCTGCACGGCTGGATACCGTGGGCGGCATGATCCGGGTGCTGCTGGTCGACGACGACCCCCTGGTGCGCTCCGCGCTCACCCTGATCCTGGGAGGCGCACCCGACCTGGAGCTCGTCGGCGAGGCCGCCGACGGCCGCAGCGGCGTCGAGGCCGCCCGGCGGCTGCGACCCGACGTGGTGCTGATGGACATCCGGATGCCCCGGCTCGACGGGCTGGAGGCCACCCGCCTCCTGCACCAGGACCCCTCGCCGCCGCGAGTGATCGTGCTGACCACGTTCGACGCCGACGACCAGGTGCTCGGCGCGATCTCCGCCGGGGCGGACGGGTTCCTGCTCAAGGACACCGCGCCGCGGCAGCTCGTCGAGGCGGTGCGGCGGGTGGCCGACGGCGAGCCGATGCTGTCGCCCTCGGCGATGTCCACGTTGATCCGGCAGGTCCGGGCCGACACGGGGCCGGACCGGTCGGTGGACGCCACCCGGCGGCTGGAGGCCCTCACCGACCGCGAGCGCGAGGTGGCGCTCGCCGTCGGCACCGGCCTCAGCAACGCCGAGATCGCCTCGTCGCTGCACCTCTCGGTGCCCACCGTGAAGGCACACGTGTCGCGGCTGTTCGAGAAGCTGCACACCACCAACCGGGTGCAGATCGCGATGTGCGTGCACGACGCAGGCTGGGTGTAGACGATGGGGAGAACTGCGGTCGGCGTGCTCTATGTGGTGGCGATGGTCGCCCTCGTGGTCGCCGTGGATGCCCTGTTCTTCAGGCACCAGTTCTGGGAGCGGCTGGCCGTGAACATCGGGATCGTCCTCGTGTTCCTGGCGTTCTACCTCCGGTTCCGCCACCGCGGATGACGAACGCTGCTGGTGGTTCACCCGATGACGCGCGGTTGCTTCCTGGAACTGTCCTGGTCAACCTCCCGCCCACCGCCTGCCTCCGCCCCTACCCCTCCGCCCGGCGTCGACGTTTGCTGGAGTGAGAAGCCGGCGTGGCCAGGAGGGACCGATGAACGCCCAGACCAACGACACCACTCCCCCGCGGACGGGCCTGCGCCGGGTGATCCCGCTCCGTGAGCTCCGCCATCTCCGCGCTGTGGGACGTACGTGCATCGGGGCTGGAATCCTCCTGATCGTCTGTGGTGGCTTGACGGTGTCGGCGGGCGGCTACGGATGGGCCGCGCTCTTCTTCGCCATCGCCGCCGTTCTCATCGGGGTGGGCTCCTGGCAGGTCAGGATTGCCCGCGCAACCCACCAGACCGGGCAGTGAACCGCTCGAAGTCTCCTAGGCGACGACGACCACGACGTTGCCCACCTTCTGGCCGGACTCGGCGTACCGATGTGCCGCGGCCAGTTGCTCGAGCGGGAAGCGTCGGTCGATGACCGGGTGGAGCCGACCCGCCTCGACCAGGCCGCGCAGGTGCTTCAGGTCCTCGCTCGTTCCGCTCGACGCCGCGAACGAGACCCGCTTCGTGCTGCCCTTCGACGCCCACCTGGCGCGAACGATCTGCAGGAATCCCGGATTGGCCATCAGCAGGCATCCGGTCTCGCTCAGCGACCTCACCATGCGACCGGAGGGTGTGCCTCGGACCACGTCGAAGATCACGTCGTAGGTCTCAGATCCGTCGGTGAAGTCCTCCTGCGCGTAGTCGATGACGCGATCCGCGCCGATCGCGCGCAGCATCTCCAGCTTCGCTGCGCCGTCCACCGCGGTCACATGCGCCCCGAGGTCCTTGGCGAGCTGGACCGCGAACGTGCCGAAGCTGCCTCCCGCTCCGTTGACCAGGACCCTCTGTCCGCTCCCGACCTTTCCCTTCCGCAAGAACCCCAGGGCCTCGCCACCCCCATAGGGAACCGTCGCCGCCTCGTCGTAGCCCAGTGCCGCCGGCATCGTCGCGATCGCGCCGGTCCTCGGGTGCTCGCGCAGGCAGATGTACCCCGCGTAGGCGCCCAGCCCGATACCAGTCGCCGCGAAGACCCGGTCGCCCTTCTTGAACGACCTGACGTCCTTGCCCACTTCCTCGATGTCACCGGCAAGCTCCTGCCCGAGCACCGGCCGTCGTGGCCTGCGGATGCCGAACCACAGCCGGATGGGCAGCCAGAGCCAGGGAGGGAAGTCGAACCGCCGGATCTCGCAGTCGGCTGCGCTCGCCGTCGTGGCGCGGATCCGAATCAGCACCTCGTCGTCACGGGGGGCGGGCTTCGGCACGTCCCGGAGCCGAAGGACGTCCGGTGTTCCGTAGCCCGTGCACACCATCGCCCTCATGGGGCTCCTCTCAGTTCGATCGCAATGGTTCGTAGCCGTCGGTCCACGCTCGGGGCTCAGTCCCAGCGAAAGAGCCGGACGGCAAGCGAACCGGCGACGATCGCATACGCCGCCATGACCAGGAGACCGGACGTCGGGTGAACGCCCCCGGCCCAGCTGTCCGAGAGAGCCTGGACCGCGGCTCCCGCAGGTGTGTAGCTGCTGATGGTCCGGACACCCTCGGGCATCACCTGGAGGGGGACATACACGCCGGCGAAGAACAGGGTAGGAAAGTAGACGAGCATCCCGATACCTTGTCCCGAGCTCGCCGTGGGTGCGAAGGCTCCGATCAGCAACCCGACGGCAAGCAGCGAAACCGCGCCCAAAGCGAAGGAGACGATGAACCACCCAAGACTCGCGGGGAAGGCAATGCCGAACACGAGTTTGCCGATGAGCACCGCAGCAACGCTCGCCACTGTCACCACCACCAACTGCACCGCGAGGTGTGCCACCACCAAAGCTCGGGGATGAACCGGCGTCGTCGACAGCCGACGCAGGATCCCCCGCTCGCGATCCCCTCCCAGGGCGACGGGAAACAAGAAGATCGCCGTGGTCGCGAGCCCGAGGACGATGGCCGTTGGGGCATACACGTCGACGAGACTCCTCCCACCAAAATCGGCAACGGGATCCGTGGCGTTGGGAAACGCGAAGCCAATGACCACGAGCAGCACGGCAGGAAACACGACTCCGAAGAAGACCGCCGCCGGCTCCCTGAGAAAGACCTTGGACTGGGTCTTGGCCAGCGCAGCAATCGCAGACATCACCCACTCTCCTCATCTGCAGTCGCCAGCCGTCGTCCGGTCATGGCAACGAACGCATCGTCGAGAGTGGTCTGATCGACCTGGAACCGAGCGGGGACGATCCCGTGGCTGGCCAAGAGGGAGACGACCGAGAAGAGCAGTCTCTTGTCGCCGGTGACGACGATCTCGCCGTGCGAGCGCGAGATCCCGCTCACCTCGGGGAGATGCCTCAGCCAGTCGTCTTCCACGGTTTCCGCGGTCGTGAAGCGGATGCGTTGCTCCAGGCCCACGCTGTCGATGAGGCCCTGCGGAGTGTCCAGGGCGACGAGACGCCCCGCATCGATCAAGGCCAAACGGTCTGCCAACCTCTCGGCCTCCTCCATGAAATGTGTCACCAGGAGAATCGTGACCCCGCTGTCCCGCAATTCCTCCACGAGTCCCCACGTCTCCCGGCGGGCCTGCGGGTCGAGACCCGTGGTGAGCTCATCGAGGATGACGGCCCGGGGCCGTCCGACCAGGGCGACTGCGATCGAGAGACGCTGCTGCTGACCACCGGAGAGACGGGCGTATCGCGTGTCGGCTTTGTCGCTGAGTCCGAGACGCTCGAGCAGGCTCGAGACGTCGAGAGGATCCGGATACAGGGCCGCGAACGTCTCCACCACCTCCGCCGCCTTCACGCGATCCTGGAACCTGCTCTCCTGGAGCTGAACTCCCAGACGGCTCCGCACCTGGGCTCTGTCCTCGAGCGGATCGAAGCCGAACACTCGTATCCGACCCGAGTCGGGGGTGCGCAACCCGGCGATCGACTCCACCGTCGTGGACTTTCCAGCCCCATTCGGCCCGAGGATTGCGAAGATCTCCCCCTCCTCCACAGAGAAGGACACCCCATCGACGACGACTTTTCCGTCGTAGCTCTTGACCAGTCCATCGACCTCGATCACCGGCACAAGAACTCCCTCCCATGGGATTGCAAAGCGCCAGATGCTATCAGGGCCAGCCGTCCGGTGCCGTGCGCGAAGTCGCCATGGGCCCACCGTTGGACGGCCTCAACGACTCCGTCGGGCGCGCTCATGCGCAAGGCGCCAACGCGCTGGCATCGGCGTGACCGCGCTTCGCCCTCGGCGTCAGATCCGGTAGAGCCGCAGCGATGAGCGTGCGCCTGGCGGCAGGAACCGGAAGCCGTGCAGCCCGCAACAGCGCGGGTCGTGGTCAACCGCCGCACCGCCGACGGGGTGGCGCACTATGCGCTGTTCGGGCACCGGGTGCAGTACCAGAACCGGCGAGGTACGGAGGTCGACGACAGCGACTGGTGACGGCGCACTCGACGACCGCTCGAGCACCCGAAGATCCCCGCGAGCGGCCGCCGGGCCCACGGGCGCGCGGAGGCCTTGCCCCTGGGAAGCCTCGTCGGGGCAGTGCCCTTCTTGCCCCTCCGGGAGGACGCACATCGTGACCCCTTCGCGGATCGACAGTTCCCGGTCCGGCCCGTCGGCACTGGCGTAGTGGATCGTCCATCCGCTTGTGGTGGTGGTCTCGGCTGCCCCGAGCAGCTGGAGGACCACCTCGTAGGAGTGACCCTCGGCGTCGCACTGCTGGGTGAGTGGCGTGACGTTGCGGATGTGGTTCTCCGCCAGGGTGCCGACTCTTGTGCCGACGAAGTACCTGCCCTGGAGTGCCGGGTTCGGGCGCAGCGCCCACCCTGTGACGTTGATGTTGCCGTCGGTGGGTGTCACCGACGACACCTCGATGCTGCCGGGGCGATCGAGGCACACGGTGGTCGCGGTGCCGTGGATCCACGAGGTTCCTTCCGTGACGGGGAAGGTGGTGCTCGTGTCGTTGACCGGGGACGGGAAGACCAGCCGCGGCTGCTCACCCCCCGACAAGCTGGGAATCACCGAGCACCCCGCCAGAACCGCGCACGCCAAGGTCAATGCGTACAAGGTCAGACGCACTGTCGGTGTCATTCGCATGATCGCCGTCATGCGGCGGCAACTAGTGCGCCAGGCGCACCACTCTCGAGGTTCAGCAGTCGCATCCGAGGCCCCCGTCGGCCCACTCGCTCCGAGCAGGCACCCGCTGAGATTGGCACTCGAACGGGCCGGGGTCAACGCCCCACTCACCTGATCCTCCGCCTGGCTCCGCGTCCGCGGGTCACCGTGCCGGGTCCAGCTGGCGACTGGAATGAGGTCGACGTCGGCCCTGGGCCGGTCGAGCCGCAGCGTCGCACGCTGTCAGCGGCAGGTGCGGTCACCCTTCTCTGTAGCCTCATCGCGCGCAACATGACGCGGACTGGGCTCGGCGGGCCCACCGTGAACTGCGCAGACTCTTGAACGAGTGGGACCCCATCGGCGTGTCTTCGAGCGTCACGAGCAGGGCATTGACGCGCTAGGTGGCAGTCAGGGCGGTGCGTTGCAGCGATGGAAAGAGCTCGGGCCACCGGGTGTAGGGGCGTTGAGGCATTGGTAGACCACGGTGGCGCCCTTGGCGGCGTCGACCGCGGCGCTGGTTTGCTACCGCCCGGCCGCCCTGGCCGGCGCCGAACACCACATGCCGGTCGTCGCTCACCCCGCCCACAGCTCGTAGATCCATCTCATGTCTCCACAGTTGGTCCGTCAGCATCTGCCGACCAAAGGCATACGTCCCGGGCGCAGTCTCGACCATGGGAAGGACTCGTGAGACTCGGCCAGCGGGACGGAGCCTGCGCGACGTGTCCCGTTCATGTTGGGGTGCCACGCTGGGGCCATGGCAGCAGCGGAACCAACAGCCCAGCCACCCGTCGAAGAGCGCAACCGAAGCGAGCTCGCCGCGTCCGAGGAAGAGCTCCACCGGCTTGCACCCGACGTCGACGGCGAAGTCATCGAGGGCCTGGTCCAGGGCGCCTACGACGAGCTGATGCCTGCCAAGGTGCGCAGCTACGTGCCGATCCTGATCGTCCATCGGGTCCGCGACATCCTTCGCCGCCGCCGTACGGCGTAACCGGCACCGTCGCCCCTCCTCAGTGAGTGCATGCAGTCGAGCCGCCCCACGAACGCAGATGCGTGAGGTGGGCGCCCGAGAGCCGCGTCGTTGAGACACGCCCGGTCGGGGGTTCGTAGATGGCGCATCCCTTGCGACCAGGACAGGAGCCAGATGCCTCAGTCATTGGATCAGTTGATCGCCGAGCTCGACATCCTGCTGGCCGATCTCGACACCGCTGAGGTGGAGCACTCCGCGGACATCGATGCCGTCGCCGACGTGCACCGGCGTGGGGCGGTGAACCTGGTGGACTACGCCGTACTGCGTCAGCACGATCGCCGGGAGTGGCAGAACGACCTGATGGACCTCGGGGCGACCTCTCTGGCCACCACGGAGGCAGATGTTCGGGCGAAGGTCCTCGCGGCACGTCACGTGCTCTGTGACCTGCGTGGCGACGCCGGGCCGTGGCCACTCCAGGCGATCAACGAAGCCCTGGACGAAGGCGACACGATCCTTCGTGCCGACTCCGACGCCATCTTCGACTCGATGCGACCGGGTCGGCCCACCCGGATCATGGTCACCCTGCCCAGTGAGGCCGCGGACGATCCCGCGCTGGTCGCGGCGTTGGGGGAAGCCGGCATGGATGTCGCCCGGGTCAACTGTGCCCTCGACCACCCGCTTGACTGGGCCCGGATGGTTGAGAACGTGCGTGCTGCCGCGGCCGCCTCTGGCCGGGACGTCCGCGTGTCCATGGATCTCCCCGGCCGAAACTGCGGACGGGACCCATCCTCGACGGGCCCGCTGTGGGACGTTCCCGCGTCACCCGGCTTGAGTCCGGCCAGGTGATCGCCCCGGCCCGGATCTGGTTCACCAGCACGGAGACCCCCTCCCCACCTCCCGCGGTTCTCCCTCCCGCGAGGCGTTGCGGATGCTCACCGACCGCCGCGACGAGCTCGCCCACCAACGGGTCCAGACCGTGAACCGGTTGCAGCGACTGTTGAGTGAACTGTTGCCTGGCCAGCGCAAACGTGACCTGTCCGCGCCCAGGCCAAGACGATGCTGACCACCGTCCGTCCCCGTGACATCGCAGGCAAGACGCGTCGGCGGATGGCAGCCGAACAGATCGCCGACCTCATCGCGGTCGATGCGAAGCTGAAGAAGATCAAGGCCGAGTTGAAGGCCGCGGTCCTGGCGCGCGGCTCCTCGCTCATGGACATCAACGGTGTTGGGTCGGCTGGTGCCGCACGGGTCCTGGCCGATGTCGGCGACGTGGCTAGGTTCGCCGACCGCAACCGGTTCGCGTCCTGGACCGGGACCGCGCCTTTGGACGTGTCCTCGGGTGGGCAGAGTCGGCACCGCCTGTCGCGGGCCGGGAACCGGCGGATGAACCACATGCTCCACATCGCCGCGATCGTGCAGATCCGTCACGACACAGAAGGCCGTGCCTACTACCGGCGCAAGCTCGCCGCGGGCAAGACCCCGATGGAGTCGCTGCGGTGTCTGAAACGTCGGCTGTCCGACGTCGTCTACCGCCAACTCGTCGCCGACAGCAACGCAGCACTTGCGGGGATAAACGCGGGTCCGGGAGGGCACAGCGGGGCGACTCAAGAATCCAGCGCGGCCGACCTACCCCCGCGAATCGACACTTCGGATAGGCCACTTCCCGGACCCGCAAAACCAACGCTATGCCGCCAGCCACGACCTCGGACGACCCTCACACCAACAGCGCCTTGACACAGAGGGGAGCCAGATTCGGTCGCGCACACTCAGCGGATGTTGGCGGGCACGGGGTGGACCCCGATTGCCGCGGGGGTTACTTGGCCAATGGTTGGTTGTTTCGGACCGATGACACGACGTCGAGGATGGCCTGGGTGGTGGCGTTGGCGTACCGCTGGTCATAGATGAGTGCGGGATGGCTGGCACCTTTGATGACGCGGTGTGAGCTGTTGGCCGACAACGTGGCCAGCTTGTTTTGGGCGGCGTTGTGGGTGGCGTCGGTTCCGGCCCCGGCGGTGAGAACGACCAGGGGTTTGTCACCGAAGTCGGTGAGCATCGCGGCCTCTGCTCCGGAGGCGTTGGCCTGGACGAACTCGTCGATCCAGCCCGAGGCGTATTCGGCGGTTGCGGTCTTGGCGCGGACCTCGTCCCGGGCTTGCGGGGGCAGATCGCCGTAGCTGAAGCTCCCGATCAGGCGCACGACCCCGAGACGCGCAGCCAGGGCGCCGAGGGCTTGAACACGCTGGGTGGCGGCGTCGTAGGAGGCGGCGTCGTAGGCCTTGGCGTTGGCCGGGTTCGCCGTGGTGGCGGGGTTGGTGGAGTCGATCAGCACCATGCCTGCGACGTCGTTGGGGTAACGGTAGGCGTGGGTGAGGACGTAGAGACCGCCGAAGGAGTGACCGGCCAGCACGTAGGGCCCTGGGGCGTGGGCGCCTTGCAGCAGCGTGTGCAGGTCAGTGGAGACCTGGGTTGCGTCCTGGGGGCTGTTTGTCGGCTGGCTCCAACCGCGACCGGGACGGTCGTAGACGCAGACCCGGGTATGGGCCGCGACGGCGGGGGCTATCCAGGCCATGGCTGCGGAGAAGTCGCCTCCGCCCGGTTGGAGGACGACGGTGGGGCTACCAGAGCCGGTGCAGTTGAGGTGCAGGCGGTGTCCGCCGACGTCGATCAGCTGACCCGTCATCGGGTAGGCGTTGGCATCTGCCCTTTCGCGCACGGTCTGGTATCCACCGCCGACGGCGGCGAGAGCCAACACGGTCAACACCGGGTAGAGGAGCCAGAATCGGCTTCGGCTGTGGAGGTATCGACGCGCCTGGAAAAACATCCAGATCACCAGTGCGAGCAGCACCGGGGGCCACAGCCAGTTCAGTACCGCCCGCGAAGAATCGCCGAATGCGATCAGGAAGAGACCGCCCACGCCCATGAACAGCGCAGGTGCTATCGCCCAACGCTGGGGTTGGTTGGTGTACCGCGTCGACAGGATCGCCAACATCGCCCAGCCCACCCCGAACCCGCACAGCACGGCACCCGTCACGTCGTTCTCGCCTGGCGAGATGAACGGGGCCAGGGCGAAAAGCGCGGCGGCGAAAAGCCCTATCGCCAGTGACCCGGCCAGGATCCGGCCGATGTGGCCGCGGGGTGTGGGACTTGAATCATCGCCCGGACGGACCCTCCCGGGCGCGGTGGGCGAGGTGGCCATCGCAGCTCCTACCGCATGTGGCGCAGCGCGAGCACCGCCGTACGCGGTAGAGGCACGTTCCGTCATCCCTGACGGTACGGCCCACAGACTTCAACTGGAAGACTTCGACATCGGAGAGCAGGACCGTGCCATCCGCTCATCGGCTAGATGAGTGCATTCCTGGTGCCTAAGGACACACCAGTCAGACGACGAACGTCGCCCCGGTGGCGGCCAGCTCGATCGGGCCGTCGTAGGCCGAGCGGGCCTCGTCGAGGGCGACCCCGCGATCGTGCCACGGCGGGACGTGGGTGAGCACCAGGCGTCCGACCCCTGCCCGGGTGGCGGTCTCGCCGCACTCGCGTCCGGTCAGGTGCAGGGCCGGCGGGTTGTCGGCGCCGTCGACGAAGCTGGCCTCCGCCAGCAGCAGGTCGACACCTCGGGCGGCCTCGTCGAGGGCCTCACACGGGCCGGTGTCGCCGGAGTAGGTGAGCGTGCGTCCGTGCGCGCTCACCCGCAAGGCGTACGCCGGCACCGGGTGCACGACGGGGACCGCCTGCACCGTGAACGGGCCGACCGTGAACGGCTCCACCGGGTGGTCACGGAAGCTGAACTCGTGGGTCATGCCGGGGTCCACCGGAAGGTCGTAGGCGTGGGCCATCCGCTCCGCGGCGCCTGCCGGCCCCCACACCGGCAGGGGCGGGGCCGCACCGGCGGGGTGGTACTTGCGCAGCACGTAGTAGCCGCACAGGTCGAGGCAGTGATCGGCGTGCAGGTGGCTGAGCAGCACCGCGTCGAGGGTCAACGGGTCGACGTACTTCTGCAGGGCGCCCAGGGCGCCGTTGCCCAGGTCGAGCAGGATCCGCCAGAGCCGCCCGTCGTGCTCCGCCTCGAGGAGGTAGCAGCTCGCCGGGCTGTCCGGACCCGGGAAGGAGCCGGAGCAGCCGACGACGGTGAGTCTCAGCCCGCTCATGCGAGACCCCCGGCGAACTGGCTGGCCATGTGCAGCTCGGGCCCGAGGAACCGACGCCCGATCCGCTCGAACTCTGCCGGGCTGCCGGTGGTCTGGAACACGTGCGTGGGCTCGCCGTCGGGACGCATCAGGCCCTCGCGGGCCAGCATCTTGTAGACGTCCTTCGCGCACTCCTCGGCGCTGCTGACCAGGGTCACGCCGTCGCCCATCACGAGCGACAGCACGCCGGTGAGCAGCGGGTAGTGGGTGCAGCCCAGGATCAGGGTGTCGATGTCGTGGTCGCGCAACGGGTCGAGGTACTCGTGCGCCACGGCCAGCAGCTCGTCGCCGCCGGTCACTCCCTGCTCCACGAAGTCGACGAAGCGGGGGCAGGCACGGGTGAACAGCTCGACCTGCGGGGCGGCCGCGAAGGCGTCGTCGTAGGCGCGGGACTCGGCGGTCGCGGCGGTGCAGATCACGCCGATCCGCCCGCTGGCGCTGGCCGCCACCGCGCGCCGGGTGGCGGGGTAGATGACCTCCACCACTGGGACGTCGTAGCGCTCCCGCGCGTCGCGCAGCATCGCGGCACTGGCGCTGTTGCAGGCGATCACCAGGGCCTTGACGTCCTGGGCGACGAGGTGGTCGAGGCACTCCAGCGCGTACTCCCGCACCTCGGCGATCGGCTTGGGGCCGTAGGGCTGACGGGCAGTGTCTCCGAGGTAGCGGATCGACTCGTGCGGCAGCTGGTCGATCACCGAGCGGGCCACGGTGAGCCCACCGAAGCCGGAGTCGAAGATGCCGATGGGTCGTTGTGCCACGGGCGCCAATCTAACGGTCGCACCGGACAGATCGCCGCAGATGGCGACGCAGGTCACCTGCGACGATCGTCACGTCCGAGCGGTCACGCCGTGGGCGAGGCCGCGTGGTCGTTGTAGCGACCCGCGGCCTCCTGGCCGGACAGCGCCTGGATCGCGGCCATGATCTCGTCGGTCACCTCGCGCCGGGCCCGCCCGAGCGGCACGCCGTCGAAGCGCCCCGCGAAGTCGAGGGGGGCGCCGAACCGCACCGTCACCTTGGCACGCTTGAGTCCCCGCGACCCGGCCGGCTGGATGTCCTGGGTGCCCTGCACCCCCACCGGCACCACGGGTACGCCGGCCGTCAGCGCCAGGTGGGCCACCCCGGTGCGGCCCCGGTAGAGGCGGCCGTCGCGCGAGCGGGTGCCCTCGGGATAGATGCCGAACGCCTCGCCGCGGCGCAGCACGTCGAGCGCGATGTCGAGGGAGTCGATGGCCGCCTTGGTGTCGTCACGGTCGACGGGCACCATGTCGATGGCCTCGAACCACGCCCTGATCAGCCGGCCCTTGATCCCCGTGCCCTCGAAGTAGTCCTTCTTCGCCAGGAACACCACCTTGCGCGGCGCCAGGATCGGGATCACCACGCTGTCGGTGAACGCCAGGTGGTTGCTGGCGATCAGCACCCCGCCGGAGCGGGGCACATTGTCGAGGCCCTCGACAGTCGGACGCCAGTAGGCCTTGGCCGCGGGCACGATCACGGTGCTGGCCAGCTCGTAGATCATGCCCAGAGCTGCCCTTCGAGCCGGTCCTCGGCGTCGTCGACGGTGCCCTCGTAGGCGCCCGTGGACAGGTACTTCCAGCCGCCATCGCAGACCACGAACGCGATGTCGGCGCGCTCACCCGCCTTGACTGCCTTGGCCGCCTGGCCCAGCGCGGCGTGCAGGATGGCGCCGGTCGAGACCCCCGCGAAGATGCCCTCCAGCTCCAGCAGCTCGCGTACCCGACGTACGGCGTCGCGCGGGCCCACCGAGAACCGGGAGTCGATCAGGGAGGCGTCGTACAGCTCGGGCACGAAGCCCTCGTCGAGGTTGCGCAGGCCATAGACGAGCTCGCCGTAGCGGGGCTCCGCCGCGACGATGCGTACGTCGGGCTTGTGCGCCCGGAAGAACCGGCTCACGCCCATCAGCGTGCCGGTGGTGCCGAGCCCGGCCACGAAGTGCGTGATCGAGGGCAGGTCGGCGAGCAGCTCGGGCCCGGTGCCCTCCTCGTGCGAGAGCGCGTTGGCGGCGTTGCCGTACTGGTAGAGCATCACCCAGTCGGGATGCTCCGCGGAGACCCGCTTGGCGACCCGGACCGCCTCGTTGGAGCCGCCGGCGGCGGGGCTGCTGACGATCTCGGCGCCCCACATCCGGAGCAGCTGGCGGCGCTCCTCGGAGGTGTTCTCGGGCATCACGCACACGATCCGGTAGCCCTTGAGCTTGGCCGCCATCGCCAGCGAGATGCCGGTGTTGCCGGAGGTGGGCTCCAGGATCGTCTGCCCCGGCCGCAGCGAGCCGTCCTTCTCCGCCTGCTCGATCATCTTCAGCGCCGGCCGGTCCTTGATCGATCCGGTGGGGTTGCGGTCCTCGAGCTTGGCCCACAGCCTGACGTCGGCGCTCGGGGACAACCTCGGCAGGCCCACCAGCGGGGTCCCGCCGACTGAGGAGAGCAGGTTGTCGAAGCGCATGGCTCCAAGCATGCCACCCGGGCTCGGGGGTCGCCGACCGCGTCCGCCCAGGGTCAGCCCAGGGTCAGCCCAGGGTCGGCCCAGGGTCGGCGCAGGCCTGGCGAAGCGTCAGCGCAGGAAGGTGAGGGGGTCGAAGTCCTCGAGCGAGATGATCCGCACCCGCGGCAGCGACACGTTGAACGCCGCGACGTCGTCCTCGAGGTCGTGGATCTCCACCCCGAGGGCGGTGAACTGGGTGTTGACGAACTCGCGCAGCGCGATCACGCCGACCCGGCGCCGGCCGTCGATGAGCGCCTTCACCTGGGGGACGAAGTCACCGTCGTGGCTGCACAGCAGCACGTCGGCGTCGCGCTCGACCAGCGCGTCCATGGTGCGCTGGAGGCCGATGTCGACGACCTTCTGGTCGGCCCGGCCCGAGAGTGCCACCGGTCGGTAGCTCATCGCCAGCAGGGCCTGCACGAACGTGGTCGGTAGCTGGCCGCTGGAGGCGTTGAGGAAGAACAGCGCGGTCACCGGCTGGTTCCACAGCTGTTCGGCGTACTCCGTCACCCGCTCCCAGCGCGGGCGCTCCTCGGGCTCCGGGCGCCGGTTGAGCACGGTGATGCCGAGCGTGGCATCGATGTTCTCGCCGTCCACGAGAAGGTAGGTACGGCGTGCGGTGGTGGACGGCTCCATGTCCGCACCCTACGGCGCCCGGCCCCTCGGTGGGGCGCCGTCCTGAGAGCCCTCGGCGGGGCCGAGGGCTCACCAGGTGTCGGAGGTGCGGCTCAGGAGCCGCCGGCGACGGCCGGCAGCACGACGACCTGGTCGCCGTCGGCGAGCGTGGCATCGAGCCCGCCGATGAAGCGGACGTCCTCGTCGTTGATGTAGACGTTGACGAAGCGGCGCAGGTCAGCGCCGTCGATGAGACGGTCCTTCAGGCCGGGGTGGTTGGCCTCTAGGTCGTCGATCAGGACCGTGAGCGTCGCGCCCTCGCCGGACACGGCCTTCTCACCGCCGGTGTAGGTGCGGAGGATCGTGGGGATGCGGACCTCGATGGCCATCAGGCTTCACTCCTGCTCAGTTCGGGGACGACGGTGACCTCTTCCTCGGTCACCGCACCGTCGATGATTCTGTAGGACCTGAACTCCACGGGGCCCTCAGTATTCCCGTGCTCGCGTGTGCTGACCAGCACGTAGTGCGCCCCGGGCTCGCTGGCGAGGCCGATGTCGGTGCGGCTGGGGTACGCCTCGGTGGCCGTGTGGGAGTGGTAGACCACCACCGGCTCCTCGTCGCGGGCCCACATCTGCTTGTAGAGCGCGAGCAGCTCGGTGGAGTCGAACTCGTAGAACGTCGGGCTGCCGGCGGCGTTGACCATCTCGACCAGCCGCTCGGGCCGGTCGCTGCCCTCGGGGCCGGCGACGATGCCACAGGCCTCGTCGGGATGGTCGCGCTTGGCGTGGGCGACGATCGCGTCGTACGTCGCCTGGTCGATGGTCAGCACCGGTCCAGCCTAGGTGGTCGGTCAGCACCGGAAGCGGGCGGCCGACTCCCCGGACAGGGCCGCGTCGAGCCGCTCGCGCATCGACGAACCCAGGTCGGGCAGGTCGTCGAGCAGACGCCAGCCGACGTCGACGGACTCGTCGTCGGCCACGTGCGCCTCCCCGGCGAGCCAGGTGCAGGCGAAGGTGTGGTCCAGGTAGGTGGCGACGTCGCCGTTGTAGTGCGTCTGCGGGCCGTCCACCGACACCGAGGCCAGCCGCTCGACGCGGATCTCCACGCCGGTCTCCTCCAGCGCCTCGCGGCACGCCGCCGTCGCGGGTTCCTCGCCCGGGTCCACGATGCCGGTGACCAGCGCCCAGCGGCCGTTGTCGGCGCGCCGTACCAGCAGCAGCTCCGGGCCAGCCGCGCCGTCGCGCAGGATCACCGCGGTGACGCCGGGCAGCCACAGCGGCGCGGTGCCGATGTGGCGGCGCAGGGCGGCGACGTACTCGGGGATCGGCGTCGGCTCAGTCGACCAGGGCGGCGACCAGGGTCTCCTGGAGGTAGCCGATCCACTCGTAGATGTCGTGGGCCTGGGCACGCGGGTCGTCGTCGGGCAGCGAGTACCAGTACTCCTCGTCGCCCTCCTCGACCTCGAGCCGGGTGGCCAGCGCGAGCCGGATGTCGGTGAACGAGCGCAGCCAGGTCTCCGCCTCGGGCCCGGTCAGCTCGACGTCGAAGTGCAGCCCGTCCTCGGTGAGCTCGGGCGGCAGCCCCGCCTCCTCCAGCGCGTCGATGATCGCCGAGGCGGCCGCCGCCTTGCCGTCGCGCAGGCCGCCCTCGGTGAACCGCCGGAACTCCGCGGCCGCCTCCTCGTCCTCGGGGTAGGCAGTCGGGAAGAGCCGGGCCAGCACCGGGTCCTCGGGCTCGCTTGTCGGCCCGGAGAAGTCCATCAGCGCCTCGAACGGGTCGCGGGCGTCGTCGGGCACCGCACGCTCGTTGCGCAGCAGCTCCACGATCTGGGAGGCCAGCGAGCGCATCAGGTCGGCCTCGAAGCCGGTGAAGTTGGCGATCACCAGACCGCTGCGACGGTGCCGGGCGAAGCCGCTCACGAGGCGCGTTCCATGGTCGCCCACAGGCCGTACTCGTGCATGGCCTGGACGTCGCGCTCCATCTCCTCGCGGGTGCCGGTGCTGACCACCGACCGGCCGTCGTTGTGCACCTCGAGCATCAGCTTCTCGGCCTTGGCCTTGTCGTAGCCGAAGTACTTCTGGAACACGTAGGACACGTAGGACATGAGGTTCACCGGGTCGTCCCACACCAGCGTCACCCACGGCTTGGCCAGGAAGGTGATCTCGTCGGGAGTCAGGGTCGGCTCGACCTC
>JBBQRV010000009.1:0-33959 GCA_038214475.1 Propionibacteriales bacterium | reverse complement strand
TGGTGGGGTGGGGGGCCTTCTGGTTGCGGCTGGGGGGGGGGGGGGGGGCCCGCGCCCCGCCGCCCCCCCCCCCACCCGGCTCAGGAGTGCGCTACTTCTGGATGATCGTGAACGTCTTGCTACCGCCGATGACCTTGGCGTCACCGGAGTACACGATCGTGAGGGTGCGCTTGCCCTTGGCGAGCTTGGGCAGCGTGAAGGTGGCCTTGCCGTTCGCCAGCTTCTTGCTCGACAGGGTCTTGGCGCCGAGCTTCAGCTTCACCGTGCCGGTGGGCTTGGTGCTGGAGCCGACGGCCGCCACGCTGACCGTGCCCTTGCCGGGCTTGCCCTTCACGGTCGCCGCCGGGAAGGTCTCGGAGATCTTGGCTGCCTTGCGCGACACCACGGTGACCTTGGCGGTCGACGGCTCGAAGGCGCTGCCGCCCGCGGGCACGAAGTTGGCCGTGTAGCTGTGGCCGCCACCGGTGACGCCCTTGACGTCGACGCTCGCCTTGCCCTGGACCAGCGGGACACCGGACTTCACGACCGTGCTGCCCTGCAGGAAGGTGACCGCGCCGTCGGGGGCGGTGCTGCCGGTGACGGTCGCCACCAGGTGGACGGTGCCGGCCTTGGGGTTGCTGCCGGCGAGCTTGGTGGTGGTGACCACCTGCCGGTTCAGCGTGAAGTTGCTGGTGGCCACGTCGGTCGCCTGGCCGCACACGCCGCCGTGGGCGGGGGTGGCGAGCTGCTGGAAGCCGGACGCCTCGATCAGCGGACGGGCGGCCGTCGAGCAGACGAAGCCGTCCTCACCGAACACCGCCTGGATGGTGGGGTTGGCCAGGTCGGTGCCGCGGACCACGTCGTAGAGCGCACGGTCGGCGGAGAAGCCGTTCTCGAGGCGCAGGGTGTTGCCGAGCAGGGCGGCACGCCCGACCGAGAACGGCGCGATCGCGTCAGGGTCGTTCTTGATGGGGGTGTCGTCGTGCTCCTGGACCTCGACCACGCTGCCACCGAGGGTGACCGCGACGCCGCCGTTGAAGGTCTGCAGCTGGGCCAGGAAGAACGAGCGGGTGCCCGAGCCGGCCTGCGGGACCTTCGGTGCGATGGTCGCCGTCGAGGTGCCACCGACCTGGTCCCAGGTGGTGAAGTCACCCTTGTAGATGCCCAGGATCTGGGCCGGGGTCAGGCTGGTGGGCGCGTGCGAGGCGACGGTCTTCGAGACCGCCATCTTCAGGGTGTCGAGCGCGAACGGGAAGGCCTTTAGGCCGGCGCTCTGCTCGGTGGTGCTGATCGCGGACGACGACCGGGCGAAGTCGATGTCGGTGTTGTTGCTCGCCCCGTAGAGCAGGCCCTTGCCCGCGCCCGAGCCGTTCGGGCGCACGATGTCGCCGCCGGGCAGGGTGATGTTGCCGCCACCGGTGGCGGAGAAGCTGGCGATCCGTGCCGCCGGAGGGGGCAGCTGGTCGTTCCAGCCTGCCGTCGAGCCCGAGCCCTCGGCCAGCAGGTGCAGGGTGCCCTGGATGGTGTCGGAGCCGACACCGATCAGGTCGGCCGCCACGGGCACGAACGACGGGTCGTCGGGCTCCGCGGCGAACGCCGGGGAGGCAGTGAGAGCGAGGGCCGAACCGGCGAGGGTCGCCGCGACGAGGCCCGCGAAGGACTTGCGTGCAGACATTTCCTGGTGCTCCTGTAGGTGAGAGGGAACTGCATGGGTGGAACGGGTTCAGATCAGGTTGGGCAGCAGACGCATCACCACGTCGGTCGAGGCCCAGGACAGCGCGATCACCACCGGAGAGGCGATCACCCAGACCAGGACTGCCGACCATCGTTGGCAGGTGACGACGACCCCGAAGGTCACCGCCAGGAGCAGGGCCAGGCACAGGGCTAGGAGCGGTAGCGCTCCCGGGTCCGTGGCCATCGCCATCTCCGACTCGGGGACGGCGACCGGCCGTCCGGCGGGCGCCGGGAACGCCTTGACGGCCTCCGCGTCGACGTAGACCGCGCTGCCGGCGGAGATCGCGGCGAGCCGGCCCTCCCCCTCGGCGGTCACCAGGGTCAGCCGGGCCACCCCGGCCTCGGGCGCGGGAGGCAGGGGGTCGCCCTCACGCCGTACGCCGAGCACGTGGAACACCAGCCGCCCCTGGCCGACGACGACCTCGAGCGGTTCGCCGGGCTCGAGCCGAGTGATCGCGGCGAACGGGGCGCCGTAGGTGGCCCCACGTCCGTAGACCACCGACACCCCCTCCTGGCCGGGCAGCACGGTGTCGCGGCGGTGGCCGGGACCGGCGAGGAGGTCACCCGAGGCGGTGCCCTCGACGACCACCTGCTGGAGGCCGATCGAGGTGGCCGTCAGCAGCGCGACCGGCGACCCCACCGGCGCGACCGGGCCGACCGGACCCACCCCGAGAGCCAGCTCGGTGCGGAAGTCTCGGTAGAGCAGGTCCTGGTCACGGCTCTCGGAGAGCCCGCCGAGGAACAGCAGCTGGGCGGCCATCCAGAGCGAGAAGATCGCCACCATCATGAACACCGACGACAGCACCGAGGCGGTCTCGTCGCCGGAGGTCGGCGGTCGGGACACCCGCGGCCTGCGGCGGGCTCGGATGGGTGGCACGGGCTCGCGCGCCGGGCCCTGGGACCGGCCCTGGGTCGGCTGCTCCGCCACGGCCGTCACCGCCGGAACCTCAGGCTGAGCCTGACCCCGCTGGCGATCAGGCCGCCGGTGAGGCCCAGCCCGAGCAGCGCCGGGAGCAGCATCCGGCCGACCGGCGAGGTGACCCCGGACGTCGGCACGGTGGCCGCGTCGGTGGTGGGGACGGCGGACGGGGAGCTGGAGGCGCTGGGCGCGGCCGACGGCTCCACGGAGCCGGGCCCCTCGTCCACGGCCGGCAGACCCGGTCCGTCACCGCCCGGCGGCGGACCGGCCGGCTCGGCGCTGGGCGACGGGGTGGGTGTCGGCGTGGCCGGCAGCTGCTGCTGCTCGACGGCGTCGGCGACCTGCTGGGCCGACGCGAACAGCGCCGCGGTGACCCCCGTGCGCGCGAACGGCAGGTAGCCCTCGGGCAGCTCGCCGTTGCCGCTGCCCGGCTGCTGGCCCTCGGTGGTGGAGATCCGGATGAACTGCGCGACCTTGGTCGCGTCCGCGCGGTCGAGGTTCTCCAGGCGGGCCGCCGTGTAGACCACCATGGTGCCCGGGTAGGCCGACCCCCTGGTGCGGACCTCGGCCTGGTCGATGACGAACGGCCCGAGCGCTGCGGGCTGCTCGGCCAGGGCCACGGCCTTGCCCAGACCGGCCGTCGAGGGCGCCACGAACGTGCCGGGCTTCGTCTGGAGGGCCGCGGTCTGCAGGCCGTAGCGCGCGGCGTCGCCCAGGCTGACGATGCCGAGCATGAACCGGGAGCCGTAGTTCTGGCGGTCGATCCTGCCGAGCTTGAACAGCCCCGAGGCCGGGTCGACGTCGCAGCGGGTCTGCACGTTCGGCCAGGCGTCGAGCAGCGCCTCGGAGATCTTGCGCATCGTGGTGACCGGCGCGGCCAGCTGGGTGAAGTAGACCGACGGGTTCGCCTGGCGGCACGAGTTGGCGGTGGTCGGGATGTAGGTGTCCAGCAGTGGCCAGGTGGCGGTCGGCAGCGGGATGTCGCGGTAGGACGGGTTGACCCGCATCCCCCACGGGTCCGACTTGCCGCCGAGGAAGGCCATCGCATCGGGGTCGTGCGCCAGGTAGTCGGTGAGCGTGGAGATGACGTCGGACGACTCGGAGAGCGACAGCACGGTCGCGGCGGCCTCCTGCGCGGTCACGCTGAGGTGCGGGTTGAGCCTGCGGAACTCAGGGTCGACGTTGAGCGACAGCGGGTTGTCCTTGAGGCCGGGGTGCCCTCGGCCAAGGTCGGAGCCCAGGTAGGACTGGGTGAGCAGCTTGGCGAGCAACCGTGGGGTGAGCCGGAGCCGACCGAACTCACCGGCGTTGTCGGGACGGTCGATGACGTACCCGACCGCGAAGCCGGTGACGGCCGTCGGCGCGTAGCCGACCGGGTCGGAGCCGGTGGCGTCGTGCTCCGAGGAGACCTCCGCGGCGGCGCCCTCGCCGGTGAGCATCAGGTTGAAGGCCGCGGCGTCGGACATCTGGTTGTGCTGGAACTTGAACCGGGACTTCTTCAGGCAGTACGCCGGCGACCACTGCAGCGCGGCCTGGGCCAGCAGCTCGGTGCCGTAGAAGCCGGTGGGCGCCCGCGGGTCGAGCACGTCGCAGGTGTCGGGGGGCAGGCCGAACGTGATCGGCGCGGCGAACCGGTTGCGCCAGTTGGACGCGGTCCACCACAGGGCCGGGGAGACCGCGGCGTCCACGCCGTCGTTGGCGAAGTTGCTCGACCCGGCGGGGAAGTTGCCGGTCTGACGGCACGCGTTGTCGGCCAGCGACGGTGGCGAGGCGGGCTGGTCACAGCTGACGCCGACGATCGGGATCACCACCACGGAGCAGGCCACGGTGTGCGAGCAGCCGAGCGACTCGTTCTCGACCTCGCTGCGCACCTCGAACTTGACCGAGCCGTTCCCCCTGGCGTCGGAGAAGGCCGCGATCTCGGCCGGCGGCGCGGCACCACCGACCGCCGCCTCCGGGGGCATGTGCGCGGAGTCGCAGGCCGGGTAGACGGTGCCGTCGGCGGCGCGGAAGGGGGTCAGGGCGGTGTCGTAGCCGGTGGTGTCCGCGGTGGGGCAGACGGTCGCGTCGGGGAACGGGTCCAGCCCGGAGAGCCGACCCTTGTCGACGGGGTCGGCGTAGAGGTCGTGGGTCCAGACCGCGGCCGAGGGCGAGACCTGCACCTGGGACCGCTGGGCCACCGACGACGCCCAGCAGGTCTCGGGCGAGATCTGCTGGTCGGCGGGCAGGCTGGGGTCGTCGAGCCCACGGCACTGGAGCACCACGACGGGGTACTCCTGGGCCAGGCCGTTCTCGCCGTACGGGTTGCTGGCCCGGGCACCGCTGGGCTGCGCCCCGGTCCAGCTGATGCCGATCCGCTGCCGGCCCCGCAGATCGGTCGTCTGGTCGACGTGCACGCCGACCTTGCGGCTCGGGAAGGAGTAGGTCGACCCGTCCTCGTTGGTGAAGGTGCGGGTCAGGGTCCTGGTCCCGCTCCAGCCCTGGGCCGCTGCGCGGGCCGAGGCGGAGCCGGACGGAGTCGCCGTCGCGCCGTGCACCGGCAGGCCGAGGAGCACCGTCGCGGAGAGGAGGGCCGCCACGGCCCCGGCCGCTGCCGGGCGCCTCATCGCAGCGTCCTTCCCGGATGACGCCGGCGCACCCAGGCCAGCAGGAGGCCCGGGAGCATCACCAGGGCGAGCAGCTCGGCGACGGCGAGGACACCGAAGGTGCGGGTGTCGACGGCGCGGTCGGCGACCAGCTCGGTCGGGTTGGCGTAGACCGCCTGGCCGGTGCTGGCGGTGCCGTCGGTGCCGGTGGCCAGTCCGGTCTCGGGATCGATGGCGGCCGGAGCCTCACCACCGCTCGGAACCGCTCCCCCGGGGCCGCTACCGGGCGGCGCGGAGGAAGGCCCGCCCGGGCCGTCGCCGGACGCGGCCTCGGTGGGCGTCACGCCCGGTCCGTCGGTGCTGTCGGTGGACGGCTGGCCCGTGCCCGTCTCGGTGCCGCAGGGCCCCGCCCCGACCTTGTCGCACGAGGCCGGCAGCGGCGCGATCTCGGCGAGGTGGTTGCGGGCGAGGTTCCCCTTGACGAACGTCGGGTTGTTGCAGCTGGTGACATCACGGTTGGTCAGCACGACCGCCGAGTCGGCCTGCTTGAGCATGGCGATCTGGTCGAAGCCGTCCTTGACCAGGTTGAGCGGCAGCGGCGAGTAGCCGTACTTGCCCGCTTTCGACTGGCCCGTGCACAGCGAGTAGTACATGAAGTCGGCGAGCGTCTGTCGCTTCGCCGTGGTCATCCGGGTGTCGCCCGCGCCGGTCGGGATGATCATGTAGCTGTACGACGACAACGGGTAGGCCCGCGAGTCGGTCGCGTGGTAGACGTCGTCGAGCACCTGGGTCAGGTAGAGCGGCGACTTCGGGTCGTGGTTGATCTTGGCCCGGGTGAGGGCCACCGCCACGTTGTACTGGGTCGGCTCGACGAAGTACCCGCCCTTGTTGAGCACCTTGACCACGGGGAAGGACTTGCCGTCGTCGGCGGTCTTGTTGATCGGGTAGGAGTACTCGATGTAGCCGATCGTGCCGTTGCCGGCGAAGCTGGCGATCGTGTTCATCACCTGGTCGGAACCGGCCTGGCCGATGGCCCTGCCCTTGCGCGGGTAGTACGACGTCAGCCCGGAGCGGCCGAAGAACGGTCGCCAGATCGACGGGTACTCCTTGTCCATCCAGGTGGTGAACTGGGCCGTCGTACCCGAGCCGTCGGAGCGCACCACCGGGGTGATCGCCAACGAGGGCAGGGCCCGTCCGTTGTTGTCCCTGGTGATCGCCGGGTCACTCCAGTTGGTGATCTGGTTGGTGAAGATCTTGGCCAGCGTCTCCCCCGAGAGCCGCAGGTTGCGCACGTACTGGCCCCCCACCTTGAGCTGGTAGGTGAAGGCGGTGCCGCCGGCGACGATCGGCAGGTAGGCGTAGTCGCGGCCGTTGCTGGTGTCGGCGTTGCCCTGCTCGTCGACGCCCTGGTAGGGGATCTCGCTGATCGCGAAGTCGGTGCTGCTCTGCGAGAAGTCCTTGCGTCCCTTCGAGGAGCCGCCACCGGTGTAGACGACCGACATGCCGTTGGCGGACACGTCGGCGATCCACTGGTCCACGATGTTCTGCGACCAGGTCGAGCCGGTGCCCTCGATCCGGGAGTAGACGGTCGCCTGGGCGGCAGGGAGCCCCGGGAGCACCGCGAGCAGGGTGAGCAGCAGCACCAGTGCGGTGCGACGACGGATCATCGGGAGACTCGATTCGACAGGCGGCGCAGGGACCCGGCACCGAGCAGACGGGGGCGGGACCTGCCGCGGGAACGGGTGCAGGGCGGGCGGGCCAGGAGCCGGGCCACCACGAAGAGCACGAGCACCAGGAGCAGCAGGACGGTGGCCGCTCCGAAGGCTCGGGTGATGGCCAGCGGCTCGCCGCTGCGCACCAGGGAGTAGATGAACAGCGGCAGGGAGTTCATCACCCCGTCGGTGGGGTTGACGACCGTGAACGACGCCGCGCCGGAGGTGAGCAGCACCGGGCTGGTCTCGCCGACGCCGCGCGCCACGCCCAGGATCACCGCGGTGGCCAGACCGGGTCGGGCGGTCGGCAGCACGACGTGCCAGACGGTGCGCCACCGGCTGGCACCGAGGGCCAGGCTGGCCTCCCGCAACCCACCGGGGACGACGCGCAGCACCACGTCGGCGGAGCGCGCGATGATCGGCAGCATCATCACCGAGATCGCCATCGCGGCGGCGAGCCCGGAGCGGGGGTAGCCGAGCGCCACGATCAGCACCGAGTAGATGAACAGGCCGGCCACGATCGAGGGCAGCGCGGTCATCGCCTCGACCACGGTGCGCACCACCCGGGCGAAGCCGCCGCCCACCTCGGTCATGAACACCGCGGTGCCGATGCCGAGGGGCAGGGTCACCACCAGTGCGATGCCGAGCTCGATCGCGGAGCCGAGGATCGCGTGCGCGATCCCGCCCTTGTCGAGGCCGTCCTTGGGCCCGACGCCGGTCATGTCGTCGAGGAAGAAGCTCGGGTGCAGCAGCGGCCGCCAGCCCTTGGAGACCACGAAGACCAGGGTGCTGAGCAGCGCCGCGCCCACGACCAGGGCCGCACCGGTCACGATCGCGCCCGCCAGCCGGTCGGCGACGTCGATCCGGGTGCCGGTCATCGCCGCGGTCACCGCGGTGACCGCGAGGCCGGCGACGAACCAGACGACCAGCAGCCACGCGAGCCCGCCCAGCGGCAGCAGCCGCTGCGTGATCAGCCAGGCCAGCGCCAGCCCGGCGACCCACGACCCGACCCGGGTGAAGCGGTCCTCCGGGGTGCTGCCGCCGAGGCCGGCCCGAGGGACGGCCGGGGGCGCGTCGTCGTCGTACGTCGGCAGCACCGTGCGTCCGGTCTCCTGCACCGCGGTCATCAGGCGTCCGTCCCGGCGCCGGAGCGGCTGCGGTTGACGATGACAGCCGCGAGCGTGTTGACCACCAGGGTGATCATGAACAACACGAAGCCGGCGGCCAGCAGCGCCGAGAGCTGGGAGGCGCTGGCCTCGCCGAAGCGGCCGGCGATCAGCGAGCTCACCGTGACCGTGCCGATCTCGAGGATCCGCGGCTTGATCTCGAAGGCCGGCGAGACGATGAGCACCACGGCGATGGTCTCGCCGAGGGCCCGGCCCAGGCCGAGCATGGTGCCGCCGATGATGCCGCCGCGGCCGAACGGGATCACCACGGTCGTGACCATTCCCCACCGGGTGGAGCCCAGGGCGAGCGCGGCCTCGCGCTCCCCCATCGGCGCCTGCGAGAACACCTGGCGCATCACCGCGCACGACATCGGCATCACCATCATGGCGACCGCGATCCCGGCACAGAAGGCGCTGGCGATGTAGCGGCTGGAGTCCCACACGGCGGCGTTCGGGTCGGTGTCGTTCACCGCGAAGATCGGGATCCAGCCGAAGTGCTGCTGGAGCCACAGCGCGAACGCGGCCGCGTGCGGCATCACCAGGAAGAAGCCCCACAGGCCGTAGACGATCGAGGGCACCGCGGCCATCAGGTCCACCAGCGACACCAGGGTCGGCTTGAGCCCGGCCGGCGCGTACTCGCTGATGAACAGCGCGGTGAGCACGGCCAGCGGGAACGCGAAGAACATCGCCACCAGGGCGACCTCCAGGGTGCCCACCAGCACCGCGGCGATACCGAGGGTGTCCGACTCGGGCTCCCACGCGGTCTGGGTGAAGAACGACCAACCGTAGTGCTGCAGCGTCGGGTAGGCCTGCCAGGCCAGGAACAGCCCGACCCCGCCGGTGATGATCAGCACGGACGCGCCCACGGCACGGGCACCGTTCTCGAAGACGGCGTCGGCCCCGGTGGCCCTGCGGGAGAGCCGGCGGGGCGAATCGCCTGCCTCGGGCAGGTCAATGACTGGTTGGGTCGTCATCCTCGGCGTTCCGGTCGGGGGACTTGGGACGCGGGAATCGTCGGGACGACGGGCGAACGATCACGCCGTGCGGCGTGAACGACACCTGAACAGATCAGCGGTGACGGACCAACAAAATCGGGGGCCCTGTGGGCACCTGGTCACAACGGATCATGCCGACATGGCCCGAGCGGTGACTTCGGGGAACGGAGGGTGAACGCAGGCCGTCGGCCAGCCTCTCCGGCCTCAGGAGCCGGTCAGCACCCCGTGCTCGGCGAGCAGGCCGGAGAGCCGCTCGCGACCGTGGTCGAGGTGCCAGTGCACGGAGACCAGCCCGGCCTCGTGGGCGCCGGCCACGTTGACCTCGAGGTCGTCGACGAAGAGCACCTGCCCGGGTGTGACCCCGAGCCGGTCGACGACGGCCCGGAAGAACGCCGGCGCCGGCTTGGCCACGCCCAGCTCGCACGAGTAGAAGGAGTGGTCGAACAGCTCGTCGTACCCGAGCTCGTGGCGCATGTGCTCGGCGCGGCGTGGCCGCTGGTTGCTGCCGAGGTGGACGCCCAGGCCCGAGGCGCGGATCCGCGCGACGAGGTCGAGCGTCCACGGGTCGACTGCGATGTCGTGCCACACGGCGGCGTGGAACTCATCCACGTCGACGTCCACGCCGTAGTCCACGAGCAGGTCGGCCAGCGGGAGCATGAAGTCGTCGCCGCCGACCAGGTCGTCCTCCTCCAGCACGAACGCGCGCCCGAGGAACTCCTCGGCCCGGTCCCCCAGCCACCGCGCGGTGGCCGGCACCCACCCCGCGGCATGGCCCTGCAGCACGCCGTCCGCGTCGAGCAGGACGTGCCGGATCGCAGCGGTGTTCACGAGGTCAGGCCTGGCCCGTCCCCGGGTCAGTCGGTGCCGTGGCGGCGGACGAACTCGACGATCCGGTCGGCGAGCTCGGGACGGCACACGATCAGGTCGGGCAGCGACACGTCGTCCTGGTTGTAGCGCAGCGGCGAGCCGTCGACGCGCGAGGTGAACAGGCCGGCCGCGCGGGCGACCGCCACCGGTGCCGCGGAGTCCCACTCGTACTGCCCACCGGCGTGCACGTAGGCGTCGGTCAGGTCGCGGGTCACCGAGATCACCTTCACCCCGGCCGAGCCCATCGGCACCAGCTCGGCGTCGATCTCCTCGGCCAGCGCCTGCACGAAGGCCGGTGGACGGGTGCGGGAGACCGCGATCCGCGGTCGGGTCGACGTCCGCGGGGGTACGACGGGCGGCTGGCCGGTGTGGAACGTCTCGCCCAGGGCCGGCTGCGCGACGGCGCCCGCGATCAGCTCCCCTCCGTCGGCCGACGACCACAGCGCCACGTGCACGGCCCAGTCGTCGCGAGGCGGCTCGGAGAACTCGCGGGTGCCGTCGAGCGGGTCGACGATCCACACCCGGTCGGCCAGCAGCCGGGCCTTGTCGTCCTTGCCCTCCTCCGAGAGCACCGCATCGTCGGGCCGGTGCTCGGCGAGCAACGTCATCAGCAGCTCGTGGGCGGCCCGGTCACCGGCGTCCTTCAGCTCGCGGCCCTCGAGCCCCTCGGCACGGACCTCCAGGAGCCGCTGACCGGCAGCGTCGGCCAGCCAGGCGGCGAGCAGGTGGTCGTCGGTGGCGGCCGCGGCCGGAGGTGCAGTCAGGTCGAAGTCAGTCACGGGGGCAAGCCTCTCACGGCGGCGACCACGCCCGGCCTGGTCGTCCGGCCGGTCAGCGAGGGCCACCGGCCGGGCCAGCGGACCCACCCCGTCCTGACCATCGCCGTACTGGGGTTCGGTGCCTCGCAGCCTCTGGGGTCCGACCGTCAGTTCTGGCTACCGACAGCACCGGACGCCCGACCTAGGCTGGAACGGACCCGTCGCGGGGGTGCGACGGTGACACCAATGGGGAGAACACAAATGAAGAAGATTTCCGTCGCGCGCCTCGTGGCCGTCGCGACCTGTGCGTTGCTGGCCGTTCCGGCCGCCGCCACCGCATCCGACTACACCCACCCGACCGTCGTCAGCTCGACCGCGGTCACCTGGACTCCACACCTCGTGGTGGTGCCGGGCCAGCAGAAGCCGGTCGCCTACTCGATCGCCGAGGCCGGCAACCTGATGGTGGTCGGCGGTCGCTTCAGCACCGTCGAGAACGGCACCCGGACCACCCAGTTCTCGCGCTCCAACGTGTTCGCGTTCAACGCGACCACGGGCGCGATGAACAGCACGTTCCACCCGGACGTCGACGGCGACGTGTGGTCGGTGCTCTCCGACGGCACCTCCGTCTACATCGGTGGAGGCTTCAAGAACGTCAACGGCGTGGCCCGCCCGACGATCGCCAAGCTCGACCTGGCCACCGGCGCGCTCGACCCGAACTTCAAGCCCCCGTTCAAGGGTGGCCGGGTGAGCGACATGGAGATGCACGACGGTCAGCTGATCATCGCCGGCACCTTCGCCAAGCGGCTCGCGGCGCTCAACCCGGACACCGGCAAGCTCACCGCCTACATGCCGGTCGTGGTCGGCGGCCGACTGCCCAACAGCAACTCGGCGCAGGTCTTCAAGTTCGACATCAGCCCCGACGGCCAGCACCTGGTCGCGGTGGGCAACTTCCTCACCGTCGACGGTGTCGCCAGGCCGCGGGTCTTCATGCTCGACCTGGGTGCGACGCAGGCGACGCTCTCGTCGTGGCACTACGCGCCGTTCGGGCTCAACTGCTCCTCGACCCGCAAGAACGCGATCGCCTACGTGCAGGACGTCGACTTCGCCCCGGACAGCTCCTACTTCGCCCTGGCGTCGTTCGGCTACATGTACCAGAACGGCCAGCGCGGCTTCCAGACCTGTGACTCGGTGAGCCGCTTCGAGACCGGCACCCTGTCGCCGACCCAGCCCACCTGGATCAACTACACCGGTGGTGACTCGCTGAAGTCGGTGGCCGTCACGGGTGCCGCGATCTACGTGCAGGGCCACAGCCGGTGGCTGGACAACCCGTTCGGCCAGGACTCGGCCGGCCCGGGTTCGGTGAACCGGCTCGGCGGTGGCGCGGTCGACCCGACCACCGGCAAGGCGCTCGACTGGAACCCGGTGATGCCGCAGCAGTCCGGCGGCTACGGGATCCTGGCCACCGCCAGCGGCGTGTGGTTCGTGACCGACGGCAGCCGGTTCGGTGGCAAGTACCACCGCGGCATCCGTTTCGCACCTCTCCCCTGAGGGCAGTGCGGTGCGGGAGTGCGGCCTCGCGGCTGCTCTCCCGCCCCCACTGGCCAGCCTGGCGAGGTGGGTGTGAGCCGGCTCAGCCGAGCTTGACCAGGGTGACCCCGGCCGGGAGGCCGACGCCGAACGAGCGGGTGTTCCTGCGGTAGGTCGTGGCCCCCAGGGTGTTGAGGTGCTTCACGCGTACGTCCCGGCGGGCTCCGAGCTCGATGTGGACCGAGCCCAGCGCCGAGCTGAGGCTGCCCACGACCATCTTCCGCGACCTCGGGTCGTAGATCTTGCGGTCCAGCCACATCGCGATGATGTGCTGACCGTTGCGCTTGGCGAACACCGCGTGCCGGAAGCCCCAGGGCCGGCCGGTGATGTTGATGTCCAGCGGGCGCGGCGCGAAGGCCGGGCCCTGGTCGGCGAAGGCGTGCAGCAGGTGCCGCATCGGCGCGAAGTCGGGCTTCGGGCGCCAGGTGCCGCCCGTGCGGATCATGCCCAGGGTGCCCTCACGGTCGGTGGAGGAGGGCGAAGGGTCGTCGAGCAGCTCGTAGCGGAAGAACCGGGTGGTCCCGGCGATCCAGTGCTCGAGCAGCGCCTGCGGCGCATAGCTGGCCGCCACCTTCTCGGGCACCGGGTTGGGGCCGCCGTGGTAGCCCATCGCGGTGAAGTAGCCACCCTCGGTGCACATGATCCGGTGGTCTGCGGTCACCTTGCGCGAGCAGCCCCGGAAGTAGCCGATGTCGTTGCTGGGCTGGAGGCCCTGCGGGTAGACGTGCATGTTGCCGAAGTCGACGTACTGGCTGAGGTCGCCGAGGTTGGCGGCCTGCTCCGAGGTGGTGTCGCCCTGCACGCCGCCGTTGGTGACCCGGGCCAGCGCCGGAGCCACGATCGGGATGCCGGTGAGCCCGTACTTGGCGCGCGCGGCGAACAGGTCCTGGGTCTTCTGGCGGGTCTCGTCGATCCAGGGCACGCCGTCGTTGTTGGGCTCGTTGATGCCCTCGAAGGCCGCGAACACCTTGCCGGGGTTGGTGTAGCGGGACTTCACGGTGCGCATGATCGAGTCCATGCTCTGCGGGTCACCGAGCGCACCACAGGTGCCCTGCACCCGGATGCCACGGCTGGCGAGGTCCTCGAACGCGTCGAGCACGCCCGGCAGCAGGGAGAGCCGGCTGCGCACGTGCCGCACGCCGAGCTTGGTGAGCCAGTGCGCCACCTGCGCGTGGTTGCCGTACGCCGACTTCTGGTGGTTGAGGTGGATGTCGATGCCGAAGGCATTGACGAGGGCATGAGCCGGGCTGGGACGCACCCTGACCAGTGCCGCCGAGGCGGCGGGCGACTGGACCCCGGTGGCGACCACCGCACCCGTGGCCGCACCTGCAGCCAGGACGGCGCGTCGGCTTGCGTTCGTCGACATCACGCTCACGCGGGAACTCCGATCTGTCCGGTATGCCCGGTATGGGCGAAGTTGCTAGGGTAGGGGCTGACTACCCCAGTGGCCAAATCTGGCCCATCCGGGTCATTTCGACTGGGGTTTCTCAAAATTTTGCTCAGCGCGGAGCGACGGTGAGCAGCGAGACGCCGCTCGGCAGGTCGACCGAGAGGCGCCGTACCCGTGCGTGCCGCACCGGGGGAGCCGTCGACATGAGCGGCTGCACGGTCACCGCGCGCTTCTCCGGGAGCCCGAGCTCAGCCGTCCAGACCAGTTCGGTGGGATCGACGAGCAGCCGGCGCGAATCAGGGTCGTAGATCGGCCGGTCGAGCCAGACACACACCACCAGCGTCCCGTCGCGGCGCGCGAACAGGGCCGAGCGCAGGTCGTCCGGCCCGCGCAGCGACATCTGCACGGGGGGCGGCGTGAAGGCCGGGCCGGGATCGGCGCATGCGGCGAGCAGCCGCCGTACGGTCACGAAGTCGGGCTTGGGGACGTTCAGTGCGGCCCCGGCCAGGTCGAGGGAGCCGACCATCCCGAAGGCGGCCTCCCGGTCGACGTCCCCGAGCCCCGGATCGTCGAAGAGCTCGTAGCGGAAGAACCGGGCCGTGCCGGCGTTCCAGTGCTCGAGCAGCATCTGGGGCGTGTAGGCCGCGGAGACTGCGGGGGGCACCGGGAACGCGCCGCCCTGGTAGTCGACGGCGGTGAAGTAGCCGCCCTCCGTGCACATCACCGGCCGGCTGCCGCTGACCAGCGCGGCGCACCGGGCGAAGTAGTCGATGTCCTCGCTGGGGGGCAGCCCGCGCGGGTAGACGTGCATGTTGCCGAAGTCCACGTAGGCACTCAGGTCCCCGAGGCTCGCCGCCTGGGCGAGGGTGTCGGCGCCCTCGACCCCGCCTGCCGTCACCCGGGCCAGCGAGGGCGCCACCAGCGGGATGCCACCGAGGCCACGCGCATCCCGGGCCCGGCGGAGCTCGATGGTCTTCTGCCGGGTCTCCGCGACCCAGGGCACCCCGTCGTTGTTGGGCTCGTTGATTCCCTCGAACGCCGAGAACACCGCCCCGGGGTCGGGGTAGCGCCGGACGACGGTGTCCATCAGGAGGTCCATCGACTGCTCGTCGCCGAGGGCACCGCACACCGCCTGCACGTCGATCCCCTGCGTGGCCATCCGCGCAAAGGCGTCCAGCACGTCGGCCTGCGGTGCCAGCCGGTTGCGCACGTGGCGCGCACCGAGCAGGCCCAGCCACCGCAGGACGGCGTCGTGGTCGGCATAGGGACTGCCCGCGAAGTGCAGGTGGGTGACCACGCCGAAGGCGTCCACGAGCGCGTCGGCGGGGGCGGGGTCCCAGCGCACCAGCCGCCCCGGGCCGGTGGGGCCGTCCAGGGAGGGGGTCGGGCTCGGGCCCTGGGTGCGGGTCGGGCGGTCGCCGGAGGGTGCGGCGGGGGTCGAGCACGACGCCACCGTGAACAGACCGGCCGCGGCGGCGCCGGCACGCAACGCGTCCCGACGACTCAGCCACGGCTCCCCCGTCACCGGCTCACCCCGCCGTGACGTCCCGGTAGACCTGTTCGAGCCGAGCCAGGTCGACCTCGGGCGAGTAGCGCCGCTCGTAGCTGTCCCGAGCGGCCTCGCGCAGGGCCGCCGCCCGGCCGGGCGCGGCCACGATCCGCTCCAGCTCCACGGCCAGCGAGGCCGGGTCTCCCGTGCGGAAGCTCCAGCCGACACCGTCGGCGAGCACGTCCTCGCTGAAGTTCTCCAGGTCGGCGACCAGCAGCGGCGTGCCCACCGCCAGGCTGCGCAGGATCACGAGCGGCAGGCCTTCGTACCACTCCGAAGGCACCAGCACGACCTCCGCGTCGCGCATCCGGTCGGTGACCTCGTCCTCCCCGACCCAGCCGAGCACCTCGATGGTCGGGTCGGCGGCCGCTGCGGCGTCGACCAGGGGGCGCAGCTCGCCGTCGCCGGCGATCACCAGGCGCACCCCGGAGGCCTCACGGTCAGGTACCCGAGCCCAGGCGTCGAGCAGGGTGCGCACGCCCTTGATGTCGATCAGCCGGGCCGCGAAGAACAGCTCACGGGTGCCGTCGGTACGCCGCCCCGCGGTGCCGGGGTCGGGGACCGAATTGGGCTTCACCTGGATCCGGTCGGCCGGGTAGCCGTCGCGGATCATCAGCCGCCGGGCGAAGTCGGTGAGGGTGAGGTAGCGGGTGACGGCGCGGTGGGTGGTGCCGACCGCCCGGTGCACGGTGAGGCCGAGGGTCAGGGCCGTGGTCGCCATCCGGCTGTCGTGGTAGCACGCGTGCCTGATCCCGGGGAGCTTGAGCCGTGACCCGACACAGTCCTCGCAGATCCGGCCGTCGCGCACACAGGTGCCCACGACGCACGACCAGCGGTAGCTGTGCAGCGTGGTCACCGCGGGCACCCCCGCGGCGTGGGCCGCCCGGAAGACCGACGGCGACATCAGCGGGAACGGCGTGTGCACGTGCACGACATCGGGTCGGAAGCTGCGGATCCGGCGCGTGGTCTCCCGCTGGGCCTCGACGTTCCACACTGCCTTGGCTCCCGCCCGCAGCGGCGAGAGGCCCATCTCGTCGGCGGCCTCCAAGGTGTACTGCTGCACGTCGTGCCCGGCCCCGGCGAGCAGCTCGCCCTCGTGGGCGAGCACCTCCATCGCCCCACCCAGGGACGCGTGGTGGTTGTGCAGCTGCAGGATCCTCATCGCACCGGACCGCCTGCCAGCCAGGCCGGCATCGGACCCTCGACCAGCTCGCGGGTGCGCCGCAGGTCGTCGACGAACAGCGGCTCCAGCCGCTCGCGGGCCCCGGCCGGCAACGGATCGCTCTGCAGCACCGAACGCCGGATCCGCTCCCGGAACCGATAGGACGTGTGCTCCTTGACGAAGCTACGGATGCGTTCGTTGCCGGTGGCCCAGCCGATCGCGCGGTGCACCGGTGCGTACTTGGGCTGGCCCGAGACGTTGACCCTGGGCACGCCCGAGGCCTCGCCCTCGACCGGGGGCGCCCCGATGAAGCGCAGGATCTGCCCGACGGTCTTCTCGTAGTCGCTGTTGAGGTCGTCGAAGAACCAGATCCCGAGCTGCTCGGCGGGCACCGCGGCCCGCAGCGCGGCCAGGGAGTCGGCGTAGCGACTCATCGACGTGTAGTGCCAGATGTGGTGCCAGCCGGCCGCCTTGCGCTCGTCCTCGAGCGCCACCGCGGACAGGAAGTCCTCGACCGGCTCGAGGCCGCGCGCCCGCATGTACTGGTGGCTGGAGAAGGCGCGCTCGACGGGTTCGCGCAGCATCACCACGAGCCGCATGTCGGGGTTCATCGCGAGCACCTCGGGCAGGGCGTGCTCGTGGTAGTACATGGTCGAGACCGAGGCGTCGCCGAGGGCCACGAAGTCGTGCTGCTGCGGGTAGAGCGCCAGGTAGGCCTCACGCTCGGTGACCGCCACCTTGTTGATGGTGTGCTCGTCGCCCGGGGCGGTGAAGTGGGCGCCGCGCCCGTGCAGCGCGAAGTAGTGCGGCTCCTTGGGGTCGGTCACGAAGACCTGGGGGTGCGAGCGCAGCCCCTCGACCAGTCCGGTGGTGCCGCAGCGGGCCGCGCCGACGACGAGGAAGGTGGGGCGGGTGCTGGTCATCGGCTCTCCGTCGTGTGGCCCGCAGCGCGGGCACGGTCGATCGCTTCTCGGTAGGCAGCCACCAGGCGGCCGGCCACGGCCCCCGGGGCGAACCGCTGGGCCGCGCGCACCGGGCCCGCGGCCGACTCCCGGCGGTGCTGCTCGGGATCGTCCAGCAGGCGGGTCAGGGCAGCCACCAGCCCGTCCATGTCGTCGAGCGGTACGACGGCGCCTGCCGCGGGCTCGTCACCCTCCACCAGCACCTCGGCGACCCCGTCGACAGCGGTGGCCACCACGGGCAGGCCCACCGACATCGCCTCCGCGACCACCAGCGCCACGGTCTCGTAGCGCGAGCAGAGCACCAGGGCGTCGGCCGCCCACAGCCACGGCAGCACGTCGTCGGTACCTCCGGGCGCCAGCACGGTGCGGCCCCACTGCTCGCCGGCGTGGGCCCGGGCCCAGTCGAGGTCACCGGGGCCGACCAGGGCCAGGGTGGTGCGTTCGGGCCGCGTCCGTGCCCATACGGGGAGCAGGAGGTCCTGGCCCTTCTGCCGGGCCAGTCGCCCCAGCACCAGCGCCACCCGGTCGTCGCCCAGGCCGAGCGAGCGTCGTGCCGCGGTGCGTTCCTCCGCGGTGGGAGGACGGAACCGGTCGAGGTCGACGCTGACGCTGATCGGCCGACCGGGTGTGTGCACGCCCAGGTCGACGCCACGCTCGATCTCGTCGCGGCAGTTGGCCACCAGCAGGTCGGTTCGACGCGCCGAGAGCCGCTCCGAGCCGCGCACGGCGACCGTCACCGCCCGGCGCGCGGACAGGTGGTCGGACCAGGCGTGCGGCTGGTAGACCGTGGCCGTGCCCGACAGCCCCGACAGCCCACCGGGCAGTCGGCCCAGCAGCCCCGCGAAGAACGAGTGCAGGTGCACCACGTCGGGGTCCAGCTCGCGGACGAGCGCGCGGAGCCGTCGTACGGCGCCGACGAAGGACTGCGGACGGGACCGGTCGACGTCCCAGCGGTGCACGTGCACGCCGGGGTCGAGGGCGGGCAGGTCGGGATGGGCGAGCACGTGCACCTCGTGCCCGGCCGCGGCCTGTTCGGCCGTGAAGTGCTCGAGCAACGTCACCACGCCGCCCCAGTGCACCTCGCTCACGTGCAGGATCCGCAGCGGCGCCCGCGTGCTCATCGCAGGCCCCCGCCGTCGAGGCTGTGGGCGTCGGCACCCAGCCGGCCCAGCAGGTCGCGGCCCCACCCGGTGCGTTCGTTGGCGCCGGTCGGGTCGCCCTCGCGGTCGGTGACGTAGCGGAGGTTGACCACCAGCAGATAGCTGCGGATCGTCGCCTCGGCCTCGTCGGCGGACAGGCCCCAGTCGCCACGCAGGGCCTCGCGGGCGCAGGCCAGCCAGTCGTCCTCGACCGCGGTCGTGGTGCCGGCCCGCTGCCTCAGGTCCTGGGCGAGGTAGTGCACGTGGTCGAAGCCCGGCAGCACCCCCTGCTGGTGGTGCTCCCAGTCCCAGAGCAGCACGCCCTCGGGTTCGCGGGCCATGTTCCACGGCACCCAGTCGCCGTGCCAGCCGCCTACCCGGGTGGCGCAGTCGCCGAGCTCGCGCACCAGCCGGTCACGCTCGCGCCCGAGCCAGGCCCGGGCCTCGGGGTCGGCGACCGTCGCGATGTCGGCGGTCAGCCGGGTGAGCACCGGGCTGCTCGCGAGCGTCGCCGGCTCCCATCCGCGGGCACCGGCCAGGGCCTGCATGGCCTCGACGGGCACGCCGGGATCGTCGTCGACGGGGGCCGAGGGCACCAGCGCCTCGAGCACAAGTGCGGCCCCGTCGCCGACCTCGCTGTAGTCGAGCACGCCGGGCGAGCGGACGCCGGGCGCCGGCGCGTCCGCGACGTCGACGAGGTTGCGGTGCTCGAGGCGCAGGTCGGCCACCCGGTCGCCCCAGGCACACTTCGCGAACGCCACCGACGTGCCAGCCCGGTCCAGGGCCTGCAGCACCACCGTGCGCCCGTGCCGGGGCCGCCCCAGCCGCACGACCACGGCGTCCGCGTCGGGCACCGCGGCGTGCACCGCGGCCAGCACGCCGGAGGTGCGCACAGCGGAGTCCCCCTGCACACGCACCCGGCCGACCGGCGCCCAGCGGAGCAGTCCGTGCGCCTGCGCCCAGGCGAGCAGCCGCAGCGACGCCCGGGCGCGCTGCCCGTCGTCGTGGCGGACGATGGCTCCGGCCGCCGTGGTGCGGGCGGCCGGGATCAGCAGCACGGGACGCCGGACGCTGGGCAGCACCAGGAAGTCGTCCCCGCGCGCCCGGACGCGCGGCCAGTGCGCCACCCGCAGCGACGTGGGTGCGGGCCAGATCGGGCGCAGCCGAGCGACCAGGGCGTCGGCCGCGGTGGAGGCGCGGGTCATCGAGCCGCCTCGACGGGATCGGCGTCGGGGCACTCGGCGCTCCAGGAGGCGGCCCAGCCGAGACCGAGGCGGGCGTCCTGGGTCGCCAGGGCCGCGCCGGCGGCGTCCCGGGCGCTGAAGTACAGCTGGCGCAGGTCGTCGAGCTGCTCCGCGGAGCAGGTGGCCAGCGCCTCGGCCAGGGACTCGGTCTCCACCGGCCGGGTCGACCAGGCCCGGATCCGGCGCAACCGGTCACTGCCCAGGGTGCGACGCAGGGCCGGGTAGAGCCCCGCCCGGCGTACGGCGCGGCGGGCCCGCAGGATGCCGGTGGAACGGAAGGCCACCACCTGGTTGCGGTGCTCCTGGGCGCCCTGCCCGCTGGCGCTCGAGCGCCACGGCGAGGGGTCGAGGCCGGTGAACCGGCCCAGCACGGTGGCGAGCTCGTCGCGGGCGCCGGTGATCACCGGGAACGGCACCAGCAGCAACCGCCCCTCGTCCAGGTGCTCGGCCAGCCGGGGCAGCCAGAACGCGTAGTCGCTGGCGCCGCGGTAGACCGTGGACGAGGCCAGTGCCGCGCCGAGCTCGGCCGCGGGCTCGTTGCGGAAGTAGTCGCGGTGCAGGTGGTAGTGCGAGAGCAGCCGGCGCAGCGGGTGGCGCACGGCGTAGACCACCCGGGCATCGGGGGAGGCTGCTCGCAGCGCGTCGAGGGCGTCGGGGAAGTGCGTGAACGTGTAGGACATGCTCGCGTCGAGGCGCAGCAGTCCGTCGCGCCGCGGGGCGAAGAGCCCGTCGTACCACTCGGGGCCGCGGGCCAGCTCACGGCTGAAGTAGTTGGGCTCCTTGACCGCGCCCGGATCGACGTCGGGGTGTGCCGAGAGCAGCGAGGCGAGGTACGACGTGCCGGAACGCGCCGAACCCGCGATCACGACGTCGGGGCCGATCCCCCTCGTGTCGACCATGGTGCCCCCCTGACGACCGGTCCCGACTGAGACAGGAATCCTAGCGCCCCTGCGTCCCGCCGACCGCGCCGGTCCGGCGCGCCGATCCGGCTGCCCGGGACCACGGTCGGCGCTAGGATCGTCGCGGAAGAGTCAGCCTGGGGTGGAGTGATACGGATGCGTGACGGCAAGGGCTCGCTGGTCGAGCCCATCGGGGGGATGCGCAAGTCGGCGCTCTTCAACAAGGTGCGCAAGGGCATGCCCTCACAGGTGGCCGACACACTACGTTCGGGGGCCCGCGGCTACGGTTCCGCGACCTCCCGGTTCCGCGAGATGCCCGACTTCCTGGTCATCGGGGCCAAGAAGGGCGGCACCACCTCGGTGGCCAACTGGTTGGTCCAGCACCCTCAGGTGATGCCGATGTTCCCGCGGGCCCAGCGGCACAAGAGCCCGCACTTCTTCGACCTCAACTACGCCCGGGGTCCCGAGTGGTACCTCTCGCACTTCCCCACCCGCGCTTCTCGCGCCGCGCGGGCGCGCACCGCCGGCCGAGCCCTGGTCGGCGAGACCTCGCCCTACTACCTGTTCCACCCGGCCGCCGCGGCCAGGATCCGGGACACCGCGCCCGACGCGAGGCTGATCGCGATCCTGCGTGAGCCCGTGTCACGCGCCTACTCCAACTACTGGGACCGGGTGGTGGCCGGCACCGAGGACCTCCCCACGTTCGAGGAGGCGATCGACGCGGAGGAGTCACGCACCTCCGGCCTGACCGAGGAGTGGCTGGCCGATCCGGCGCACTACAGCTTCGACCACGACCACCACACCTACCTGGCCCGCGGTCGGTACGCCGAGCAGCTGCGCCACTACTTCGCTGTGTTCCCGCGAGAGCAGCTGCTGGTGCTGCCCCTGGACGCGCTCAAGGCCGACCCGGCCGAGGCCTTCCGGCGGATCGAGGACCACCTGGGCCTCGAGCACCGCATTGTCGACCTCGAGGCCCGCAACGCCCGCGAGGGCAACCCGCCGATCGACCCTGCGACCCGCGAGCGGCTGGTCGCCTACTACGCACCGCACAACCGCGAGCTGGCCGACCTGCTCGGCGAGGACTACGGGTGGTGAGGAGGCGGAGCCCACGGCAGCCCGGTCCCGAGCTGCTGGTGGTCTGCCGGGCCAACCGTGCCAGGAGCCCGGTGGTCGCCGACCAGCTCCGCGAGTACGCACTGACCCACGCCGTCACCCCGGCGCCCCGGATCGACAGCTGCGGCCTGCACGCCGAACCGGGGCAGCCGCTGCTGGACTCGATCAGGCGCGGCCTCAGAAGTCGCAAGCGGCACGTGCCCGAGCACCGGTCCCGGCCCTTCCGGCTCTCCGACCTGCGCTCCGCACGCCTGGTCATCACCTTCGAGGAGGAGCAGCGCCGGGCCGTGGTGAGCCAGAAGCCGAGCCTGGTGCCGCGCACCTTCACGCTGCGTGAGATCGTGCGGCTCAGCTCCAGCCCGTTGTGGCAGGAGGAGTGGAACGGGACCCGGGACGTTGCCGCCCGGCTGCACGCCCTGCGCCCGCTGGTCGAGGCCGGAGACGACAACACTCCGGACCCGGCCAACAGCCGCAGGTGGGGTGCGATGAAGGTGCTCGACGGGCTGCTGGCCGACGTGGCGAAGGCCGCGCCGGTGCTGCTCGCACCTTCGGCGCCGAGCGCTCACAGGGCGCCCGAAGCGCCGGGGCCGGAGACGGATCAGTCCGTCGGCGAGAGCCCGCCGTAGCCGTAGACGGTGTTCTTGCCCGGTACGGCACACCACGCGACGCCGTCGACGGTGCCGCCGACCTGGCGGATCCGCTCGATCGTGGAGTGCAGCTGGTGCACCCTCGTGGCGCGGTAGCGGGTGGCGAGCAGGAAGAGGTCGGCGTCGCGCACGATCTCCAGGGTGTCGGCGACCCCGAGGATCGGGGCGGTGTCGACGACGACCAGGTCCGCCATCCCCCGCAGCTTCTCCCAGATGGCCGAGGCGTGCAGGCCGGCGAGCAGCTCGGCCGGGTTGGGGGGGATCACGCCCGCGCCGATGACCCGCAGGTCACCGATGCCGAGCTGGATCTCGGTGGTGGCGTCCTCGATGCTCGCCTGCTCGGCGAGCACGTGCGACAGGCCCACCGGCGTCTCGATGCCGAAGCGGCTGCTGAGATCGGGGTCGCGCAGGTCGGCGTCGACCACGAGCACGCGCAAGCCCACCCGGGCCGCGGTGACCGCGATGTTGGCGGCAAGGGTCGTCTTGCCCTCGCCGGAGACGGCGGACGACACCACCAGCAGCTCGCCGCGACCACCCTGGGAGTCGCGGTGCGCCGCGGTGAGGAACCGGATGTTGGTGGTCAGCGAGCGGTAGGCCTCGCTGCCCGCCGAGTGCGGCGACAGCAGGCTGACCGGGCGGGTGGTCTTCGCCGGCTCCTCGGGGATCCGGCCGAGGACGGGGATAGCCCCGACCGTCGTGCGCAGCCGCTGCTCGTCGCGGATCCCGTCGTCGAAGCGGTCGCGGGCGTAGGCGAGCAGGGTGCCCAGGATGAGCCCGAGCAGGCCGCCCAGGGCGCCACCGCGCAGCGGCCTGGGCTGCGCGGGGTTCTTCGGCGCCTGCGCCTCCAGGAGCACGTGGCCACCGGTCGCGGTCGGCGACGGGTCCCGGGCCACCATCAGCTGCGTGGAGATCTCCGCCTCCCGGGCGGTCAGGCTCTGCTCCTGCGCCTCCAGGCTCGACTGCACCCCGGGCTTCGGGTTCTGGGCCAGCTTCTGGCGGACCGTGGCGAGCTCGGCGCGCACGTTCGAGAGCTGGGTGAGGTACGCCGACTGGGTGGCCACCGACGACTCGACGCTCGTGTCGGCGCGGTAGGCGATGTACTGGTTGGCGAAGGCATTGGCCACCGACGCGGCCTCGTCGGCGGTGGGCCGCAGGGCGGTGATCGAGACGGTGCGGGTCTGGCCGACCACGGCGACGGTCACGGAGTCGAGCAGCTTGACCGGGGTGAGGTCGAGGCCCAGCTCCTTGATCACCCGGTTGGCCACGCCGACCGAGGCGATCACGCTGGCCTGGGTGGCCACCTCGTCGGGATCCATGACGGTGGCCGAGGTGGTCGTCTTGTCCGGCTCCAGCAGCAGCGTGGACTGCGACGAGTACAGCGGCGACTGGGTGAGGCTCAGCGCGACGCCAGCCACGACACCGAGCACCAGCCCGGCGACCAGCAGCCGCCAGCGCCGACGCAGGATCTCGAGGTGATCGCTGAGATTCGTGACGTCCTGGTCCATCCGGCCGTGTTCTCCCCGCTCGTTGCACTGCCCTAGGCCTGGCGCTTGGTGATGGCGCGCGAAGATGCCCGCCCGCTTGCAATACTAGGGCACGGCCCGAGGGGCCCGCCGGGAACGACGACACGCAGGGAACGGGGACAACCAGTGAGGTGGCTGACGCTGCTGCTGATGGCAGCGCTCCCGCTGCAGTGGTTCATCGTCGCCGGACCGCTGCGCCTGCACATCGTGGTGATGTTCCTGTTCCTGGGCCTGGTGGCGCTCACCCATCGGGCCCGCGCCTACGTCCCGGTGGTCAGGGTCAGCCTGCCGTTCGTGGTGGCCAACCTGGTGCTCTGCGCGGTGTGGATCTCCACGAGCGCCTACAACGGCCTCAGCCCGCGCCAGCCGGTCCAGCAGCTGGTCTACGTGGCGGTCTTCGTCGCCGTGGGCACCGTGCTGCACCGCGGCGTCACTCTCGATCGCGACCGCTTCCTGGGCGCGCTGCGCTGGGCCGCGCTGGCCACCTCCGTCACGCTGGTGGCCGCGCTGTCGTTCTCGATGGCCACCAACGGGGTGAACCCGGTTTCGGTCTTCTCGCAGACCATCGCCAGCGCGAACCCCGAGATCCTGCAGAAGGAGCTCTTCAAGACGGCCTTCACCGGGTTCGGCTTCGACGAGAGCACCGTGCGCGGCAACATCCGGCACGAGGTCTTCGGCGCGGTCCTGGTGTCGATGTGCCTGGCGGCCGCCGCCGCCGGCCTGCGTCCGTTCGAGACCCGCACCCAGCGGGTGCTGTTCCGCTTCTCCCTCGGCCTGGGGACGGCGCTGCTGGTCCTCTCCCTCAGTCGCTCGGTGCTGATCGCGGCTGCCGTGTGGCCCGCGCTCGGGCTGCTCCGGTCGCTGTTCGCCGGCCGGCTCACGCCCCGCGTGGTGGGAGCCGCGCTGCTGACCGTGGTGATCGGCGTCGGCCTGGCCGTGGTGGGGGTGCTCGACGTGCTGTGGGTGCGCTTCACCCAGGACACCTCGTCGTACCAGGCCCGCGACAACCTGCTGGCGATGGCGCTGCGCAACATCGGCAGCCACATGCTCACCGGCGGGGTGACCACCGCGAGCGCGAGCTCGCACAACTTCGTGATCGACACCTGGCTGCGCAGCGGCATCTTCGGGGCCCTGGCGGCGCTGGTCTCGGCCCTCCTGGTCGTCGGCCTGCTCGCCGGGCTGGCGATCAACCTGCACCGTGAGCCGGCCTGGATGCTGCCGGTGACCGCCCTGCTGGCGCTGCCGGTGGTCCGGATGTTCACCGCGGGCGGTGGGTTGATCCCGCCGGTCCAGTGGATCGCCCTGGGGCTGGTGGCGGGGTTCATGGCCCACCGTGCGGACCTGATGTCCCGCGTCTCCCGACCAGATGTCCAGCCGGACCTCCAGTCCGGCCCCCGGCCCGACCGGAGCCTGACCCGGTGAGCCCCCGCCGTCCGCGCGGGCGGGCGTCGCTGCTGCAGGCCCTGGGCTGGTTCGGTGCGTCGTACGGCCTGGCCATCCTGGGCTACCTCGTGGTGAACGCGGTGGCCAGCCGTTGGCTGGGCGTCTCCCAGTACGGCTACTTCGTCGTGGCCCTGACCGCCTCGACGGTCGTCGGCCAGCTCGGCCTGCTCGGTGCCCACCGCGGGGGCCTGCGGGAGGCCGCCCGGATGTCCGCGGGTGACGAGGGCAGCCTGCACATCCTGCGCAGGGGTGCCCGTGCCGCCACTCTGGTCACGCTTCCCCTCGCCGCGCTCGGCTCGGGGCTGGTCGTGGGCGCGACGGCGTCCGGCAGCAGCACCCAGCGGGTCACCATGGGTGCCGGGTTCGCGGTGCTGGTCGCCCTCGGCGGCCTGCAGAAGCTGTGGTCCAACTACCTGCGCGGCTTCGGGCACGTACGCTTCGCGAGCCTGCTCGAGGGACGCTCGGGCGGCGCGCTGGTGAGCTGCCTCCAGGCCGTCACCCTGGGGCTGGCCTGGTGGCTCGTCCCCGACTCCGGCCTCACCGGGGCCGTCGTGGCGCTGGGCCTGGGCTTCGCGCCGCCGGTGCTCCTGGCCGGCGTGCTGGTGACCCGGCAGTGGGCGCACGTACGCACCCCCAGCCGGCTGCGCCACGACGTGGCCGACATGTTCTGGCGCAACTGGCGCTTCGCGCTCAACCAGTTCGCGACGTACCTGTCGGGCACCGTCGAGATCTGGATCGCCGGCGCCGTGCTGGTGAGCGCCGACGCGTCCTACTTCTCCGCGGCGCAGCGGATGGCCCTGCTGCTGTCGATCGCGCCGACGTCGCTGCAGGTGGTCTTCGCCCCGGTAGCCTCACGCATGCTCGAGCGGGGCGACCGGGCCCGGCTCGAGGCGGTCCTGCGCACCGGGGCCTCGGTGTCGGCCGCGGTCACGTCGGTGCTGCTGATCCCGATGCTCGCGGCACCTGCGCTGATGCTCGGGCTCGCCTTCGGTGACCCGTTCCGGGCTGCCGCCCTGCCGTTGTTCCTGCTCACCCTCGCCAACCTCGCCAACGTGCTGAGCGGGCTGTGCGGCACCGCGCTGACGATGTCGCACCAGGAGGGCGCAGTGGCGGCACTCCAGGCCGGTTCAGTCGTGGCGCGCATCCTCATCGGCGGCGCCGCCGCCTACGTGTTCGGGCTGGTCGGCCTGGCGGTCGCCGCCACCGTGATCACCACGGCGACCTACACCGCGATGTGGTGGCTGGCGAGGCGTCGGCTCGGGCTGCGCACCGAGCCGACGTTCCGGCCTCGGCTGGGCCTGCTGCGCAGCACCGACAGCTGATCGCCGGGGGCACGCGGGTGCCCAGGTTCAGTAGGCCCCGCGCGAGCTGACCACGGCGCCCGCGGTGCGCAGCACGATGGCCGCGTCGTCGCGCAGCCGCCAGTTGTCGGCGTAGTGCAGGTCGAGCCGCACGGCCTCGTCCCAGGGCAGGTCGGAGCGGCCACTGACCTGCCAGAGGCCGGTGATGCCCGGCTTGACCGCCAGTCGGCGCCGGGTCGCCTCGTCGTACGCCGCCACCTCGTCGGGCAGCGCGGGTCGGGGGCCGGTCAGCGACATCTCGCCCTTGACCACGTTGATCAGCTGGGGCAGCTCGTCGAGCGACGAGCGGCGCAGGAACTTGCCGACCCGGGTGACCCGGGGGTCGGCGTGCATCTTGAACAGCACCCCGTCGGACTCGTTGTCGTCGCTCAGCGCGGCCTTGAGCTGCTCGGCGTCGGCGCACATGGTGCGCAGCTTGTAGATCGTGAACAGCCGACCGTGGTGACCCACCCGCACCTGACGGAACATCGCAGCGCCCGTCGACTCCCACCGGATCAGTGCGGCGATCAGGAGCAGCAGCGGGGAGACCAGCGCCAGCAGCACCAGCGCCGCGGCGCGGTCGAGCACGTCCTTGGTGGCCCGGACCAGCAGCCCGGGACGGCTGGGTGCCACGTGCAGCAGCGTCGCACCCGCGAAGGACGTGATGCCCACGCGGTGGGGGGCCACCGTGTCGAGGGCACCGAGCACTGCCAGTCCGACAGGGCGACCCTCGAGCAGCCAGGCGGCCTCGCGCACCCGCTCGGGGGTGGCGGAGCGGCCGGGTACGACCAGGACCACGTCGGCCCGGGTCTCGTCGACGAGCTCTCCGAGGCACTCGGCACCCACGTAGAGAGGGGCCGACGGCAGCGGCTTGGGCAGCACGACGACCGGCAGGTCCTCGACCAGACAGCCACCGACGACCTGCAGAGTGCGGTCGCCGGCCCAGCGGGCCGCCGCTTCCTCGATGCCGGGCCCGTCACCGAGCACCACCGCGCGCACCGGCTGCGAACGGGTCAGCAGCCGCGACCCCAGGGTCACCCCGGAGGCGACCAGGACCATCAGCACGGTCGAGCCGACCATGGCCGGGGCCGCGTCCGCGTGCGCCCATGCCGAGGCCAGACCGGCCATCGCGATCGGGGGCGACGCCGCGGCCACGAGACCGCGGGACCGGGCCGAGCCGGGAGTGGCCACGGAGCCGCCCAGCTGCAGGGCCAACGCCGCCCAGACCGCCGCGACGGCCGCGGCGAGCAGCAGCGGGGCGCCGACCAGCACACCGACCGCCAGGGCGGCCAGTGCCGCCACGCTGAGCTCGAGCTGGCCCCGGCGGCGCGGGGAGAGTGGCCGAGCGAGCGCAGGGGCGACCTGCGGCTCGACGAGCGCGGGGGTCGCCGGTGCGAGCACCGCCTCGACCACCCCGGTCAGCTCGTCGCTCTCGCCCCGACGCGGAGCAGGGATGCGGAAATCGGCCGGAGCCGACGCGGCACGAGGGCGCGGCACAGCCCCCGCCCCCCTGAATTCGTGCAGCAGCTGCGGAAACGCTGATTCTGCTCGCGTGTTGGACACCAAACCCCCAAATGATGCTTCGTGCCCGGACCCCCCCGGGACACGCCTCCAGCCTGTCGCGGATCAAGAGCGCGAGGTATGGCGAAAGAGACGCAACCGGCGCGGTCTTTTCGGATACTCGGGTGGTGGTCATCGCGGGTGGCGCCCCCCCAGTGCCTTCCACTGGGGTCGTAGGCTGGGGTGTGCGTACGGCGTGTGGGGTAGGACACATGGGGCATGTCGGCGCACGGTCCGTTCCGCCGCGACGACGCTCGCTCCCCTCCCCCGTCGAGCCCGGAAGACAGCCATGACGACCAGCGAGACCGCCCCCCGCCGCCGGATGAGCGGCGTCCGCAAGGCGTTCCTGGGTCTGGCCGTGTGCGGCCTGGTCCTGGCCCTCGGCGTGGTCGCCGCCGGTGTCGTGGTGCAGCACCGGCTCGCCGGGCAGCTGGGCCGCATCGACAACACCTTCACCGGGCTGGCCGACCGACCGGCGAAACCCCAGTCAGGGGAGGCGGCCAAGGCGGTCAACATCCTGCTGATGGGCACCGACCGCCGTTCCGACGTCGCGACCACCGGGGGCGACGCCCGCGCCGACGCGTGGGTCCCGGGGCTGCAGCGCAGCGACACGCTGATGGTGCTGCACATCGACGGAGACCGGAAGGGCGCCACGGTGGTCTCGCTCCCGCGCGACTCCTGGGTGGATGTCCCGGGACACGGTCTCGACAAGATCAACGCCGCCTTCTCGCTCGCGGGCCCGTCCCTGGCCGTCGACACCGTCGAGCACCTCACCCACGTCCGGATCGACCACCTCGCGATCATCGACTGGGACGGCTTCCGGGAGCTGACCGATGCCCTCGGTGGCGTGACGGTCTACGTCCCGAAGACGGTCACCGACTCGATCCGGCACCTCACCTGGACCCAGGGCGAGCACGTGCTCGACGGCGAGATGGCCCTGAAGTACGTCGGGCAGCGCTACGGCCTGCCCAACGGCGACCTCGACCGCACCAAGCGGCAGCAGAACTTCCTGCGCACGCTGATGACGCAGACCCTCAAGGACGGCGCACTCACCGACCCCCGCAAGACCTACTCGTTCCTCAACACCCTGACCCGGCACATGTCGGTCGACTCAGACTGGTCGGTCGGCGACATGCGCGGCCTGGTGCTCTCGCTGCGCTCCCTGCACGGGCCGGGCGTGAACTACCTCAACGCACCGGTGCGTGGCTACGGCCGCGAGGGAGCGGCGAGCGTGGTCTACCTCGACGAGACCCTCAACGGATCGCTGTGGAAGGCCGTGCACGACGACGACGTGGACACCTGGCTGGCGGCCAACCCCTCGGCGAAGACCCCGGCACGGGTGAGCTGAGGCCGGCTCGCCTCAGGAGTTGAAGCGCGACTGGGTCTTCTCGAGGCCCTCGGTCACCAGCGACTCCACCGCGTCGGCCGCCTCGCCCACCTGGAAGGGCAGCTCCTTGCGCTCGGTCGAGGAGTAGTCGGACAGCACGAAGTCGGCGACGTCCTGGCGCCCCCGGGGACGCCCGATGCCGGCGCGGACCCGGTAGAAGTCTCCGGTGCCCAGTGCCGAGCGCATCGAGCGAAGTCCGTTGTGGCCGTTGTCCCCGCCACCGAACTTGACCCGCAGCGTGCCGAAGCCGATGTCCAGCTCGTCGTGGATCGCGATGATCCGCTCGGGGCCGATCTTGTAGAACCTCGCCAGCGTCGACACCGCCCCCCCGGACTCGTTCATGTAGCAGCGGCCGCGGGCGAGCACGACCCGGGGACCGGGCAGGCCCGGCGTGCCGAGACGACCCTCGACCACGTCGGCGCGACCGGACTTGTGGGCGCGGAACGGCGCGCCCAGGCGGGTGGCCAGCTCGTCGGTGACGAGGTAGCCCACGTTGTGCCGGTGCCCGGAATAGGACGGACCGGGATTCCCCAGCCCGACCACGAGCCACACGTCCTGTGGTTCGGTCATGGCAGAAGTATCCCGGTCCTCCAGTGCTGCGTCAGGTCCGCGGGTGAGTCACTCGTCCGAGGAGGCCTCGGCGTCACCCTCGGCCGCGCTGGCAGCGGCCTCGTCCTCCGGCGCGTCGTGCTCGATGCCGGCCTCGGCCTCGGCGACCTCGAGCTCGGCGTCGACCTCGTCGGAGGTGCGCGCCTCGGTGATGTTGACGATCAGCAGGTCGGGGTCGGACAGCAGCGAGGTGCCGGCGGGCAGGACCAGGTCGGAGGCATGGATCTGGGTGCCGATCGCCGCACCGGTGACGTCGATCTCGACGTTCTCGGGGATGTGCGTGGCCTCGGCCTCGACGTAGACGGTCGTGTTCTCGGTGACGACCAGGGTGTCGGGGGCGGCGTCGCCGATGATGTGGATGCGCACGTCGACGGTGACCTTCTCGCCCTTGCGCACGGCGACGAAGTCGATGTGCTCGAGGAGGCGGCGGATCGGGTCGATCTGCACGGCCTTGGTGAGGGCGAGCTGGGTGGTGCCCTCGAGCTCGAGCTCGAGGAGGGCGTTCGAGCCGCCGTGCTTGAGCGCCATCATCGTGGCGTGACCCGGAAGCGTGATGTGGATCGGGTCGTTGCCGTGGCCGTAGATGACCGCGGGGATCTTGTCGGTACGTCGGATGCGACGCGCGGCACCCTTGCCGAACTCGGTGCGGGTCTCGGCGGTGATCTTCTCGGACATGACTCTCCTCGTGGGTGCGGCTCTAGAAATTCGGTGGCTGCCGGCGAGGAGACGAGAAACGCCGCGCGATCCGGACAGGAGGCGCGGCGCAGGAGATCTGGCCTGCCCTGTCGATCACGGTTCCCCACCAGGTGGGGTTCCCTCGCCGAGGCAACTGCACGATCCTAGCCGCCCGTCCCCGGTGGGACGAAATCGTCCGGGTCGCTCAGGCGTGACCGTCGAACATGGAGGTCACCGAGCCGTCCTCGAAGACCTCCTTGATCGCGCGCGAGATGAGGGGGGCGATCGAGAGGCAGGTGAGCTTGTCGAAGCGGCGATCGGCGGCGATCGGCAGCGTGTCGGTGACGATCACCTCGGTGGCCGGGCTGTTCTTGAGCCGGTCGACCGCCGGGTCGGAGAGGATCGCGTGGGTGGCCGCGATGATCACGCCCGCGGCGCCGTCCGCCATCAGCGCCTCCGCGGCCTTCACGATGGTGCCGCCGGTGTCGATCATGTCGTCGACCAGGACGCACATCCGTCCCTCGACCTGGCCGACCACCCGGTTGGCCACGGTCTCGTTGGGCCGGTCGGTACGACGGGTCTTGTGGATGAACGCCAGCGGCGCCCCACCGAGCCGGGCCGACCAGCGCTCGGCCACCTTGATCCGGCCGGCGTCGGGGGAGACCACGGCGAGCGGCTGCCCGGCGTACTTCTCCTTGACGTAGTCGGCGAGGATCGGCAGGGCCATCAGGTGGTCGACGGGCCCGTCGAAGAAGCCCTGGATCTGGTCGGCGTGCAGGTCGACCACGATCAGCCGGTCGGCGCCGGCGGTCTTGAACAGGTCGGCCATCAGGCGGGCCGAGATCGGCTCGCGGCCGCGGTGCTTCTTGTCCTGGCGGGCGTAGCCGTAGAACGGCTGGACCACGGTGATCCGCTTGGCCGACGCCCGCTTGAGCGCGTCGACCATGATCAGGTGCTCCATGATCCACTCGTTGATCGGAGCGGTGTGGCTCTGGAGCACGAAGGCGTCACAGCCGCGCACCGACTCCTCGAAGCGGATGTAGATCTCGGAGTTGGCGAACTCGTAGGCGACCTGGGGGACCAGCTCGGTGCCGAGCTGTGCCGCCACCTCCAGCGCGAGCTCGGGGTGCGCCCGACCGCTGAAGACCATCAGGTTCTTCTCGGTGGTGCGCTTCATTCCACTCACGCCGGCCGCTCCTCGCATTGGTTCGCTCGCCCGTGGAGTCGATTCTGCCTTGTCCCGCTCAGTCGCGGGTACCCGAGGGGGGTTCGTCCTGCGATGCGAGCGCCTCCGCGGCCGCCTGTGCCTGCGCCGTGCCGGCCCGCCTCCTCGCGGCCCAGTCCGCCAGGTTGCGCTGCGGGCCGGCGGACACGCCCAGCGCACCGGGCGGGACGTCCTCGCGGACCACGGTGCCGGCCCCGGTGCCCGCGCCGTCGCCGATGGTCACCGGTGCCACGAAGGTGTTGTTCGAGCCGGTACGCGCGTGCCGGCCGACCACGGTGCGGGACTTGGTCACCCCGTCGTAGTTGGCGAAGATGGTGCCGGCCCCGATGTTGGTGCCCTCGCCGATCTCGGCGTCTCCGACGTAGGACAGGTGCGGCACCTTTGCGCCGTCGCCGATGTCGGCGTTCTTGGTCTCCACGAAGGCACCGATCTTCCCGCCGGCGCCCAGCCGGGTGCCGGGCCGCAGGTAGCTGAACGGTCCCACCGTGGCCCCGTCGCCGACCACCGCCAGCTCCGCGTGGGTGCGCACGACCCGGGCGCCGACGCCGACCTCGCAGTCCTTGAGCGTGGTGTCGGGGCCGATCACGGCGTCCTCGGCCACCACGGTGGCGCCCAGCAGCTGGGTGCCGGGCAGCAGGGTGACGTCGGTCGCGAGCACCACGTCGGCCTCGATCCAGGTGGTCGCCGGGTCCATCACGCTGACCCCGTCGCGCATCCAGCCGGTGACGATGCGCCGGTTGAGCTCACGCCCGAGCTCGGCGAGCTGGACCCGGTCGTTGGCGCCCTCGGTCTGCATCACGTCCTGGATCGGGTAGGCCCCCACCGACAGGCCGGAGTCGCGGGCGATGCCCACCGTGTCGGGCAGGTAGTACTCGCCCTTGACGTTGTCGTTGCCGATCCGGGGCAGCGCCTCGGCGAGGAACTCCGCGTCGAAGGCCAGGATGCCCGAGTTGATCTCGGTGATCGCACGCTGCTCGGGGCTGGCGTCCTTCTCCTCCACCACGCCGACCACGTCACCGTCGTCGCCGCGCAGCACCCGGCCGTAGCCGAACGGGTCGGCGACGTGGCCCGAGAGGATGCTCACGGCCCGCTGGGCCGCCTCGTGGTTGCTGGCGAACGCGCGCAGCGACTCCCCCCTCAGCAGCGGGGTATCGCCGGTAACCACCATCACGGTGCCCGTCGTACGACCGGCGCGTTCGGCGAGCACCTCCATGGCGATCCGGACCGCGTGCCCGGTGCCCCACTGGTCCTCCTGGACCGCGAGGACCGCCTCGGGCATCAGGTCCAGGATGTGCGGACCCACCTGGTCGCGCTGGTGGCCGACCACGGCCACCACCCGCTGTGGTTGCAGCGCCGAGACGGCGGCCAGCACGTGGCCGATCATGCTCCGCCCGCCCACGGGGTGGAGGACCTTCATCGTCTTCGACTTCATCCGGGTCCCGCCGCCGGCCGCCAGGACGACGACGGTCAGGTCCATCTGGGGGTGGCTCGTCAGGTTGCTCACGCTCCCCGGGTAGGAGTCGAACCTACGTCGCTAGTCCTGATTCAAAGTCAGGCGGGCCCTGCCGGCAGACCAACCGGGGATAGGTGCCCAAGGTTAGGGCCCGCCTCGCGGGACCGCATCCGGACCCGGTCGTCGGGGCCTGTCGGCTGTCGCAACCGACCAATTGGCGTGTGGTGACGGCTGATCGAGCCGGCGGACCGGTCGTGGTCGACCAATTGGCGCGCAACGACACCGACCCAGCCCCCAGGTCCCCCCACAACCGACCAATTGGCGTGTGGTGACGGCT
>JBBQRV010000008.1:0-35556 GCA_038214475.1 Propionibacteriales bacterium | reverse complement strand
GCACCCAGGGGCCGATGGTCGCGGGCCTCGCGCTCACGCTCTGGCTCTGGATCCCCGCCCTCGTGCTGATCGGCCTCACCGCCCTGTGGACCACCCGCGAGAAGTACATCCTCGCCCTGCTGGTGCCGGGCTTCGCCCTCGCGCTCGGCCTGCTGCCCGAGATCGGGTACGCGGTCCGGGGGGTGGACGGTGTCGCTCCGGGCGCGTGGACCGGACTGCTGCTCGGGGTGGTCGGAGGCGCGTGGTTGCTGGTACGGCTCACCGGCCGGGGACTGGCACGGGCTCACCGCTGAGCGTCTCGCCGGCCTCGGCGACCGGTCGGCGGGCCGGCCGCAGCGCCACCAGCACCCCCACGATCAGCACCGCACCCCCGGTGGTCTCCGCGGCGTTGGGCCGCTGGCCGAGCAGCAGCCAGGCTGAGGCCATCGCGACCACGGGCGCCAGCAGCACCCACGGGACGACCGCCGAGGGCCGGTAGCGCGAGAGCAGGGTGTTGAAGATGCCGTAGCCGACCAGCGAGGCCAGCCCCGCGGTGTAGAGCGTGGAGACCCCTGCCTGCCAGGAGAAGCCGGCCAGCGCGGTCCGCACCTCACCAGGCCCGTCGAGCAGCAGCGACAGGGCCAGCAGCGGGACGGGCACGACCAGGGCCGACCACACGGTCAGCGACAGGCCTCCGGAGATCCCCGAGGCCCGGGACACCACGTTGCCGATCCCCCACGACAGAGCTGCCCCCACGCACACCAGCAGGGCCACCAGCGGCACGTGCCCACCACGACCCAGGGCGACGACCCCGAGCCCGAGGGTCCCGAGCAGCACGCCGGCCACCTGTCCGGCAGTGGGCAGCTCCCGCAGCCAGCCGGCGGCGAGGAGCACGGTGAAGATCACCTGGGCCTGGAGCACCAGGGCAGCCAGCCCGGGCGGCATGCCCGCGTCCATCGCGACGTAGAGCAGGCCGAACTGGCCCAGTGACATGAACAGCCCGACCGCGGCCACCGTGCGCCACGGAGCGTGGGGTCGGGGCACGAACAGCACCGCCGGGAACACCACGGCGCAGAACCGGATCGCCACGAACAGCAGCGGCGGCACGTCGTGCATGCCCCAGTCGATGACGACGAAGTTGAGGCCCCACACGGTCGCCACCAGGGCGGCCAGGAGCGAGTCACGGATGGTCACCGGACCAGTCTCACCCTCACCACCATGAAGCACCAGCGGATGTTCCTGCACGATTCGCGGTAGCATCCCTGCATGATCGATCTCGCGGCCCTCACGGCCCTCGGCGCCGTGGACCGGCACGGCTCCGTGGTCGCTGCCGCGCAGGCACTGGGCTTCACCCCGAGCGCGGTGTCCCAGCAGGTCAAGCGGCTCGAGCGGCAGACCGGCGTCCCGCTGCTGGAGCGCGTCGGCCGCGGGGTGATGCTGACCGGCCACGGCCGCCACCTGGTCGACGCCGGCGCTCGGCTGCTCACCGACCTCGAGCAGATCGAGTCAGGGCTGCACCGGCAGGCGGGCGCGGTGGCGGGCAGTCTGCGCGTCACCGCCTTCTCCACCGCGATGCGCGGGCTGGTCGCACCGGCCGCCCGACGACTCCAGCAGGACCATCCCGGCCTCACCCTGACCCTGGCCGAACGCGAGCCGTGGGAGACCGTCGACCTGGTCGCCACGGGTCAGACCGAGGTCGGGGTGGTGCACAGCTGGGGCGGCGCCGTCCTGGCCGTGCCCGACCACCTCGAGCGCACCCTCCTGGCCCGCGACGTCGCGGACGTGCTGGTGCCCCGCGACCACCCGCTCGCCGAGCACCGGCGGGTGACACCGCACGACCTGGTCGACGAGGGCTGGATCGCCACCCCCGACGGCACCATCTGTCGGGCCTGGTTGCACCGCATGTACGACGGCACCGGCCGGCTGCCCCGGATCGCGCACGTGGCACTGGAGTTCGAGTCGCACATCGCGCTGGTCGACGCCGGGCTCGGCATCGCGCTCGTGCCGAGGCTGGGGCGTCAGGCACTGCCCGACGGGGTGGTCGCGGTCGAGGCGCACGCGCCGGTGCCGACCCGCGAGATCACCGCCGTGCACCGGCGCAGCATGGCCGACTCCCCCGCAGTCGCCGCGGTGCTCACCGCGCTGCGCGCTGGCTGACGTCCGCATGCCGGCCACGACCCTTCGCGCCGGGTAGGAGTCCCACTCGGCGTCGATGGTGACGACGGGGTCGGTCCGAGCGCCTTCCTGTGCGCCGCCGCCACACGCAGCGATCGTCGCCACGCCCAGGGCGCCGAGAAGCGCCACGACGCTGGCGCCTGTGCTGGCCACGACCACCTCTTCCACGGGTTCGCGCTCTTCGCCGGTCACCTCGAGCACGGGTCAGGAGTCCCACGGGTTCCCTGCCGGGCTCCCGTTCTCGGTGGCCTGACGCTCGGTTGGTCTGCGCGGGTGGCTGACCTGGGACCCGTCGCGTGGCCGCCCACCCCGATCAGGACCGAGCGGCTGGTGCTGCGTGAGGCCGAGGCCCGGGACCCTACGGCGGTCATCGCACTGCACACCTCGCCCGAGGTGGGCACCTTACGCCGCCGAGGCGTGCGTGGCGGCACTCGACTGGTTCGCCGGAGCACTCCCCGGAGAGCGGGTGGTGCCCTGCACGCAGACCGCCAACCAGCGCTCGGTGCGGCTGGCGGTGAAGCTGGGGTTCACCGAGGTGGAGCGCTTCGAGGAGTTCGGCGCCGAGCAGTGGTTCGGCGTGTGGCCCTCGTCCGTGCCCCCGCTCAGAACAGCGCGGAGGCGAGGTTCTGGCGTCCCTTGATCACCCGGGGGTCGTCGTTGCCGACCGCCGCGAACAGGCCGATCAGGTGCTGGCGGGCCTTGTCGCGCTCGTCACCGGCGGTGCGCCGGATCAGCTCGATCAGCCGTCCGAACGCGTCGTCGACGTGCCCGCCGTAGAGGTCCAGGTCAGCGACCAGGGTCTGCGCGTCGACGTCGTCGGGCGCGTCCGCGGCCGCGGCTCGCGCCGCCTGGAGGTCGACGCCCTGGGTGCGCTCGAGCACCCGGGCCATGGCCAGCCCGGCGACGGCCTCGGTGTCGGCGGGGTTGGCGTCGACCAGCTTCTGGTACTCCACCACCGCCTGCGCGTAGTCACCGGTGCCGAGGGCATCCTGGGCGGGCGCGTAGCGCGGGTCGACGAACTCCTCGGCGACGTCCTCGTCGCCTGCCGGCGCCGCGCCCCGGGGCTGGTGGCGCCCGGTCACGCCCTGCGCGGTCACCTGCTGCATCACCTGGGTCAGGGCGGTGCGCAGCTCGGCCAGCGGGACGACGTCCTGGAACAGCGGCATCGGCCGGCCGTCGAGCACCAGCGCCACCAGCGGGATCGAGGGGATCTGCATCGCCTGCGCGATCGCCGGCACCGCGTCGACGTCGACCAGGCCGGCGAGGAACCGGCCCTCGAACTCGCCCGAGACGGTGACCACGTCATCGGCCAGCTGGCCACTCTCCGGCATCCGGGTGCGGGAGTAGAACACCAGCAGCACCGGGGCGGTGCGCGACGACTCCAGGGTCTCCTGGAAGTTCTGCTCGCTGACCTGCACCACGTAGGCGCCGGCCGGCCCACCGGGACCGGCGGCGGGTGCACCGGGGGCACCGGGGGCACCGGGCGCGGCGCCGGCGGGCGCCGGGCCTCCGAGTGCCGAGAGGTCGATTGCTCCGGGACGGGAGAAGGGCTGCTGGCTCATGAGGCCAATCCTAGGGATGCCACCGGCTCAGGCCAGCCCGAGGGCCGCCGCCTCCTCCCAGAGCTCCTCGCGGACGCTTGGGTGGGCGGCGTGCTCGATCAGCTCACGGGCCTGCGTGCGCTGGTCCCGGCCGAAGACCTGGGCGGTCCCCTGCTCGGTGACCACGGCACTCATCTGGAACGACGTCACCGGCTCGTCGACCAGCGGCACGATGGTCGAGCAGTCGGCCTTGGGGTGCCACGACCGCAGCGCGATCAGAGCCTGACCGCCCGGACTGTGCATGGCCCCCACGATGAAGTCGGTCTGGCCCCCGAACCCGGAGTGGATCCGCGCATTGATCCGCGACGCGTTCGCCTGCCCGAAGAGGTCCACCTGGAGCGCGGTGTTGACGCTCAGCATGGCCGGGTTCGCCGCGATCCGGGCCGGGTCGTTGGTGACCTCGGTGCGCACCATCGCGATGCGTTCGTTGCCGTCGACCCAGGCCAGCAGCTCCGGCGAGCCGAACAGGAACGACGTCGTGATCGGCACCCCCGTGTCGAGGGCACCCGCACGCTCGAGCCCGAGCACGCTGTCGGAGAACATCTCGGTCCAGATCCGCAGCCCGCGACGCCGGGCCAGGCCGGCCAGGGTCGCGTCGGGCACCGCACCGATGCCCGCCTGCACGGTGGCACCGTCCCCCACCCGGCCCGCGACCTGGGCGCCGATCCGCGCCGCGGCCTCGTCGACCGCGTGCACCGGAGCCGTCGGCAGCGGCCCGTCGGCCTCCACCAGGACGTCGATCGCGTCCACGTCGACCAGGGCGTCGCCGAAGGTCCAGGGCATGTCGTCGTTGACCTGGGCGACGACCACCCCGCCGGCGCGCCGTACCGCCTCCAGCGCCGCCGGCAGCACGTTGACCTCGGTGCCCATCGACACCTGCCCGCCGCGCGGCCGGGTGGTGTGCAGCAGCACCAGGTCGGGCACCAGGAGGGTGTGGAACAGGTCCGGCACCAGCGAGAGCCGCGACGGCACGTAGCTGAGCCGGGGACTGCGCCGCATGCCCGGCCCCACGAACGACGTCTCCAGGGTCACCCCCTCCCGGTCGGGGACGCCGGGTTGCGCGTTGAGCGTCCACAGCCGGTACGACGCCAGGGACTCGTCGAGCAGCCCGAGCGTGTGCCACGGGGTCGCATGGTTGCCGGTGACGACGACTCGGGGGTTCGCGGGGAGGCCGGCCAGCGCCTGGGTGAGGTTCACCCCCTGAGTGTGAAGGCTCGCCCCCAGTATCGGGAACCGGCGCCCACCCCAGGACCCGTCGGACACCGGAGGATGGTAGAAAGGGGCCCGACCGCGGTGCTCGCGCCGTGGACTCGGCAGCCACCCCGTGAGGTCCGTCCCGGAGGCGGTCCGGAACCCTCCGGAAGGGATCGGTGTGATCGACTTCGGTTTCGACTTCACGGGTCGACGCGTGCTCGTCACCGGAGGCACCCGTGGCGTCGGTCTCGCCACCGCCCAGGCCTTCGCCGAGGCGGGGGCCCAGGTGGCGGTGACCGGGACCAAGATCCTGCCCTCGCTGTACGACGCCGACCTGAGCGCCTACGACTACCACCAGCTGCAGCTCAGCAGCAGCAACGCGATCGAGGGTCTCCTCGACGAGCTCGACGACGTCGACGTGCTCGTCAACTGCGCCGCGGCGCGGCTCCCCGGCGCCCTCGACGGCCAGGAGCGCGAGTTCGTGGCGCACTCGGCGCGGCTCGGCTTCGTCGGCCCGGCCCGGCTCACCAACCGGATGCGCCGTCGGATCGCCGCCAGCCGGATCCCCGGTGGCGGCGCGGTGGTGAACACCGGGGCCACCCGACGCTGGTTCGAGCTCACCCAGGGCGTCTCCGAGGCCCAGGCCGAGCTGGTCGCCCACACCCGGCGCACCGGAGACAGCTGGCGTCGTCACGGCGCCCGGGTCAACAGCGTCGTCGAGGCCGCCGGGGTCACGGTTCCCACCCAGGGCCGCCCGCCCGGCGCCCCTCGCGCCGGGAACGTTCTCACCCGCCCCACCAGCTCGCGTGCCGCCCTGGCCCGCGACGTCGCCTCGGTGGTGGTGTTCCTGAGCTCCAGCGGCGCCGCGGGCATCTCCGGCCAGACCATCCACGTCAACGGGGCGCCCCGGCGCGCGAGCTAGAAGTCCCCGGCCGCTCGTCGTACCGGCCGGAGCAGCGCCGACAGCTCGGCGAGCTGGTCCTCACCGAGCGCCCCGAGCCCGAAGTCGACCGAGACCAGGTCGGCGGTGGCCGCCTGCACCAGGCTGCGCCCGGCGTCGGTGACCTCGGCCAGCACGGTACGCCGGTCGCCGGGATGCCGCTGCCGGACCACCAGCCCGGCGGCCTCGAGCCGGTTGATGATGGACGTGATGGAGGTGGGGTGCACCTGGAGCCGCTCCCCCATCTTGCCCATCGGCAACGACCCTCGCCTGGAGAACACCAGCAGCACCAGGGCCTCGTAGCGGGCGAAGCTCAGCCCGTGCGGCTTGAGGATCATGTCGAGGTTGGAGAGCACCAGCTGCTGCACCCGCATCAGGGACGTGACGGCGTGCATCGCGGGCACACCCTCCCAGCGCAGGCCCCACTGGCGGGCCGCCTCGTCGATCGGGTCGAAGTCGAGCACTGCCGGCCGCTCAGTTGACCCGCGGGCCGCGCAGGCCGGAGCGCTGCACCACCCGCTGGATCGAGAGGTCACGCTCGTCGGGTCGTCCGACGTAGCGGATGTCGCGCAGTCCCTGCTCCTGCGCCGCGGACTCGAAGACGAAGTGGCCGAAGCCCAGCAGCCGGCCGTGCAGCGGCTTGGCCACGGTGATGTCCAGGATCCGGGTCAGCGGCATCGTGGACAGCTGCTGGGAGAGCACACCCTTGACCCGGAAGACGCGCATGTTGGTGACCACGAAGCGGTCCATGTGATGACCGAGGGCGCGCAGCCCGGCGTAGAGCAGCACCGCGACCCCGCCGGCGAACGGCAGCCAGCCCAGGTCGGCCCTCAGGAACGGGACCCAGACCACCAGGGCCATCCCCACCACGGCGAGCAGGGCGCTGGGGATGAAGACCACCCAGTGGTGGCGGACCTCGTCGACGATCACCTCGCCCTCGTCGCGCAACAGGTGCTTGCCGATCCTCGGGTCGGTCAGCGTGCGGATCAGACCCACGCGTCGACCCCGCTCAGAGCTGCTTGAGGAAGTCGATGACCGCGGCGAACAGGTCGGTGGACAGGCTCCAGGCGTTGGCGCTGCCGTCCTTGGCGACCTGGGCCAACCCCGACGGGTCGGTGAACATCCAGAACCCGAGGAAGACGATCACCACCACGGTGACAATTTTCTTGGTGCTCATCGATCCTCCTTCACGCGGGCAGGACTCACACAGGACGAGGTCATTGCTACCAAACCGGGCCGGTCACCACGGGGAGGCTCGCCCGGGATCGTCCCGGGGAACTCCAGGGACCTCCAGGGAAAGCCACGGCAGCCTAGTGCGCCGCCGCCAGCTCGTCGGCCGCAGCATAGGGATCCAGATCGCCGGCGGCCACCCGGGCCGCCAGCTCGTCGAGCCCGGAGTGGCCGTGCACGTCGCCCCATCGCCGGCGCAGCATGGTCAGCGCGATCGCCTCGATCTCGTCGCGGGCCCGGCGGGCCCGCCGAACGGCCAGCTGCCCCGACGACTCAAGCCACTGCCGGTGCCGCTCGATCGCGTCCGCCACCTCGTCGAGGCCCTGGCCTGCGGACGCCACCGTCGCGAGCACCGGGGGCTGCCACCAGCCGGGCGCACGCTCGGTGTGTCCGAGCATGCCGCGCAGGTCGCTGCGGACCCGGTCGGCACCCTCGCGATCCGCCTTGTTGACGACGTAGACGTCGCCGATCTCCAGGATGCCCGCCTTGGCCGCCTGGATCCCGTCACCCATCCCGGGGGCGAGCAGGACCACCGTGGTGTCGGCCAGCCCGGCGATGTCCACCTCGCTCTGCCCCACACCGACGGTCTCCACGAGCACCAGGTCACAACCGGCCGCGTCGAGCACGCGCAGCGCCTGCGGGGTCGACCAGGCCAACCCGCCCAGATGGCCCCGGGAGGCCATCGAGCGGATGTAGACACCGGGGTCGAGGGCGTGCTCCTGCATCCGCACCCGGTCACCCAGCAGCGCTCCTCCCGAGAACGGCGAGCTGGGGTCGACCGCGAGCACCCCGACACGCTTGCCGGCCGCGCGCAGCTCGCCGACCAGCACCGAGGTGGCGGTCGACTTGCCCACCCCGGGGGAGCCGGTCAGGCCGACGATCTGCGCCCGCCCGGCGTACGGCGCCAGGCCGGCCATCACGTCGCGCAGCAGCGGCGACTCGTCCTCGACCAGCGAGATCAGCCGCGCGACCGCCCGTGGGTCGCCCGCGCGGGCCCCGTCGATCAGCTGGTCCACCAGCTCAGGGGTCGAGCCGGCGTCCCGGGTGCGGCGCAACCTCCTGCTCGGTCTCAGCTCGCGGGGACGCGGATGATCAGGGCGTCGCCCTGGCCGCCACCGCCGCAGAGGGCCGCGGCACCGATGCCGCCGCCGCGACGCTGGAGCTCCAGGGCCAGGTGCAGCACGATCCGGGCTCCGGACATGCCCACCGGGTGCCCGACCGCGATCGCGCCGCCGTTGACGTTGACCCGGTCCTCGGAGATGCCCAGCTGGCGCGACGACTCGATGCCCACGGCCGCGAACGCCTCGTTGAGCTCGAAGAGGTCGATGTCGGAGACGGCGATGCCCTCCTTGGCCGCGGCCTTCTCGATGGCTCGGGCCGGCTGCAGCTGCAGCGTGGAGTCGGGCCCGGCCACCTGACCGGAGGCGCCGATCTCGGCGAGCCAGGTGAGCCCCAGCTCCTCGGCCTTGGCCTTGCTCATCACCACGACGGCGCAGGCGCCGTCGGAGATCTGGGACGCCGAGCCCGCGGTGATCGTGCCGTCGCGGTCGAAGGCCGGGCGCAGCTTGCCCAGCGACTCGACGGTCGTGTCGCCGCGGATGCCCTCGTCCTGGCTCACCACGACCGGCTCGCCGCGGCGCTGGGGGATCTCCACCGGCACCACCTCGTCGTCGTAGACGCCGTTCTTCCACGCCTCGGCGGCACGCTGGTGGGAGCGGGCCGAGAACGCGTCCTGCTCCTCGCGGGTCAGGTGCGCGCCGGCCGCGTTGCAGCCCTCGGTGAGCCCGCCCATCGGCTGGTCGGTGAACTGGTCGAAGAGCGCGTCGTAGGCCATCGAGTCGACGAGCGTGGTGTCGCCGTACTTGAAGCCCTCCCGCGACTTCGGGAGCAGGTGCGGGGCCTGGGTCATCGACTCCATCCCCCCGGCCACCACGATCTCGTGCTCACCGGCACGGATCAGCTGGTCGGCGAGCGCGATCGCGTTGATCCCGGAGAGGCAGACCTTGTTGATCGTGATCGACGGGACGTCCATCGGGATCCCGCCCTTGACCGCGGCCTGGCGGGCGGTGATCTGCCCGGCGCCTGCCTGGATCACCTGCCCCATGATCACGTACTCGACCTGGTCGCCGCGCACGCCGGCGCGGGCCAGGGCGCCCTTGATCGCGACTCCGCCGAGGTCGGCGGCGGACTGGTCCTTGAGCCCTCCGAGGAGTCGGCCGATCGGGGTGCGGGCACCCGCGACGATGACGGATCCGGACATGGTTCCTCCTGCGGAAGCTGGGTGTGGTGATCTTTCGACCATACCCACCGCGAGGGGTCCCCCGGGAGGGTGTCGGGCGTCACAGCAGTGAGGTCATCATCACAACCGCTCGCGCGACGCGGCCCGACGTACGACCATGACCGGCATGACTCCGGACCTGCCCACCGAGCTGTTCGTCGCGATCGACCACGTCGGCGTCGCCGTCCCCGACCTGGATGCCGCGATCGCGTTCTACGCCGAGGCGTTCGGGATGCGGGTGGTCCACGAGGAGACCAACGAGGAGCAGGGCGTGCGCGAGGCCATGGTCGCGGTGGGAGACACCGGCACCTGCATCCAGCTGCTGGCACCACTGTCCCCCGACTCCACGATCGGCAAGTTCCTCGACCGTTCCGGCCCCGGCCTGCAGCAGCTGGCCTACCGGGTCGACGACCTCGACGAGGTGTGCCGGGTGCTGCGCGAGCGCGGCCTGCGCCTCCTCTACGACGAGCCGCGACGTGGCACGTCCGACAGCCGGGTCAACTTCATCCACCCCAAGGACGCGGGCGGGGTGCTCGTCGAGCTGGTCCAGCCCGCCGCCGCTGCGCACTGAGCGAGACCAGCCCCACCTGCCGAACCACTGCCGAACCACTGACGAACCACTGACGAACCACTGCTGAAGCACTGCCGAAACGACAGGGAGCCACCGTGCAGCACATCCTCGACGCCATCCTCGCGGGCGACACCACGGGCGAGGAGTTCGCCGCCCTCGACCTTCCCGAGTCCTACCGAGCGGTGACGGTGCACAAGGACGAGACCGAGATGTTCGAGGGGCTGCCCAGCCGGGAGAAGGACCCCCGGCGCTCACTGCACGTCGAGGACGTCCCGCTCCCCGAGCTCGGCCCCGGCGAGGCGTTCGTGGCGGTGATGGCCTCGGCGATCAACTACAACACCGTCTGGACGTCGATCTTCGAGCCGGTGACGACGTTCGGCTTCCTCGAGCGCTACGGCCGGATGTCGCCGCTGTCGAAGCGGCACGACCTGCCCTACCACGTGGTCGGCTCCGACCTGTCGGGTGTGGTCCTCAAGACCGGCGCCGGCGTGCACTCGTGGAAGCCCGGCGACGAGGTGGTCGCGCACTGCCTGTCGGTCGAGCTGGAGAGCCCCGACGGACACAACGACACGATGCTCGACCCCGAGCAGCGGATCTGGGGCTTCGAGACCAACTTCGGCGGGCTGGCCGACATCGCCCTGGTCAAGTCCAACCAGCTGATGCCCAAGCCCGCGCACCTCACCTGGGAGGAGTCGGCCTCCCCGGGCCTGGTCAACTCCACCGCCTACCGGCAGCTGGTGAGCCGCAACGGCGCCGGCATGAAGCAGGGCGACAACGTGCTCATCTGGGGCGCCTCGGGCGGCCTGGGCGGGTTCGCGACCCAGTACGCCCTCAACGGAGGCGCCACGCCGGTGTGCGTGGTGTCCAACGACGAGAAGGCCGACATCTGCCGCGCGATGGGCGCCGAGCTGATCATCAACCGGGCCGAGGAGGGGTGGAAGTTCTGGAAGGACGAGCACACCCAGGACCCCAAGGAGTGGCGCCGGCTCGGGGCGAAGATCCGTGAGCTCACCGGCGGTGAGGACGTCGACATCGTCTTCGAGCACCCGGGGCGCGAGACGTTCGGCGCCTCGGTGTTCGCGGCCCGCAAGGGAGGCACGATCGTCACCTGCGCCTCGACGAGCGGCTACATGCACGAGTACGACAACCGCTACCTGTGGATGAACCTGAAGCGGATCGTCGGGTCGCACTTCGCCAACTACCGCGAGTCGTGGGAGGCCAATCGGCTGATCGCGAAGGGCATGATCCACCCGACCCTGTCGCGCACCTACCCGCTGACCGAGGTGGGCCAGGCCGCGCTGGACGTGCACCACAACCTGCACCAGGGCAAGGTCGGCGTCCGCTGCCTGGCTCCGGAGGACGGGCTGGGGGTGCGCGACCACGAGCTGCGGGCCCGGCACCTGGACGCGATCAACCGGTTCCGCGGCGTCTGAGACGACCGGCGGGCGGGGCCCAGGGGCTCCGCACCGGCACTTCTCGGGCCCCTCCCCCAAACCTTCGGGGAGTCGGGGGTGGGTTCCCCCGGCTCTATCCGCCAGACTGGCACCAGCGCCGTCCACACCAGCCACCAAGGGAGTCACTCGATGAGCGACAAGGGCCTGTCCATCTTCGACGAGGAGCCGGGCAACGGATCGACGACCGACGACCAGGCCACCCAGGTCCTCCCTGTCGTCAGCGACTCCTCCGCCACGTCCGGGGCCACCCGTGGTGGCCCCACGGCCAAGTCCCCCGGCAAGGCCCCCAGCAAGTCCCCCGCCGCCTCCACCAGCTCCGGCAGCGCGAAGCCGGCACCCACGTCGGCCTCGGCGCCGGCCCCCGCCACTCCGGCCGCTCCGGCCGCGGCGGCCGCGGCTGCCCCTGCAGCTGCTGCCAGGCCCGCGGCCGCGAGCTCGGCACCTGCGCTGCCTCCGATCCCCCTGGTCCGCCGCGGCGGCTACGACAAGGAGGTCGTCGACGTCCACCTGCGTGCCCTGATCAGCGAGCGGGTCGACTTCCGCGCCAAGCTGGCCGAGGCCGACCAGCGGGTGGCCGCGCTCACCACCCGCCTCGACGAGCTCACCGCGCAGCTCTCCGAGCACGAGACCCCGTCGTACGCCGGCCTCGGCGGCCGGGCCAGCGCGATGCTCCGGATGGCGGAGGAGGAGGCCGCAGACGTCCGCGCCCAGGCCGTGCGCGAGGTCGAGGAGCTGCGCAAGCAGGCGGTCCGTGACGCCAAGGCGATCCGCGCGGACGCCAGCCGCGAGGCCGAGGACATGCGGCTGGTCCAGCTCAAGGAGCTCGAAGAGACCCGGGGTCGGGTGCACGCCGACGCCGAGCAGGAGCGCACCCTGGCCGCCAGCGAGGCCGCCGACCTGGTCGCCTCCGCCAAGAGGGAGTCCGACCAGCTCCGGCTGGCCGCCACGCAGGAGACCAACGAGCTGCGCACCACCGCCCTCCGTGAGGCGGAGCAGACCCGGGCCTCGGCCGACCGCGAGCTGCAGGAGGCGCGCCGGACCCTCGCGGTGGAGAAGGAGCGGCTGGCCCGTGAGGCCACCGACCACCACTCCACCGCCACCGCGGAGACCGCACGGCTGGTGCAGGAGGCCGAGGAGAGGGCCACCGCCGCCGAGGAGAGGGCCCGTGAGGCGATCACCCAGGCCACCACCCATCGCAAGCAGGCCCAGACCGAGTCCGAGGCGTTGCTCGCCCGGGCCCGTCGGGAGGCCGAGCAGATCGTCAGCTCGGCCCGCACCCAGGCGGAGTCGCTCTCGGCGACCGGCCAGGCCGATGCCGAGCGCGAGCTCTCCGCCGTCCGGGCCGAGGTCGACCGGATCACCAACCGTCGCGACGCCATCACCGCCCAGCTCGCGGCGCTGCGCGACGTGGTGGCCGGCTTCGGGGACGAGGGCTGATGGCCGCACCCGGCGCCGCGGACTCGGGTTCCGTCGCAGCCGGGAAGGACGTGTCGCCCGAGGGCGGCCCGTCCGATCCGGACGAGGGCACGGAGCCGAGCGGCGACCACCCGCTCCCGGGTCGCGACCTGGTGCACGACCCCGATGCCGACCCGGACGACCTGGGCGTGCCCGGGGAGCCGTTCTCGCGTCGCTCGCCGTTCTACCTGGGCTTCTTCGGCGGGGTCGGGTTCCTGCTCGCGCTCTGGCTGGGGGAGCAGCTCCTGGCGATCGGCTCGGTGCTGATCCTGATCGTGGTGTCGCTGTTCATCGCCGCCGGACTCAATCCGGCCGTCGAGTGGCTGATGCACCGCGGGGTACGGCGGCGCTGGGCGGTGCTGGTCGTCATCGTGGCGGTGCTGGCCGCCCTCACCCTGTTCGTGGTGGCCCTCGTCCCGGTGATCACCGACCAGGTCACCTCGATCACGAAGAGCGCACCCGGCTGGCTCGACCAGCTGCAGCAGAACCGGCAGGTCCAGAAGTGGAACCGCGAGTACGACGTGATCGGGAAGGTCAGCGAGTACATCCAGAAGGGCAACTTCGCCCAGGCGGCGTTCGGCGGCGTGCTGGGACTGGGCGTCGCCGTGCTGTCGGTGCTGGCCAACGCGTTCGTGGTCACCGTGCTGATGCTCTACTTCCTGGCCTCGCTGCCCACCACCACCTCGGCGCTTTACCAGCTCGCCCCCGCCTCGCGGCGCGACCGGGTCACCAAGCTCGGCAACCGGATCCTGCGCAACGTCGGGGGCTACATGTCGGGTGCCTTCGTGGTGGCACTCTGCGCCGGTGTCACGTCGCTGGTGTTCCTCTTCGTGGTCGGGCTCGGCCAGTACGCCGTCGCCCTGGCCTTCACCGTGGCCCTGCTCGACGTGATCCCGATGATCGGCGCCACCATCGGCGCCGCCGTGGTGACAGCCATCGGGTTCGCCACCGACCCGAAGGTCGGGATCGCCTGCATCGTGTTCTACGTGATCTACCAGCAGGTGGAGAACTACCTGATCTACCCGCGGGTGATGTCGCGCTCGGTCGACATCCCGGGGTCGGTCACCGTGATCGCCGCACTGGTGGGCGCCTCGCTGCTCGGGGTGGTCGGCGCGCTGCTGGCGATCCCGACGGCGGTCGCGATCCTGCTGCTGGTCAGGGAAGTGTTCCTGCCTCGACAGGAGGCGCGCTGACCTCGGGCTCGCCCCGGCGCACGACCACGACGCCGAGCAGGATCAGCAGCCCTCCGACCAGCTGCACCCCACGCGGGACCTCGTCGAGCAGGGTCCAGGCGAAGACCAGCGCCGCGAGCACCTCGAACAGCGCCACGAAGGACGCCAGCCGCGATCCCAGCCTGCGACTGGCCGCGATCCCGGTGACGTAGGCCAGGGCCGCGGTGACCAGACCGAGCCCCACCACCGGCACCCACCAGTCCATGGTGTGTCCCGCCAGCTCGACCGGACGGGTGCTGGCAGCCATCGGTACGACGCCGATCCACCCGGCCGCCAGGAGGGTGACCCCGCCGACGGCGAGTCCGCCCCCGGCGAGCACCAGCGGAGGCAGCCCGTTGTCCTCGTGCGCCGAGAGCACGAAGTAGGTGGCCGCGCCGGCCATCGCGCCGAGCGCCCAGAGCACCCCCGCCAGGCTCACGTCCGCACCGGAGACCAGGTCGAGCACCAGGACCAGACCCACGGCGGCGACCCCCGCCCCGAGCACGGTGGTGCGGGTCGGGCGCTGCGCGTGCCGCAGCCACAGCCACCCGATCACCGCGACCGGTGCGGTGTACTCGATCAGCAGGGCGGCGCCCACCTGCATGTGGGCGACCGCGTTGAAGTAGGCGAGCTGGCACCCGGCGACGGCGACCAGGCCGTAGGCCAGCAGCAGCGGCAGGTTGCGGGTGACCAGCTCCCAGCGACCGCGCAGGGAGGCCAGGGCGGGCACCAGCAGGGCCACGGCGGCGATCAGGATCCGCACCGTGACCGCGGCCCCGGGCGTCCAGCCGGCGTCGAGCAGGCCGCGCGCCAGCGACCCCGAGAGGCCGAACGAGGTGGCCGAGACCAGAGCGAAGCCCAGGCCCGGACCGAGCCGGGGTCCTACCCGAATGTCATCAGCCAACTGCGCCATGGCACATGACACTACGAGAAGTCGTGTAATCTGTCAACATGTCTTTCGCTCATGACACAGAGGCGGCCCTGCTGGCCGCGGTGGCGCTCGTCAACACTGCCGAGGAGCCGGACACCCTGACCACCGTGGCCGAGCTCGACGACTACTTCGTCACCCACGGCTACACCGGGAACCACCGCGGCGACGCCGCCGAGCTCGGCGCCGTACGCCGTCTGCGTTACGAGCTGCGCACCCTGCTCACCAGCGAGCGCGACGCCGCGGTCGCACTGGTGAACTCGATGCTGGCCGACGCCGGGGCGCTGCCCCAGCTGGTGCGGCACGGCGACACCGACTGGCACCTGCACGCCGTCGACGACGACCGCCCGCTGGACACCCGGATCGCGGTCGAGACCGCGATGGCCATGATCGACGTGATCCGCTCCGACGACCTCAGCCGGCTGGACGTCTGTGCCGACCCCGACTGCGGCGGCGTCGTGCTCGACCTGTCCCGCAACCGGTCGCGGCGCTTCTGCAGCACCGCGTGCGGCAACCGGGCCGCGGTGGCCGCCTACCGCGCCCGCCGCGCCGCCGACGGCTGACGCCGGACCAGCGGGTCAGTCCTCCAGCGGGGCGGGCACCGGTACGTCGCGGTAGGCGGCCAGGTTGTGCGCGTTGTAGGCGCTGGTGTCGGCGGTCTCCATCGGCCCCTGCCACTCGGTGGGCAGCGGGGTCGGCACGCCGGGCGCGACCCGCGCCACGATCGCGTCGAGCACCCGCTCGGCGTCACCGACCCAGAGGTGCTTGGCGCCGGGGAAGGCCTCCACCTCGGCCTGCGGGACGACGGCGAACCGTTCGGTGGCCTCGGGCGGCTGGAGATAGTCGTCGTGCTCGGGAACGAACGCGTGCACCGGGGTGCCGGCTGCCGCCCAGGCAGCCAGGTGCTCGGGCCCGCTGAAGCGCAGCGGCGGGCTGAGCAGGATCGCGCCCCGGACCGCCGGGTCGAGCCCGTGCATCAGCGCCAGGTCGGTGCCGAACGACCAGCCGACCAGCCAGATGTCGGGCAGGTCGTGGAACTCGGCGTACTCCAGCGCCGCCGCGACGTCGTAGCGCTCCCCCACCGCGTGGTCGAACTCGCCCTCGCTGCGCCCCTGCTCGCTCCAGGTGCCGCGGGTGTTGAACCGCAGCACCGCGACCCCGGCCAGCGCCGGCAACCGGAACGCCGCCTTGCGGTAGACGTGGCTGTCCATCATCCCGCCGTGGGTGGGCAGCGGGTGCAGGCACACCAGCGTCGCGACCGGCGGCCGGTCGAGGGGCACCGCGAGCTCACCGACCAGCGACAACCCGTCGGCGGTCTCCAGCGTGATCGCCTCCCGGCGGGCGGGGAGCACGGAGTTGGCGCGGATCTTGTGAGAAGTCACGAGGGCAGGCTACCCAGCCGCTCAGCACCAGCGCCGAACCCCGGTCGGGCTCAGCCCCAGGTCACGACGTACGACGGGCAGCGCCGGCCCCCACCGGGCACAGGTGCGCCGGAAGTCCTGGCGGCGGTACTCGACGGCGAGCACCCGGCGCCCGTAGTGCGCGACGTAGCTGCCGCACTCGTGCCACCGCCCGCACTCCTCGGCGATCGCGAAGTCGTAACCGACGTCGCGCCCGTCGAAGCCCGACAGGTTCTTCTGCCCGGCCGCCAGCCCGGCCGCGTGCGCCGAGGCCACCAGCCGGCGCGCGTAGGCGATCGCCTGCCCCCGGGTCAGCAGGCCGTGGCTGCGGGTGAAGGAGTCGAGGTTGTCGTACTCCACCGCGTCGAAGCCGTCGTCGGCACAGCGCTGGGTCCAGCGCCCGACCAGGGTGGCCAGCGCCCGGCGCTTCGCGGGGGTCCGCAGGTCGAGCAGCCACTCGTTCCAGGCCTTGTCGCGCACCGGCGCGCCGTCCTGCTTGAGCACCAGCCACCAGTGCTTCCCCCAGAAGGCCCGCTCGTCGGGCTGGGACTGGAAGCCGTTGACGTAGCAGACCCCGTAGCGCCCGGCGGCAGGGGCGGCCCGGCGGTCGCGGACCACGATGCCGACGTGGGCAGGCACCGTGCGCACGCCGCCCAGCTGGTAGTCCACGTCGGTGCCTGTCGGCAACGGGCGCACGGTGCCGGCGGAGGGCTGCCGCAGCGCGGGTGCCGGTGCGGCGGGAACGGCGAGCAGGAGGGTGGCCACGAGCGCGAGCCCGAGCAGCGGTCTCATCGAGGGCCTCCCGAGTCGTGGGGCGTGGCGGCCGAGAACCGCCGGGCCAAGTCTGACACGGCGGCTTGCAGCTCGGGCGGCTCGAGCACCTCGAAGTCGAGGCCCAGCAGGCCGATGTGCAGCGCCAGCGCATGCAGGTGGTCGGCGCCGCTCAGCAGCAGGCAGGTGTCGGCGTCGACGGCCTCGAGGACCCCCGACGTCGGGTAGACCCGCTCCCGGGCCACCGCGAGCGGCGCGTGCAGGAGCACCCGGGCCCGGTGCTGGTACGGCGACGAGCTCACCGCCTGCTGGACGTGCGCGACCGGGTCGGGGTGCTCGCGGCGGGTGAAGCGCCAGGTGGTGGGGCGAGGATCAGTGATCCGGTCGAGCCGGAAGGTGCGCCAGTCCTCGCGGTCGAGGTCGAAGGCCATCAGGTACCAGCGTCGACCGGTGGCCACCAGCTGGTAGGGCTCCACCCGGCGGCTGCTGGGTGTGCGGTCACGGGCGAGGTAGTCGAACTCGGTACGCACGGTGTCCCGACAGGCGCGGGCCAACACCAGCAGTGCGTCGGCGTCGATCTCGATGCGCGCTCCGTCGAGCGTGGAGATGGCGTCGTGCAGAGCCCGGACCTCGGCCCGCAACCGGGCGGGCAGCACCTGGTCGAGCTTGGCGAGGGTGCGCACCGCCGCCTCGCTCGCGCCGGCCACCGTCCCGCCGGCGGCCAGCCGGAGCGAGACCGCGGTCGCGATCGCCTCCTCGTCGTCGAGGAGCAGCGGGGGCAGCGCCTTGCCGCGGCCCAGCTGGTAGCCGCCACCGACCCCTTGGGTGGCGAGCACGGGGTAGCCGAGGGTGCGCAGCCGCTCCACGTCACGACGGATGCTGCGGGTGGTGACCCCCAGCCGCTCGGCGAGCTCCGGACCGCTCCACACGGGGCGCGACTGCAACAGGTTGAGCAGGTTCAGCACCCGCTGGGTGGTGTCGGCCATGTGGCCACTCTGGCACGGGTAGCGGACAGGATCAGTCCTGTTTCGGACGCAGGATGGACGCATGGAGCCCACCTGGACCACGACCCTCCTCGCCCAGCTCACCGTGCACTGGGAGCACCAGCTGTGGCCGCGGCTGGCAGGCCTGTCCGACGACGAGTACTTCTGGGAGCCGGTGGCCGGCTGCTGGAGCATCCGGCCGCGCGGCACGTCGACCGCGCCGATCACCGCAGGCGCGGGCGAGCTGACCATCGACTACGCGTTCCCTCCCCCCGTCCCCGCGCCGGTGACCACGATCGCGTGGCGACTCGGACACGTGGTGGTGGCCGTGCTGGCCGCACGCAACGCCGCGCACTTCGGCGGCCCGGCGGTCGACTACGACTCCTTCACCTATGCCTCCGGAGCGACTGAGGCACTGGCGCAGCTCGACGCCGAGATGGGAGTCTGGCGCGCCGGCGTGGCGTCGCTGGACGACACGCGGCTCGCCACGCCCTGCGGGCCCGCCGAGGGGCCGTACGCCGAGCACTCGATGGCGGACCTGGTGCTGCACATCCACCGTGAGCTGATCCACCACGGCGCCGAGGTCGCCCTGCTGCGCGACCTGTACGCCCACCGGCCGCTCGGCTGAACCGTGCCCTTCAGCGGTCCGACTGTGCTTGCGCGAGGTAGCGCTCCACCCGGCGGTCGGGCACCAGCCAGATCAGCGCCACCACGACGGCGGGGACCAGCCCCAGCCACGGCTCCACGAACGCCAGCGCGATGCCGAGCAGGTAGAGCACCGGCGAGATCTTCCCCTTGAGATCGGCACCCAGCACGCCCTCGAGTGCTGCCTTGTTCTCGGGGAGACGCTTCATCGCCAGCTCCATCAGGAAGTAGGCGATCGCGGCTGCCAGCAGGTTCACGCCGTACAGGATCGCGGGCACCCGGGCCACGTGCGTCTCGTCGAGCCACGCCGTCGTGAACGGGTAGAGCGACAGCCAGAACAACAGGTGCAGGTTGGCCCACAGCACCAGCCCGTCGATCCGGCCACACACCTGGAACAGGTGGTGGTGGTTGTTCCAGTAGATCCCGATGTAGACGAAGCTGAGCAGGTAGGTGAGGAAGCCGACCACCGAGCCGCCGAGCGCCTCGAGGGTCCCCTCCTCGGGCACCTTCAGCTCCAGGACCATGATCGTGATGATGATGGCCAGGACGCCGTCGCTGAACGCCTCGAGGCGGTTCGTCGTCATGCGCAGATGCTACGACGCAAGCGCCACCCAGCCCGAGCGACGCGTCCCGGTGGCCGACCAGCCGGCCCGGCGGGGGCTCCGCTGTTCAGTGCCCCCGGCCGCGCGACGCCCAGCACGCGGAGTGCCAGTGCCGGCGCTCGTCGACGCCCTCGGCGTCGCGGGCGAACGTCGAGGGCAGCACCGGCCAGGCCACCACGTGCGGAGTGGCCGGCCGGATCGGCCGGTGGCAGCGGGGGCAGGTGTAGGTGCTGCGGCTCGCCGACCCGGTCAGGCGGCGTACGACGTAGTCCTCGCCGCCGTAGTCCTCGACCGTCTCCGCCATCGGCTCAGCGCACGCTGTAGTCGCGGAACCCGCGCTTGGTCTTGCGGCCCAGGTAGCCGGCCGTGACCAGGTGCTCCAGCAGCGGCGCAGGGGCGAAGCCCGGTTCGCGGAACTCGAGGTAGAGCTCGCGCTGGATCGCCAGGGACACGTCGTTGCCGACCACGTCGAGCAGCTCGAAGGGCCCCATCGGCAGGGCGCAGCCCTGCTTCATGGCGGCGTCGATGTCGTCGGCGGTGGCGTAGTGCGCCTCGAGCATCTTGACCGCGTCGTTGAGGTAGGGGAAGAGCAGCGCGTTGACGATGAAGCCGGCTCGGTCGCCGCACGACACCGCCACCTTGCCGATCGTGTCGCAGAGCGCGCGCGTGGTCTCGGCCACCGCGTCGGAGGTGGACACCGTGGTCACCACCTCGACCAGCTTCATCACCGGAGCCGGGTTGAAGAAGTGCATGCCGACGACGTCCTGCGGACGGCCGGTGACCGTGGCCAGCGCGATGATCGGCAGCGAGGAGGTGGTGGTGGCCAGGATGGCGCCCGGCTTGCAGATCTCGTCGAGGTTCTCGAACAGGGTGGTCTTGACCTGCAGGTCCTCCGCGACCGCCTCGACGACCATGTCGACGGCAGCGAGGTCGTCGAGCGAGGTGCTCCCGGTGAGCCGACCCAGCACCTCGGCCTTCACGGCCTCGTCGAGCTTGCCGCGCTGGATGGCCTTGTCGAGCGAGCGCTCGACGGTGGCCCGCACCCCGTCGACCTTGTCCTGCGAGCGGCCGACGTAGAGCACGTCGTACCCGCCCTTGGCGAAGACCTCGACGATGCCCGCGGCCATGGTGCCGGTGCCGACCACTCCGACCCGTGCGATGTCGTGGAGCAGCTGCGGAAGGTCGTCCGCACCAGGGGTGCGCTCGTCGGCGAGCACGAGCGGGCTGTCGGGCGCCTCGTAGGTGTAGAAGCCACGCCCGGACTTGCGGCCCAGCAGCCCGGCGGTGACCATCTGCTTGAGGATCGGGGCGGGCGCGTGCAGCCGGTCGCGGCCCTGCTTGTACATCGTGTCGAGGATCTCGTACGCCGTGTCGAGGCCGATCAGGTCCAGCAGGGCCAGCGGACCCATCGGGTAGCCGCAGCCGAAGCGCATGGCGGCGTCGATGTCCTCGCGGGTGGCGTAGCGGCCCTCGTAGAACGACACCGCGTGGTTGAGGTAGCCGAACAGCAGGGTGTTGGCGATGAAGCCGGCCTTGTCGCCGCAGACGACCGGGTTCTTGCCCACCCGGCCGACGAGTGCCTTCACGTCCTCGAGCACGTGTGGCTCGGTGACCACGGTGCGCACGATCTCGACCAGGTTCTGCACCGGCGCGGGGTTGAAGAAGTGCACGCCGACGACCCGGCCGGGGTGTGCACTGGCGGTGCTGATCTCGGTGACCGACAGCGACGAGGTGTTGGTGGCCAGGATCGCCTCGGGCGAGACCACGTCGTCGAGGGCGCGGAAGATGGCCTTCTTGATCTCCACCGACTCCACGACCGCCTCGACCACGAAGTCGGCGTCGGCGAGGTCCTTGAGCTCGGTGGTCAGCGTGACCCTGCCGAGCAGCTCGGCCTGCTCGGACTCGCTCAGCTTGCCGCGCTTCACCGCCCTGGCGGTGGAGTGCTCGAGGTGCTGGCGACCCCGCTCGAGTGCCTCGTCGTTGACCTCGACCCCCGTCACCGCGACGCCGTTGCGGGCGAACACCTCGGCGATGCCGGCCCCCATCGTGCCGAGGCCGATGACTCCGACGTGGGTGAACTCGCGGGCGCGTTCAGGGGTGCTGGTCATGCTCGGCATCTTCCCACGCGCGCACCGCCACCCGGCTGTTGGATTCGTCACCCCACCCACCGCGGGGGGTAGATTGCCTGCCCGTGAGACTCGTCGTTGCCCGCTGCCAGATCGACTACGCCGGTCGGCTGACCGCCCACCTGCCGATGGCGACCCGGGTGCTGATGATCAAGGCCGACGGGACGGTGCTGGTGCACAGCGACGGAGGCTCCTACAAGCCGCTCAACTGGATGAGCCCGCCGTGCACCCTGCGCGAGGGCAGCACCGACGAGGGCGAGGTCGAGTGGACGGTCACCAGCCCGAAGACCGACGACACCCTGCGGATCCTGCTCGAGGAGATCCACCACGACTCCTCCCACGACCTCGGGGTCGACCCCGGCCTGGTCAAGGACGGTGTCGAGAAGCATCTCCAGGAGCTGCTCGCCGAGCACCCGGCCACCCTCGCCGACGGCCTCACCCTGGTCCGCCGGGAGTTCCCGACCGCGATCGGTCCGGTCGACCTGATGTGCCGCGACGCGCAGGGCGCCAGCGTCGCCGTGGAGATCAAGCGCCGGGGCGAGATCGACGGGGTCGAGCAGCTCACCCGCTACCTCGAGCTGCTCAACCGCGACCCGGCCCTGCGGCCGGTGCGCGGCATCTTCGCCGCCCAGGAGATCAAGCCGCAGGCCCGGGTGCTGGCCACCGACCGCGGAATCGCCTGTGCCGTCGTCGACTACGACGCCCTGCGCGGGCTCGACGACCCGACGGCGAGGCTGTTCTGACGTGAAGATCTTCCACATCGCGCTGGAGTCCGACTGGCAGGCGGCCCGGCGCACGGGGCAGTACACCACCTCGACCCTGGGTCGCAGCCTGGCCGAGGAGGGCTTCATCCACGCGGCCCGGCCCGAGCAGGTCCAGCGGGTCAGCGACACCTACTACGCAGGCGTCCGCAAGCCGTTGGTCAGGCTCGAGATCGAGACAGACAAGCTCACGGCCGACTGGCGCGAGGACCCGGTCGGCGCCGACACCTACCCGCACGTCTACGGCCCCCTCAACGTCGACGCGGTCACCGACTTCGTGCCCTGGCACCGCGAGGGCCGCCCCAAGACGTTCCTCGAGGTGTTCCTCGTCGAGACGCTGCTGCGGATCTTCCTGGCCATCGCAGCGATGCTGCTGGCCTTCCTGGGCGCCGCGCTCGCCGGCTCCGCGCTGGGCACCGACCAACGCTGGATCGGCGCCCTCGCCGGGCTCGCGCTGGGCGTCGCGGGCTTCGCCCTGGTCGTCAGGCGGCGCTCGACCTGAGCACCGGCCCGGCCGGCCGCACCGGACAGGGCTCACTGGGCCCACTCACTGGGCCATCGACACCACGCTGTCGGCGCAGCCCCAGCTCAGCGTCACGCCGGCGCCGCCCTGCCCGTAGCAGTGCACCACATCGCCGCTGCGCTCCACCCGGACGGCGGGGCGCACCGGCCGCAGCCCCACCTTGTGGCGCAGCACCCGGGCATCGGCCAGCTCCGGCACCAGGCGCACCGCGCGGTCCAGGATCTGCTCGGCGACCTCGGTGCGCGGCGTCCGGTTCCAGTCCCCCTCCACGTCGGTGCCCCCCACCACGATGTCGCGGCTGCGCGGCACGACGTACGTCGGGCCCGCGGAGTGCAGCGTCCAGCGTTCCAGGCCCACCTGCTCGACGTAGACGACCTGCCCGCTCACCGGCACCAGTGACTTGTCCGCCCCGAGCAGCCGGGCGCCCAGACCCGAGCAGTTGACCACGAGCTCGGCGCCGGTGGGCAGCGCGGAGAGGTTCATCCGGGTGAGGGTGCCCCCGAGGTCGCGCAGGCGGCGGGTCAGCCAGGCGAGGTAGGTCCGCATCTCCACGATCGGGGTCACGAAGGTCCACCCGTCGACGAAGCCCGCGGGAAGTGACGTCTCCCGGTCGAGGCCGGGCACCGCCGGCCGCCACCACGGGTCGCGCTGGTGGGAGGTGAACACCTCGGTGCCGGTGCGCATCGTGACGCCGGTGTCGGGGTCGTGGGCCAGCCCCATGAACTCCGCGTAGGAGGCACCCGCCCACTCGGTCACCCGGTCCTGCGGCAACGCCCGGTAGGGGTACCAGATCGCGGCCGCCACCGCCGAGGTCGTCTCCAGTGGCAGGTCACGGGCCACCACGTCGACGCGGTGCCCGGCCTCGAGCAGGCGCACGGCACAGGTCAGGCCCACCACGCCCGCACCCACCACGATCACCCGTGCCATGGGCCGAGTCTGCCCCATCGGGTTCGACTGCGGGCTACCCGTGCCCCGGTAGCGTGACGGCGTGAGACGTATCGAGCCCGAGAAGCCCGGACCCGGTCAGGAGTCCGTGTGGGACTACCCCCGCCCGCCGCGGGTCGAGCCCAGCTCCGAGACCGTCGAGGTGGTGCTCGGTGGGGTGGTGGTGGCCCGGACCCGTACGTCGTACCGGGTGCTGGAGACCAGCCACCCGCCCACCTACTACCTGCCTCGCGACGCCTTCACCGCAGGCACCCTGCGGCCGTCGGCCGGCACGACGTACTGCGAGTGGAAGGGCGAGGCGCACTACTTCGACCTGGTCGCCGGCGGCCGCACCGCCGACCGCTCTGCGTGGACCTATCCGCTCCCGAGCCGCGGCTTCGAGGTGCTGCTGGGCCACCTCGCGGTGATGCCCGGCTGGGTCGACGCGTGCACCGTCGACGGCGAGGTGGTCCGGGCCCAGGAGGGCGGTTTCTACGGTGGCTGGATCACCGACCGGGTGGCCGGGCCGTTCAAGGGCGCCCCGGGCACCTGGGGCTGGTGAGACCCGAGGAGGTCAGACCAGGCCGTTCGCCCGCCGGATCACGTCCACGATGCCGCCCATGATCTCGGTGAGACCGAAGTCCTTGGGCGTGTAGACGGCCGCGACGCCGAGCGCCTCGAGGGCCCGGCCGTCGGAGTCGGGGATGATCCCGCCCACGATGACCGGGACGTCGTCGAGGCCGGCCGCGCGCAGTCCATCGAGGACGGCGGGCACCAGCTCCATGTGCGAGCCGGACAGGATGGACAGCCCGATGCAGTGCACGTCCTCGGCGACGGCGGCGGCGACGATCTGCTCCGGTGTGAGCCGGATGCCCTGGTAGATCACCTCGAAGCCTGCGTCACGGGCGCGCACGGCCACCTGCTCCGCGCCGTTGGAGTGCCCGTCCAGGCCGGGCTTGCCGACCAGCAGCCGGAGTCGGCCCCCCAGCTCCTCACCCGTGGCGCGGACCCGGGCCCGCACCTCGGTCAGGTCGGCGCCTGCCTCGGCCACACCGACCGCGCCCGAGACACCGGTGGGGGCACGGAACTCCCCGAACACCTCGCGCAGGGTGCCCGCCCACTCCCCCGTGGTGGCGCCGGCCCGCACCGCTGCGAGGGTGGCCGGCATCAGGTTGGTGTCGGTCTTGGCATCGGCGGCGAGCCGGGCCAACGCCGACGCGACGGCGTCGCCGTCGCGCTGCTGCTTCCACGCCGCCACGGAGTCCAGTGCGGACCGCTCGGCCTGCGGGTCGGCGGCCATGATCGCGGCGTCGAGGTCGGCGGTCAGCGGCGACGGCTCGGTCGTCTCGAAGATGTTGACGCCCACGATCTTCTCAGCACCGGACTCGATCCGGCCCCGCCTGGCGGCGTGCGCCGAGACCAGCGACTGCTTCATGTAGCCCGACTCGACGGCAGCGATCGCCCCGCCCATGCCCTGCACCCGGTCGATCTCCGCGGTGGCGCCCTCGACCAGCTCGGCGACCTTGGCCTCGACGACCTTCGACCCCTCGAACAGGTCCTCGTACTCCAGCAGGTCGGACTCGAAGGCGAGCACCTGCTGCAGCCGCAGCGACCACTGCTGGTCCCAGGGCCGCGGCAGGCCCAGCGCCTCGTTCCAGGCGGGCAGCTGCACGGCGCGGGCCCGGGCATCCTTCGAGAGCGTGACCCCGAGCATCTCCAGCACGATGCGCTGCACGTTGTTCTCGGGCTGGGCCTCGGTCAGACCCAGCGAGTTGACCTGCACGCCGTAGCGGAACCGACGCATCTTCGGGTCCTGCACGCCGTAGCGCTCACGGGTGATCCGGTCCCAGAGCTCGACGAAGGCGCGCATCTTGCACATCTCCTCGACGAAGCGCACTCCCGCGTTGACGAAGAAGGAGATCCGGCCCACGACGCGTTCGAAGTCCTCCTCCGAGACCTGCCCGGAGTCGCGCACGGTGTCGAGCACCGCGATCGCCGTGCACAGCGCGTAGGCGAGCTCCTGGGTGGGCGTCGCCCCGGCCTCCTGCAGGTGGTAGCTGCAGATGTTGATCGGGTTCCACTTCGGGATCTGGTGCACCGTGTAGCTGATCACGTCGGAGATCAGCCGCAGCGAGTGCTCCGGCGGGAACACGTAGGTGCCCCGCGAGAGGTACTCCTTGATGATGTCGTTCTGGGTGGTTCCGGCCAGCCGGGCGGCGACCTCGGCGGGGTCGAGGTCGGGGTTCTGCTCCTCCGCGGCGACCTGGTACATCGCCAGCAGCCACATCGCAGTGGCGTTGATCGTCATCGAGGTGTTCATCTCGGTGAGGGGGATGTCCTCGAAGAGTCGGCGCATCTCCCCCAGGTGCGGCACCGGTACGCCGACCTTGCCGACCTCGCCGCGGGCCAGCGGGGAGTCGGGGTCGTAGCCGGTCTGCGTCGGCAGGTCGAAGGCGACGGACAGGCCGGTCTGCCCCTTGGCCAGGTTGGTGCGGTAGAGCGCGTTGGACGCGGCTGCCGTGGAGTGTCCGGCGTAGGTCCGCATCACCCAGGGACGGTCCTTCTCAGCGCTCATGCCCCTGAGAGTAGGACGAGAGGCACCCGTGGGTCACCGGTCCCGGATGTGGGAAGAACCTCACCCGCCGCGCGGGACGAGGACCACTGGAGCGTGCTCAGGCGGTGGCGGCGGTCCGCTCCACCTCGACCAGCCCGCGCAGGTGGGACAGGTGCATGAGCCGGCGCACGGACGGGCCGCAGCCACGCAGGGTGAGGTGCTGACCGGCTCGCTCGGCGTTGCGCGTGGCGACGACGAGCACCTTGAGAGCCGTCACGTCGATGCTGTCGACGCCGGTGAGATCGACCACGACGTCGTGTTCAGCACCGCCGAGGAGCCCGTAGAGCGCCATCCGCACCTCCCAGGTGCTGCGCACGTCGAAGTCGCCCGCAAGCACGAGCCGTGGCCCGTCGGTGCTGATCTCCATCTGCTTCCCCCGAAGTCTGGTCGAGTCGCTCGTCATCTCATATGACGCCTTGATAGCCCCTTTGGTTGCCTCCGCGCCACATCATTTCCGGGCGAGTCGTGATCTGGGTCACATTGTGACCTCCGCGTGACCTACGGCGGCGCCGCTCTGGCGACCGGCTGGCGGGCACCAGCCACTAACCTCGGTGCCATGGTCAACCTCACCCGCATCTACACCCGCACCGGCGACGCCGGCACCACCCATCTGGGCGACATGAGCCAGACCTCGAAGAACGACCCCCGGCTGCACGCCTATGCGGACGTCGACGAGGCCAACGCCACGATCGGGGTGGCGCTGGCGACCGGTGGGCTGGCCGACGACGTGGTCGCGGTGCTCACCCGCGTGCAGAACGACCTGTTCGACGTGGGGGCCGACTTCTGCACCCCGGTGGTCGACGACCCGCCGTACCCGCCGCTGCGGATCGAGCAGGCCTACGTCGACCGCCTCGAGGCCTGGTGCGACGACTACAACGAGCAGCTGCCCAACCTGCGCTCGTTCATCCTCAACGGCGGCACGCCCGGCGCCGCCCAGCTGCACGTGGCGCGCACCGTCACCCGCCGCGCGGAACGCTCGGCCTGGGCGGCGTACGACGAGCACGCGGACACCATGAACGTGCTGGCGATCAAGTACCTGAACCGGCTCTCCGACCTGCTGTTCATCCTGGCCCGGGTCGCCAACCGCGAGGTCGGCGACGTGCTGTGGGTGCCCGGCGGTGAGCGCGGGGAGTGAACCCGGGCGGATGAGCCGCCGCAGCTGACGGGCCCCGTCCTGGTCGGACCCGTCCAAGTCGGCCCCAAGCCGACCCCAAGCGCCCTGACCCACTCTTTCGTCGTCAACGAAGACCACGACGAAGGACAGGCTCATGTCACGCTTCCTCCACCACCTCGGCCGCGGCGCGGCCCGACACCCCTGGGGCACCCTCGCTGCCTGGGTGCTGGTCGCCGGCACGGTGTTCGCGCTCGCCTCGGCGTTCGGCGGCACCCCCCAGGACGACTGGGACATCCCCGGCGCTCCAGCCCAGCAGGGGATCGAGACCCTGCGGGCGCACGTGCCCGGTGCGGGCAACGGCTCCGCCCAGGTGGTGGTGCACGCCCGCGGCGGGCACCCGCTCACCCCTGCCGAGCTCGACCCGCTGACCCGTGAGCTCACTGCGATGCCGCACGCCGCGGTGGTCAGCCCGGCGCGGCTCTCGGCCGACGCCGACACCGCGCTGCTCGTGGTGTCGTACGACGTGCCGGTCACCGACCCGGACCTGATGGGACACCTCGAGCCGCTCGACGCGGCGGTCGCCCCGACGCGGGACCTCGGCCTGCAGGTGGAGCTGGGCGGCGAGCTGCCCGACACCGCCGCCGCCCCGATGAGCGGGCACGGAGAGCTGATCGGCGTCGCCGCGGCCCTGCTGATCCTGGTGTTCGCGTTCGGCTCGGTGGTCGGCGCGGGACTGCCGATCTCCGTGGCCCTGGTCGGCCTCGGCGTGGGCTCCGGTGGCCTCGCGCTCCTCGCCGGGGCGATGGACGTGAGCACCTCCGCCCCGACCGTGGCCAGCATGGTGGGCCTCGGGGTCGGCATCGACTACGCCCTGCTGCTGGTCACCCGGCACGTGGAGTACCTGCGCCAGGGCTTCGAGGTCGCCGAGGCTGCGGGCCGGGCCTCGGCCACGGCCGGCCGCGCGGTGCTCTTCGCCTCCGGGACCGTCCTGGTCTCCCTGATGGGCCTGCGCCTGACCGGCATCCCGACCTACGCGTCGTTCGGCTTCGCCACCGCGATCGCCGTGGTCACCGTGATGGCCGCCGCACTCACGCTGGTGCCGGTGCTGTGCCGGTTCGCCGGCCGACGGCTGCTGCCCCGGCGGGTGCGCCGGGGACGGGTCTCCGAGCGCACCCCCTTCACCGCTCGCTGGGCACGGCGGGTCGCCGGGCGCCCGCTGCCCTGGGCACTGGCCGGCGCCGCGCTGATGATCGCGGTCGCGCTGCCGGCCCTCGACATGCGCACCTGGCCGCAGGACGACAGCAGCTCCTCCACCGAGCTCACCACCCGGCGCGCCTTCGACCTGGTGGCGACCGAGTTCGGGCCCGGCGCGACGGGGCCCCTCACGGTGGTGGTGGACCTCGAGCGGGTCGACCAGCGCGGGCTCGACCAGCTGGTGAGCAACCTCGCGCACCGCCCCGACATCGCCCGGGTCAGCGACCCGGTCACCTCGCCCGACCACGCGGTCGCGGTGCTGGACGCCGAGCCGGCCTTCGCGCCGTCGGACGCCAGGACTCCGGCTCTGGTCGACGACGTGCGGTCCGGCCTTCCCGCCGGTGCGCAGCTGACCGGCACCACCGCTCTCTTCTCCGACATCTCCGGGCTGCTCGCCGAACGGCTGTGGCGGGTGATCGCCTTCGTGGTCGGGGTGTCGGTGCTGCTGCTGGCGATGGTGTTCCGCTCGGTGCTGGTGCCGCTGAAGGCGGCGGTGATGAACCTGCTGTCGATCAGCGCGGCGTACGGCGTGCTGACGGCGGTCTTCCAGTGGGGCTGGGGTGCCGGCCTCCTCGGCCTGGACCACCCGGTGCCGGTGTCGAGCTGGATCCCGATCCTGATCTTCGCGATCCTGTTCGGGCTCTCGATGGACTACGAGGTGTTCCTGCTGTCCCGGGTCCGGGAGAGCTGGCTGGACACCGGTGACGCGCACGAGAGCGTGATCAGCGGGCTGTCGGACACCGGTCGGGTGATCTCCTCGGCCGCCGCGATCATGGTCGCCGTCTTCCTGGGGTTCTCCACGGAGGTCGACCTCACCGTGAAGATGCTCGGCATCGGCATGGCGACCGCGATCCTGCTGGACGCGACCGTGGTCCGGATGGTCCTGGTGCCCGCCACCATGGCGCTGCTCGGCCGCTGGAACTGGTGGGTCCCGCGCTGGCTGGACCGGGTGCTGCCCACCCTCGCCGTCGACGTGCCCGACCCGGTCGTCGACCCGGACCACCACGACACCCACCCCTTGACCACCGCCGGCGTCTGAGCGCCGGCCCGCACTCCTGAGGAGACCTGAGATGACCACGTCGCACCCCACCGCGGACCTGTCCAGGGAGCCCGCGCTCCCCCGGCAGGTCCGGCTGCCCGGCCAGCACGACGCCCCGGACGGCCCGGTCGACCTGTACATGATGTACGTGATGCACCACGCCTTCCGCCGGGACCTGGCCGCGTTCGCGGCCGCCGTGCCCCGGACCCCGGTCGCCGACCGGGCCACCTGGCAGGCGCTGGCGACCCGCTGGGCGCTCTTCGCCGAGGCGCTGCACCACCACCACCACGGTGAGGACACCTGGCTGTGGCCGGCGCTGCTGGAACGCGCCGACGCCGCGGAGCGGGCCACGCTGGAGGCGATGGAGGCCGAGCACCAGGGCATCGACCCGCTGCTGGAGGCGTCCGCCGCCGGCTTCGCCCGGCTGGCGGCGGGCGCCGACCAGGACGCCCGGGCCGGCCTCGCGGTACGGCTGACCGCTGCCCGGGAGAGCCTGGGACGTCACCTGGCCCACGAGGAGGCCGACGCCATGCGGATCCTCCAGCGCCACTTCACGCCGGCTGACTGGACAGCCACCGAGGCCCGGTTCGCCGAGGGCATGGGGCTGCGCAGCGTCGTACGGCTGGTGCCGTGGGCGCTGTACGCCGTCCCCGAGGCCGCGCTGCCGGACCTGTTCTCGCGGACCGGACGGGCCCACCGGGTGCTGTGGCGGCTCACCCGGCGGCGGTTCGCCCGGAGCGAGGCGCGGACCTTCCGGCACCTGCGCTAGCTGCTCAGAACGTGTAGCGCTCCCGCTGGTCGCGCAACCACCGCGTGACCAGCGGGACGTCCCACTCGGCACATAGCCGCTCCGCGTCGTCGGCGTGGCCGGCGGCCACCTCGCGCTCCCCTGCCGCCGCCGCCGCGAGCGCCAGGAAGGCGTCGACCGGACCGCAGGCGTTCCCCGACCCGGCAGAGCAACCGTGGCCGGCGTACGGCGCGAGCCGCTCGTAGGCCCGCGACCCCAGCTCGGCGTCGCCGACGTGCAGCGCGGCCTCCCCGGCGTTGCACCAGGCGAGCATCGAGAACCAGTCGTCGGTGTCGAGCTCGATCGTGTGGGCGCGGTGGTGCTCGAGCGCGGCCTCCTCCTCGCCGCCTCGCCACAGGAAGATGACGACCGTGGCGGTGATGGGGAACGGGCCGGGCTCCATCTCCGCCAGCATCCGCGCCGCCTCGGCGCTGCCGCCCTGCCAGAGGCTCAGCGAGATCATCGCCCCCGCGGTGGCGTCCTCCGACTGCTCCAGCGTGATCTGGGCGTCCAGGTGCCGGATCCGTTCCAGCACCTCGGCACACTCCTCGAAGCGGCCGGCCATCGCGTGCCAGGGCAGCTCCAGGCTGTCGAGCACCAGCAGGCCGTAGGGCATCCGCAACCGGGTCGCCTCGGCCCGGGCCACCTTCGCCGCGGTCCACATCTCGGCGGGCCGGCCGAGCTCGCCGAGCACGACGGTCCGCAGGGTGGCCGCCACGACGTGGGCCCGCTCGTTGCCCACCGCCTGCGCCAGCGCCACCGCCTCCTCCGCCAGGGCGAGGCGCTCGGACGCCGTCCGTGGGCACCACAGCGACACGAACCCGATCTGGCAGGCGTCCAGCAGCAGCTCGTCGTCGTCGAGCCGGCGCGCCATCGCGAGCGCCTCGTCGACCAGCGCCCGGCGCTCCTGGTAGGTCGAGCCGTAGTAGAGCTCGTTGGCCAGCCCGAGCATGACCCGGCAGCGCAACGCTCCGTCCGCGGCCGGCAGCCGGTCGAGGCAGCCGCGCAGGGCGGTCACGATCGACGCGTGCACCTGCCCGTGCGGGGCCGACTGCCAGAGCGCCCCCTGCGTGGTCGCGATCGCGGCCCGGGCCACCAGCTCCGGGTCGTCGAGACCCTCGGCCACCGCCACTGCCTCCTCCACGGCGCCGGTCAGCTCGGGCCACATCGCCGACCACCGGTAGGAGTCGACCAGGTGCAGCAGCACGTCGTAGCGGTCCCGCGCGGTCGCGGCGGGGTCGTCCGCCATCACGTCCAGGGCGGACCGGAGCAGCTCGGCCGACTCCTCGTGGGCGTGCAGGCGGCGGGCCAGCTCGGCGGCCACCACCGCGGCCCGCCAGGCCCGCCCGGCGTACGACGGGCCGGCCGCCAGCAGGTGCCGGGACTCCTCGGTCTCGCGGCCACCGACGTCGGCCAGGGCGAGCGCCACCCGGGCGTGCAGCCGGGCCCGTCGGGAGGCGGTGAGTCCTGCCGCCAGGGTGTCGCGCACCAGTGCATGGGCGAACACGAACCGGTCGACACCGTCCTCGCGGACCAGCCCGGCGGCCTGGGCCGGCTCGACCACGTCGAGCAGGTCGTCCTCGTCGATGCCTCCGGCCGCGGCCAGGGTCGGAGCATCGAAGCGTCGACCGATGACCGCGGCTGCGCGCAACGCCGCCACCGTCGGGTCGGGCAGCCGGTCGAGCCGGCGCAGGATCACCTCCGAGACCGCCGTCGGGGGGTGTGCCTCGCCCAGCAGGTCGGCGAGGTCGACCCGTTCACCGGCGAGCCGCGCGTACTCGACGAGGAAGAACGGATTGCCGTCGGTGCGGGCGCGCAGCTCGTCGGCCTGCGCAGGCGAGGGCGCCCGACTCGCGACGGTCTCGAAGATCGCCACGACGTCATCGGCCGGAAGGCCGGTCAGCTCGCGGCGGACTGCGTGCCGGCGGGCCAGGGTCTCGGCCACGTCGGCAAGCGCGCCGGTGGGCTCCGGGTGCGGCCGCCAGGTCACCACGACCAGCAGGGGCACGCCGCCCGCGCCACCTGCTCCCCCCGCACCGTCGGCGGCGTCGGCGAGCAGGCGCAGCACCCGCAGCGTCGCGGTGTCGGCCCAGTGCAGGTCGTCGAGCACGAGCATGGTGGGGCGTTCGCGCGCCGCGTCGACGACGGCCTCCGCGATCTCGGCCCACGAACGGAACCTGTCGCCCTCGTCGTCGTCCGCGCCGGTCGACGTCGGCAGCTGCCTGCCGAGAGCCCCCAGCACGGTCGCCCACGGCCACAGCGGCGGCGCCCCGTCGTCCTGGGAGCACCGGCCCACCAGCACCCGCACGCCCCCGGCCCGGGCCAGCTCTCCCAGCTCGGCGGCCAGCCTGCTCTTGCCGATCCCCGGCTCACCGGTCAGCACCACGTAGGTGGTGGCGCCGGAGCAGGCGACCTCGAGCGCCTCCCGCAGCGCGGCCAGGTCGCGGTCGCGGCCGACCATCGGCCAGGGTGCCACGGCCCGGGGCTCGGCCGCGGCCGATTCCGTGGAGGATCCGGCGAGCGGGGCCGGCGCGACCGCGGGTGGCGCCGGCGTCGGCCCGCCGGGGTCGGGTGCCACCCACTCCAGCGCGGGGTCCTGGCGCAGCACGGCGGTCTGCAGGTCGCGCAGCTCGGCCGAGGGCTCCAGCCCGAGCTCCTCGTCGAGCACCTCGCGGACCCGGCCGAGCACCTCCAGGGCCGCGGCCTGGCGACCACTCCGGGTGAGGGCGACCGCGCGCAGCGCCCACAACCGTTCCCGCAACGGATGCGCTCCGGTGAGGGCCTCCAGCTCTGCGGCCACCGTGGCGTGGTGGCCCAGGCACAACCCGGCCACGGCGCGATCCTCCAGGGCGACCAGGCGGAGCTCCTCCAGCCGGACCCGTTCCGCCACGGCGGCGGGTGCGTCCTCGAGCTCGCCGTACGGCGTGCCGCGCCACAGCGACAGCGCCTCGTCGAGGGCCTCCACCGCGGCGGTCAGCTCCGCCGCGGAGAGGCCGCGCCCCCCGAGCGACGAGACCGGTTGCAGTCTCCTGTGCTCGGCGCCGGCGAGCCGCTCGAAGCGGGTGGCGTCCACCAGGTCGTCGGCGACCTTGAGCGCGTAGCCGGGGGCCACCGTGACCAGCACGGTGGCAGGCGAGCGTCGCTCACGCCCGGGCTCCAGCACCCGGCGCAGACCGGACACGTAGGCCTGGAGCGTGGCGGTGACTGCCGGCGGGAAGTGGTCGCCCCAGAGCAGGTCGACGAGCGTGTCCACCGGCACCGCACGCCCGCGCGACAGTGCCAGCGCCGCCACCAGCGCCCGCTGCTTGGGCGTCCCCAGATCCACCTCACGGGCGTCGAGGGCGACCCTCACCGGCCCCAGGACTCCGACCTCCACGTCGGCAGCATACGGACGCGGAGGTCCGCTGCCCATGGTCACTCGACCCCGGGGTTTCCCCGGTCCACGGTGGCATCCGCAGCTGGGGCGCGAGGACTCCAAGTCGGCTCCCAGTCATCCCCAAGCGGTGCGCGCGAACGTACTCCCACCGAATCCATGACGAAGGAGTCACCACCATGTCCATCGAGCTGACCACCCCCCGACCCGCAGTCCCGGCCGCCTCGGCCCTGCGCGGTCTCTGCGGAGGACAGGTCCACCTGCCCGGCGACCCCGGGTACGACGCTGCCCGGCTGCCGTGGAACGTGGCTGTCGACCAGCGCCCCGCTGCGGTGGTCCTCCCCCGCTCCGCCGAGGAGGTCGGGGCCGTGGTCCGGGCCGCGAGCGACGCGGGTCTGCGGATCGCCCCCCAGAGCACCGGCCACAACGCCGGCCCCCTCGCCGCCCGCGGTCTCGACGACGTCGTCGTGCTGCGCACCTCCGAGATGACGATGACCCTGGCCGACCCGACGCGGGGCATCGTCCGGGTCGAGGGCGGGGCCGTCTGGGAGCCGGCCGTCGACGCCGCCGCCGCACACGGGATGGCCGTGCTGCACGGCTCCTCGCCCGACGTCGGGATCGCCGGCTACTCGCTCGGCGGCGGCATCGGCTGGTACGCCCGGGCCCTCGGCCTGGCCAGCAACAGCCTCACCGCCGTCGAGGTCGTCATCGGCGACGGCAGCCTGGTCCGCGCCGACTCACACACCAACCCGGAGCTGTTCTGGGCACTGCGCGGCGTCGGGGGCAACTTCGGCGTCGTCACGGCCCTGGAGTTCCGGATGTACCCCGTCGAGACGGCGTACGCAGGGATGCTGATGTGGGACCTGGCCGACGTGGAGCCGGTCCTCCGCGAATGGGCCGCGTGGGCTCCCGAGGCGCCCGACAGCATCACCACGGCGTTCCGGGCGATGCGGCTGCCGCCGATGCCCGAGCTGCCCGACTTCCTGCGCGGGCGGCAGCTGGCGATCATCGACGGCGCGGTGCTGGGCTCCGACGAGGAGGGCGCCGAGCTGCTCGCGGGACTACGTGCGCTGCGCCCCGAGCTCGACACCTTCTCCCGGGTGCCGGCCAAGTCGCTGGTCCGGCTGCACATGGACCCCGAGGGCGGGGTTCCGTTCGTGTCCGACAGTGCGATGCTCTCCGGTCTGCCCGACCACGCGATCGACGCGTTCCTCGAGCAGGTCGGTCCGGGTGCCGACACCTCGCTGCTGATGGCTGAGCTGCGCCAGCTCGGCGGCGCGCTCGGCCGGCCGCACGAGGGCGGCGGGGCGCTGTCGCGCCTGGACGCCGCCTTCCTGACCTTCGCGGGCACGGTCGCTGCGACCCCCGAGCTGGGCGCCCGGGGCCACGCGGACGCGGCGCGGCTGGTCGGCGCACTGGGTCCGGTGACCACCGGCGGTCAGTACCTCAACTTCGCGGAGAACGTCGTGGAGACGAAGGCCGGGTACGACGAGACGGCCTGGCGCCAGCTCAAGGGGATCCGCTCGCTGGTGGACCCGCACGGGACCTTCGTGGCCAACCACGTCGTCCCGCGCCTGTTCGAGGACGGCCGGGTCACCGACTGACCGCATCGGAGCCGACGGCG
>JBBQRV010000007.1:0-40646 GCA_038214475.1 Propionibacteriales bacterium | reverse complement strand
TTGGGTTGGGGGGTGCCCCCCCCCCCCCCCGGGTTTCGCCACCCGGCATTGCCCCCGCCCGCCGGGGGGGGGCCCCCCCCCGCCGCCCCGCACTCGATCTCGACCTCCCCCGTCAGAGATCGCTCTTCACAGGGAGAGACGCGGTGGGGCGGGGATCGGTTGCTCGATGAATGTCCATACTTCTGATCGACTTCGCGGATCGGTTGGACCGGTCAGCCGACGAGCCGGCAGCGTGCGGTGACCTTCAGGTCTCGCGGCGCTCCTGCGGCGTACGGCGCGGCGCAGGCGTCGAAGTCGGCGAGCGCCCGCTTCAACCGGGCGATCTCGGCCCGGTTCCCGGGTTCGGCGTAGGTGTTGGTGCGCTCCCACTCCAGGTCGGAGTAGTCGTAGAACTCCCAGGCCGGGGCGACGCCCTCCCACGAGCTGTCCAGGTCGAGGCGCACCAGGAGCCCGCTGGGGCCGCGCACCGCGACGTACGACGGGATCTCGTCGATGGTCCCGCCGGAGTACGGCCGGTCGGGGTCGTCGCCCAGCGACGGCGCCCAGGTGTGCTCGAAGAACGCGTAGCGACGTCGCTGTCGCTGCGGGTCGCGCAGCGAGGGCACCAGCGAGATGCCCGAGCGGTACCGCGCCGGGCGCAGCCCCGCGAGGTCCTCGAAGGTCGGCGCCAGGTCGAGGTCCATCGCGGTCTCGGCGCGTGGGCCGGGGGCGATGCCGGGCCCGGTGACCAGCAGCGGCACGTGCACGTCGGAGTCGTAGGGCAGGCCCTTGCCGCGCTCCATCTGGTGCTGGCCGAGGTGGAAGCCGTTGTCGGAGGTCAGCACCACGTAGGTGTCGGGACCGACGGCGTCCAGGATCCTGGTGAGCATCCGGTCGATCGACGCCACCATCCGGGCCCGGTTGCGCAGGGCGTGCTCGGCGTCGGCCCTGGTGACCGTGACCGCGTTGGTCCGCCAGGCCGGCGCGGGCGACCCGTCCTCGTAGGACGGCGCGTTGTCGGCGCGGGGGTCGTCGAAGCCCGGCAGGTCGGCCACGGTCAGCTCTCCACAGCGGACCGCCCCGCAGTTGCCACCGGGGTGACCGGGACCGGGACGGTCCCGGAGCTCCGGGGCGAAGACCGGGTCGCCCGGGTAGGTCGGGTCCGGCCGGGTGCGCGCGTGCGGCGCGTACGTCGCCACCTCGAGGAAGTACGGCGCCCGCTCGTCGCGGTGGGTGCGGATGAAGTCGAGGGCCTGGTCCTGGACGAACCGCCCCACGTAGGCCCGGTCCTTCTCGGCAGGGGAGGCGGTCTCCGGGGGCGCCGGGTGCTCGTCGACCACGACCCGGCCGTCCTCGAGGTGGGTGCTGAGGAAGTCCCAGCCCTGGTAGGCGCCGCCGAGCACGGCGCGCCAGTCGGACCAGCCCGGGGGCGGCTCGGAGCCGGCCGGGGCGTCGTACTGGTTGAGGTACTTGCCGATGAACCCGGTGGTCCAGCCGGCCTCCTGCAGACGCAGGTTGAAGCTGCGCTGCTCGTCGCCGTAGCGGTGGAAGGCCTCCCACCCACCGATCGGGCCCACCGGGTTGGGCAGGTTCGCGGTGTTGGTGAGCACGCCGTGCTGGTGCGGGTACTGGCCGGTGAACAGCGACGCACGGCTCACGCAGCACAGCGAGTCGACCACGAAAGAGCGCGGGTACGACGCGCCCTCCGCGGCCATCCGGGCCGCCGAGGGCATCGTCTGCAGCAGGTCCATCGAGAAGTCGTCCATCAGCACCAGGACCAGGTCGGGACGAGTCGCCAGCGGACCCGGGTCGGGCGGGCCGGAGGGCGGCCGTTCGGGTCGGGTCACCTCACGAGGGGGCGGCGCGGACGAGCGAGGGGGTGCGCCCCCGGTCGCGGTGCAGGCGGCCAGGGAAGCCAGGGAAGCCAGGGAAGCCAGGGAAGCCAGCAGCATGACGAGCACAGCCGCTCCCCCACGCACCCGCATCTCAGCCCCCGTCTCGTCGCGCGCCTCACCCTAGAGACGCACCGGGCGCCGATTCGGTTGCCCCGCCGACGCGAGTTCCTCGCGACTCAGGAGTCCGCGGCGGGCCGGAGCAGGTCGCTGACCAGTCCGTGCAGCAGGTCGTAGCCGTGCTCGGTGAGGATCGACTCGGCGTGGAACTGGATGCCCCGGTAGTGCGGTCCGGTGATCAGGTGCACGTCACCGGTGTCGGGGTCGGCGTCCACCGTGAGGCCGGGGGGCAGCTCGCCGTGGGCCCGGGCGACGAAGGTGTTGTAGAAGCCCACCCGCTCGGTGCGGCCCTCGAACGGGATCGCCGACTGGGTCCCCTGGAAGACGATGTCCTTGAACCCCAGCGGCAGCCCGAGCCGGTGGCAGAGCGTCTGGTGCCCGAGGCACACCGCCAGGAACGGCCGCCCCTGCGCCAGCAGCTCGTCGACGGCGGCCCGGATCCGCTGCATCTTGGGGTCGTCGTCGGCACGCGGGTCGCCCGGTCCGGGACCGACGATGACCAGGTCGTAGCCGTCCAGCACCCCGGGCCGGTAGTCCTCGTGCCGGACCACCTCGCTGGTCATGCCGAGCACCCCGAGCACGTGGCGGAGCATGTTCACGAAGTCGTCCTCGCCGTCGAGGATGACCACGGAGCGGCCGCGCAGGTGCGCGTCCGGTGCAGCGCCGGCCTGGTCGGTGAGCCAGAACCGGCTGAGCCTCTGGTTGCGCTCGTTGAGGGCGAGCAGCACGTCCTCGTCGCGGGTCAGCAGCGCCGTACCCTCCGCGGGCGCGGGCGCCTGTGGCACCAGGCCGAAGGCGGACAGGATGCCGCCGGCCTTGGCATGGGTCTCGGCCACCTCGTAGGCCGGGTCGGAGTCGCGGACCAGGGTGGCGCCGGCGGTGACCTTGAGCCGGCCCTGCAGGTCGACGTCGGCGGTGCGGATCACGATCGGGCTGTCGGCGGTGGGAGCACCCTCGGCGTCGCGGCCCAGCAGGGCCAGCGCGGAGGCGTAGTAGCCGCGCCCCTCCGACTCGTACTGGTGGATCAGCCGGCAGGCGTTCTCCACAGGGCTGCCGGTGACGGTCGCGGCGAACATGGTGTCGCGCAGGATCTCGCGCACGTCGCGGCCACTGCGGCCGGCGAGCAGGTACTCGGTGTGCACGAGGTGGGTCATCGGCTTGAGGAACGGCCCGAGCACCTGGCCGCCCTCGGTGCAGATGTCGCACATCATCTTGAGCTCCTCGTCGACCACCATGAAGAGCTCGTAGATCTCCTTGGGGTCACGCAGGAAGTCGAGCAGCTGCTGCTTGCTGTCGCCCTCCTTGGGCACCCGGAAGGTCCCGGAGATCGGGTTCATCCGGACGTCGCCGCCACGGACGCTCACGTGCCGCTCGGGGCTGGCGCCCACCAGGTAGCGGTCGCCGGTGAAGAAGAGGACGGTCCAGTAGGCGCCGCGCTCGCGGGCCAGCAGCCGGCCGAAGACGGTCCAGGCCTTCTCGGCGTCCCAGTCGGCGAGCACCGCGCGGTAGTGCCGCCCGACGACCAGGTTGGCACCCTCGCCGGTGCCGATCTCGTCGCGGATGATCGCCTCCACGACCTTGGCGTAGTCGGCGTCGTCGGTCTCGAAGCCGCCCCGGTCGGTGAACCCCACCTCCGCGTCGGGGAGGGCCTCGAGCACCGCCCCGACCGGCACCTCGAGCTCGGTGTCGATGTCGACCACGACCAACGGGGTGCCGTCGTCGTGCGCGGCGAAGCCCCGCTCGCGCACCTGGCGGAACGGGATCGCGACCAGCCGGTCGAAGCGGCGTCCCTGCGCGGGCGCACCCTCCTCGAGGGGGATGTCGAGGATCGAGTCGACCGTGGCGCGACGGCCACCGACGAAGGTGACGTCGTCGGACTCCTGCAGCCGGACCGCCGCCCAGGCCTGGTGCCCCGAGATCGCCTCGATCGCGGCGCGGGCGTCAGGCTGCACAGTCATGCCCGCACCCTAGTCAATCGCTGACCTGTCGCAGATGTACGTCCCACACCTCAGCTGAGCGTGGTGAGCAGCTGGGTGGCGCGGGTGAGCACCACGTAGAGGGTGGCCCGACCGGTGGCGGACTCGTCCTCGATCTCCTGCGGCCGCAGCACCACGATGCCGTCGAACTCCAGGCCCTTGGTGTCGAGCCCGGTGAGGACGACGATACGGTCGTCGCCGGACGGCATCACCGCCGAGTCGACCGACCGGGCCGCCGACGGCGCGTCGGCGGCGAACTGGGGCCACGACGCGAGCCAGCCGTTCACCTCGGAGCGCCGGGCCACCGGGACAACGATGCCGATCGTGCCCGAGACGCTGCCCGCGATCTCGGCCACCTCGGCGCGCAGGGTCTCCTCCAGGTCGTCGACCCCGGTCAGCACCCGCGGCGGACGCTCGGTGGAGCGCACCGCCGTCGGCAGGTCGGCGTCGAGGCCGACCCGGGCGGCGTACGCCGCGGCGTACTCGTAGATCTCCGAGGAGTTGCGGTAGTTGGTGGAGAGGTGGAAGTCGTGGATCTCCTTGCCCTCCAGCGCGGCGTCGCGCGCGGTCCGCGACTCGGCTGGCACCGGCCACGACGACTGCGCGGGGTCGCCGACGATGGTCCAGGAGGCGTTCCGCCCGCGGCGGGCGACCATCCGCCACTGCATCGGCGTCAGGTCCTGGGCCTCGTCGATGAGCACGTGGGCGAACGGGTCGTCCTCGATCCGGTGCGTCGGCGCGGTCCAGGGTCGACCGGACGGCGCGTACTCCCGGTCGGAGGCGGTGGTGAGCTCCTGCAGGTCCACGCCGCCCTCCAGGACGGCGGTGTCCTCGGGCTCGTCGGCCGGCTTCTCCGGGACGTCGCCCAGCGCGTAGCGCAGCTCGTCGATCAGCGCGATGTCCTCCACCGAGAGGTCGGAGGAGCCGCCCCACGACTTGAGCAGCAGCAGCTGGTCGTCGGCGGACACCACGCCGTCGCCGACGCGCGAGAGGAACTCGGCCTCCGCGAGCCAGCCCAGCACCTGGGTCGCGACCAGCGGCGGCCACCAGGCGACGGCGAAGTCGACGAACGTCTGGTTCGACAGCATCTCGTCGTCGAAGGCCTCCCGGCCTCGCTCGCGCCCGCGCTCGCCCCTGACCTGGCGCCACATCGCGTCGAGCAGGGTGGACGCGACTCGAGGGAGCTGGTGGTTGCGCCGGCCCTGGCCGAGCAGCTGGCGGCGCAGCCGGCCGAGCAGGGCCCCGTCGAGGACGATGGTGTCGTCGCGCCAGAACACCCGGAAGTGGTTCGGCGCCTCGGGCGCGGCCTGCCGGGCGGCGCGCCGCATCAGCTCGGCCATCCGCACCGAGCCCTTCACGTCTGCCACCCGCGGCTCGTCGTGCCGGGTCGCGCGCATGCCGTCGACGACCTCGCCGAGCGAGCGCAGCGCCACCGCGGTCTCACCGAGGGAGGGCAGCACCCGCTCGATGTAGCGCATGAAGACGCCCGAGGGGCCGACGATCAGCACCCCCCCGGACTCGTAGCGGCGACGGTCGGTGAAGAGCAGGTATGCCGCCCGGTGCAGCGCCACCACCGTCTTGCCGGTGCCCGGACCGCCGGTGATCAGGGTGGCCCCCCGCGACGGCGCCCGGATCGCGCGGTCCTGCTCGGCCTGGATGGTGGCCACGATCGAGTGCATCGACCGGTCGCGGGCCCGCGACAGCTGGGCCATCAGCGCGCCCTCGCCGACGATCGGCAGCTCGGTCTCGATGCTGGCGTCGAGCAGCTCGTCCTCGACCCCCACGACGGCCGGGCCGGTGCAGCGCAGCACCCGGCGCCGTACGACGCGCTGGGGGTCGGCCGCGGTGGCCTGGTAGAAGACCGCCGCCGCCGGAGCCCGCCAGTCGACGAGCAGCGAGTCTCGGTGCTGGTCGCGCAGGCCGATCCGGCCGATGTAGCGCGGCTCGTCGTCGAAGCCGGGGTCGAGGTCGAGGCGCCCGAACACCAGCCCCTCGTGGGCGGCGTCGAGCTGGGCGATGCGGCGGGCAGCCTGGAAGACCATCGCGTCGCGCTCGACCAGTCCGCCCTCGTGCCCGAGCCGGCCGCGCTCGTGGCCCTCACGGGCCAGCTGCTTGGCGTTGGCTGCGGACGTTTCGAGCTGGCGGTAGACGCGATCCACGAAGGCCTGCTCGTGGGCTATCTCGCGCTCTGCGACTTCCTCGGACACCTGTCCCCCGGTGGTGCGGCTGACGTGCTGTGACAAGGGACCAACTCTACCCGCCCGGGTGCGCGGTCGCGTCGCGCACCCGGCGGAATGGACGCTGGGTCAGGAGATCCGACGATACGTCGCCAGCACGACCCTCGTCGTCGGGCTGGGCCGGTCGACGCGGACCTCCATCATGGCGGTCCTGTTGCGCAGCCACGGCCCGGTGGTGGCGCTCCCGCCTCCCAGCCACGGACCGACCTGGTGACCGTCGAGGAAGAGGCGCGCAGTGCGAGCCGTGTCGGCGACGACCACATAGGTCAGCAGCGGATCCGGTCCGGCCGCGACCTCGCTCGAGAAGGAGAATGCACCCGCACCCGAGGCCGACGAGTCGGCGTAGGCCCACACGTGCCCGTCGTACTCCACTTCGGTGGGGAGGTCGTAGCCCGCGACGGTCCGCGCCGCCTCTGGCCGGGTGTAGACCCCCAGGCCGAGGGTCACCCCCGGCAGGTCGACCGCATCGGCCCAGTTCCCCAGGGTCCGGCCGGCGCCGCGGGTCAGCCAGACCCGCGCGGTGAGCGTGGCACCGGCGTCGGCCGTGTCCACGTCCGTCCCGACGGAACCCCCGCCGCCGTCCCATCCGTTCGCGTCGTCACACGCCCCCCAGCTCTGGAGTTGGCCGAGCACCTCCACGTTCACCTGGTAGCCGCTGGGAGCCCCGGAGCAGTACCTCGACACGTCGATGCCGCCGGCCGGGGACATGACCGTGAACTCGAGACTCCCGCGGCCGGGCGCCGCGAACTGCGCGTCGACGAGGTCGCGGCCGTTGCTGCGCTCGCGATAGGTCACGCCCTGCTCGGTGACACCTGGCGCCGGAGACACGAGCTCGTACACCGCGAGGGCAAGGGGACCGGTACCGCTCGCGGACACCACACCCTGCTGGCCGGGATAGAACAGGTGGAAGTCGCTGAAGTCGACGGCGGGCTCGTCGCTGCGGTCCGGCCCCGCGCCGTCTCCGTCGAGGTCGAACGGCGACCGCAGCGTCACCGGCCCGGTCTCTGCAGCCCACGAGACGAGCTGCGGGGTGTCGGAGCTGCCCAACCGGAGCCGCACCGCGTCCCCACCCTCGACGGCGCGCACGAAGCGGTACGTGTAGCCGAGCGACTCCATCGTCGCGGGGGCGGTGTGCCCCGCCAGGTCCTGGCGGTCGGCCGCCGGGTCGACCCGGTCGGCGTGCGGGAACAGCAGCGCACCGCCGGCGATCGCCACCACGGCGGCCGCCACGCCGGCCACCCCGGCGCGCCGGCGACGGCGTACGGCGCGGATCCGGCCGTGCACCTGGCCGAGCCGCTCGACGGTGGCCAGGGAGTCGAGGTCGGCGGCGTGCTCGGCGAGCGTGTGCCGCAGGTCGGTCTGGGTGTTCATCGGGACTCCTCCCCGGTGTGGGTGATCAGTGCGGGGTCGATCCGCAGGTGGGCCATCGCCTTGCTCGCCTGCGACTTCACGGTGCCGACCGAGCAGCCCAGGATCCGCGCGGTCTCCACCTCGGTGAGATCCTCGAAGTAGCGCAGCACGACCACGGCGCGCTGGCGCCTCGGCAGCCGGCCGAGCGCCCCCCACAGGTCGTGGCCGGTGTCCGAGGCGCCGGTGAAGTCGGCGCTGCCCGACTCGGGCAGCTCCTCGGTGGCGTGCTCGCCGTTCCACTTGCGCCGCCACCACGAGGCGTAGGTGTTCACCAGGATCCGGCGGACGTAGGCCTCGGGGTTGCCGTCGAGACGCGACCAGGCGAACCACGCCTTGGTCAGCGCGGTCTGCAGCAGGTCCTCGGCCAGTGCGTGGTCGTGCGTCAGGAGGTACGCGGTCCTCAGCAGGCCGGGTGACCTGGCGGCCACGAAGCCGTCGAAGTCCACCACCGTCACGGCCGTCCCCCGTCCGATCGTCTGCGTGGTCATGGTGAGGAGTACCGGTTCGGACCCGGGAAAGGTTGCCCGGACGACCAGATCCCGCGAAGCCCGGCGCGAGCTCCCGCTGAGGGATATGGTCGCGCAACGTCGCCCGCGGGGCGGCCCGAGAGGGGAACAGCGTGTCGCGCACTGCTCGCGGGCTCACACTGAGCAGCTCGGTGGCCACGTGTCTGGCCGTTCTGCTGCTCGCCGGACCGATCGCGTCCACTGCCCGCGCGGACCAGGTGGTGCGCGGCGACGCCCGCCACGACGTGGTCCGCTTCGACGAGAATCACCCGGACGGCGTCCCCGCGAGGACCGTCCACGACCCCGACGTGATCCGCACCCGGATCGCGCACAAGCCGCACCAGCTGGTGATCCGGCTGACCTTCGCCGAGCTCGAGCGGCACCGGCTCCGCTTCCAGCTCGCCCAGATCGCCACCTCCGGTGGCGGCCAAAGGTTGTTCATCGCATTCGTGGTTCCGTCGCAGGATCTCGACATCGTGACCCTCAAGGGGCCTGACGGCCGGGTCCGCTGCCCGCGGCTGGCCCAGACGATCAACTACCGCAAGGACTACCTGCGGGTCACGATCCCGCGCACTTGCCTCGGTGTGCCGCGGTGGGTGAAGGTGGGCGTCGGGGTGTCGCGATGGGCGCACGGACACCAGTACGCCGACGACGCCCTGCAGTCGGGCGGGGAGCATCGGCTCCAGCGGACCCGCCGCCTCTACGTCGGGTGAGCCTCCTCAGCGCGCCTGCCGGCGCGCCAGGAAGGCCAGCATCGCCTCACGCGCCTCGTCGGACCCGAAGAGCCGGGCGCTGAGCCGAGCCAGGTCGGCGCCGTGCTCGTCGATCCGGGTGACCAGGTCGCGCCCGAGCAGCGCCTTGGTCTCACGCAGCCCCTGCGGGTGCCCCTGCACCAGCGCGTCGCACACCCGGTCGAGCTCGTCGTCGAGCTCGGCCTCCGGCACCGCGGTGGTGACCAGGCCCATCGCAGCGGCCGCCGTGCCGTCGAACGTCTCGCCGGTCAGGAAGGTGCGGGCCGCGGCCCGGTCGGTGAGCCGGGGCAGGACGGTCAGGCTGATCGCGGCCGGGGTGAGCGCCAGTCGCACCTCGGTGAAGGCGTACGTCGCGTCGTCGGCGCTCAGCGCGAGGTCGCTGGCGGCCACGATCCCGATCCCGCCCGCCCGCACCGCCCCGTGCACCCGGGTGACGACCGGCTTGGGATGGGTGACGATCGTGCGCTGCAGGTCGACCAGCACCCCCGCCGCCTGCTCCATGCCCTGCCCCGCCGCCTCGGAGAGGTCGGCCCCGGAGCAGAAGGTGCGCCCCTCGGCCCCGATCACCACGACCTTCACGGTGTCGTCGGCACGGGCGCGGTCGAGGCCGTCGTACAGCTCGGCGACCAGCTGCCGCGACAGCGCGTTGCGGTTGGGGGGCGAGTCGAGGGTCAGGGTGGCCCTGCCCTCGGCGACGTCGTAGTGCACCAGTTCGCTCATGGCACATGTCTACCGCCCGTCGAGGGGCCCGTCGACCAATCCGGGAACGCGTCGGCGACGAAGTACCGACATGCGCCCAAGACTTGTGTACGCCGCCCTCGGCCTGCTGGCCACCGTCACCGGGATGGCTGCCGGACATCTGGTCGCTGCTCTCCTCGACCCGGCCTCCTCCCCCGTGCTCGCGGTGGGCTCGACGGTCATCGACCTGACCCCCACCCCCGTCAAGGAGTGGGCGGTCCGCAACTTCGGCACCAACGACAAGCCGATCCTGATCGGCTCGGTGCTCGCCGTCACCCTGGTCCTGGCGGCCGTCGCCGGACTCCTGGTGCGCCGTAGCTTCGCGTTCGGCGTGGGGCTGCTGCTGGTCCTCGTCGGGCTGGCCGGCGCCGCGGCCCTGACCCGGCCCACCGCCACCCCTGTCGACGTGCTGCCCGCCGCGGTCGCCGCGATCGTGGGCGTGCTCGCCCTCGCCCTGCTCACCGGGCTCGCCCGCGGCACCTCCGCCGGTGCGGAGTCCACCGAGGAGCGGGCGACGGGCGGTTCCAGCCGCCGGTTCGTGCTCGTCGCCGGCGGGGTGGCGGCCCTGGCCGCCGCGATGGGCGGCGCCGGCCAGTGGCTGGTCGGCCTGCGCACCCGCCCCGAGGACGTCGCCATCCCGGCCGCCACCGACCCGGCGGGCGCCTTCCCGACGGGGATCGAGGGCCGGGTGCGGGGCGTGAGCGCGCTGCGCACCCCCAACGACGACTTCTACCGGGTCGACACCGCGCTGGTGATCCCCTCCGTCAGCGTCGACAGCTGGAAGCTCACCATCGACGGCGACGTCGACAAGGAGCTCAGCTTCAGCTTCGACGACCTGGCCGCGATGCCGCTGACCGAGCGCGACATCACCATGACCTGCGTCTCCAACGAGGTCGGCGGTCCCTACGTCGGCGCTGCCCGCTGGCTCGGCGTGCGAGTCAAGGACCTCCTCGACCAGGCGGGTGTCGGCAGCGGGGTCGACCAGGTCTTCAGCACGTCGGTCGACGGCTTCACCGTGAGCACGCCGCTCGAGGCGGCCATGGACGGACGCGACATGATGGTCGCGATCGGCATGAACGGCGAGGCGCTGCCCAGGGCGCACGGTTTCCCGGCGCGGCTGATCACCCCAGGCCTCTACGGCTTCGTGGGTGCCACGAAGTGGCTCGAGCGACTCACCCTGACGACGTACGACGCCAAGAAGTCGTACTGGACCGAGCGCGACTGGGCCACCGACGCGCCGATCAAGGTGGAGAGCCGGATCGACACCCCGCGGCCGCTGGCCAACGTCAAGGCCGGCATGACCGCCATCGGCGGCGTCGCCTGGGCACAGCAGCGCGGCATCGAGAAGGTCGAGGTCCGCATCGACGGCGGCGGCTGGCAGGAGGCCAAGCTCGGCCCCAGCGTCAACAACGACTACTGGCGCCAGTGGTACCTGCCGTGGGACGCCAAGCCGGGCTCCCACCAGCTCGCGGTGCGAGCCACCACCAAGGACGGCGAGACCCAGACGCCCGCGCGCACCACCGTCTTCCCCGACGGCGCCACCGGTATCCAGGAGATCGTGGTCACCGTCTCCTGACCCCTCGACCGTGAAGGGCCCCGCGAAACCGTGCTGAAAGGCCGGCGCCGCGGGGCCCTTCCGGCTTACGGTGCGCCTCCACATCCAGCTCGGGAGGAATTCCACCGAAGTCCCACCCTGCGCGCCTGCGCCTGCCCTCGTTCGTCAGTGCCACCGTCCTGATGGTCGCCTCGCTCACCGTCGCCGCGCTCGCCGGCCCCGCTGTCGCGATGCCAGCCCCGGCAGTCCATGGCCGCGCGGCACTCTCCTGCCCGGTCGGCGTCCTGGGCGTCACCTCGTCGAAGGCCCTGGTCCTGCGCAGCGTCGTCAACGGTGCCGTCACCAAGGAGCGGGTCAGCAGCACCAAGCTGAGCTTCGACCCGACCGCGCTGGGCTTCGTCGACTACACGAGCACCGCCACCACCGGCGTCCAGAAGCTGAGCGCGATGCGGGCCAACGGCGCCCCCCGGCAGATCCGCCTGACGTTCCCGCTGAAGGGCACGGCGCTGCACCAGACCAGCGCCGCGATCGCACAGAAGGGCTTCGCTCCCCGGCTGTTCGCCGACTCGATCGGCTACTTCGTCTACACGGTCAACGGCTCCGGTGTGCTCGAGCGCTGGGAGTACACCCGTTCCCCGAAGGGCGCCTTCTCCTACGCCGCCAGGGTGAAGCTGGGTTCCGGCTACGGCAAGCTCCGTTCGCTGCAGAACGGCGGCCGGCTCAAGGCCTCGGGTGTCGAGAAGGACCTGCTGTACGCGACGACCAGCGGCGGTGCCCTGCTCCAGATCGCGATCCCGCTCGGCAGGCCGACCCGCGAGAAGGTCACCCGGCTCAAGGCCTCCGGCTACACCGGTGTCACCGAGATCTCGACCAGCTACTGCAACGACAGCGTCAACTACCACGCGCTGGTCACGATCAATCCGAGCGCCAACACGGCCACCTGGACCACCGTGCAGGGCGCCAACAAGCCCTCCTCCGAGCGCACCGTCCTGCAGGGAGCGGTCACCGGAAGCACCCGGTGGAACCTGCACGCGGTGCTGTGACCCACGCCACCTCCTGAGCGCCCAGCCACGGCGCCCCCCGCCCGAGCGGGGGGCGCCGTCCGCGATTTCGGAGGAATTCCCACGATTGGTGGGCATCGCTCCAATCCGGTGCGGGCGCGGTGCCGAATGACTCTGTGACAGGCCCCTCCCAGGCCCCCAACCGAAAAGGATTCATCATGCAGAGCACCGCACTCTTCCGTCGCACCGCCGTTGCCGGCTCGGTCCTCGCCCTCGCGCTGAGCCTCGCGGCCTGCGGTGGCAGCGACGACACCACGCCGACCTCGGCCAGCGACACGACCAGCACCTCGACGTCCCCGACCCCGTCGGAGACCCCGACCGAGGCCGCCGCCGGTGCCGCCGACCAGACCTTCGGCCCCGGGTGCGCCTCGGTTCCCGCCACCGGCGCCGGCAGCTTCGACGGCATGTCGACCGCTCCGGTCGCCTCCGCCGCCAGCGCCAACCCGCTGCTGTCCACCCTGGTCACCGCGGTCACCAAGGCCGGCCTGGTCGACACCCTCAACAGCGCCGACGGCATCACCGTGTTCGCGCCCACCAACGACGCGTTCGCCAAGATCCCGGCGAAGGACCTGAAGGCCGTGCTCGCCGACAAGGCGACGCTGACCAAGATCCTGACCCACCACGTGATCGCCGGACAGCTCTCCCCCGACCAGCTCGCCGGCACCCACGAGACGCTGGCCGGCGACAAGGTCGTCGTCAAGGGCTCGGGCGAGGACTTCATGGTCGGCGCCACCGAGAAGGCCTCGGTCGTGTGTGGCAACGTTCCCACCGCCAACGCGACGGTCTACATCATCGACTCCGTGCTGATGCCGTCCTGATCTAATGCACCTTGTGACCGCTCGTGAACCCGGCTCCTCCGGCGCTTCGGCGCCGGAGGGGCGGGACCCAGCCCTGGCCGACCTGCTTCGCAGATCGGCCCTGGGCGACCAGGACGCCTTCTCGTCGCTGTACGACGCCACGGCCTCCCGGGTTCACGGCCTGGTGCTCCGGGTCGTCCGCGACCCGGCTCAGGCCGAGGAGGTCACCCAGGAGTGCTTCCTGGAGTTCTGGAGGACCGCCAGCCGTTTCGACCCCGACAGGGGCGCACCCCTGTCGTGGATGCTGACCATCGCGCACCGCAAGGGCGTCGACCGGGTCAGGTCGGCGGAGGCCTCCACCCGCAGGGACACCACCTACCACCGCTCCAGCGGGGCGGTGGAGCACGACGAGACCGCGGAAGCGGCCACGGCCGCTCTCGAAGCACGACGCGTGCGGTCCGCAATGCAGAAGCTCACCGAGGTCCAGCGACAGGCGCTGGAGCTTGCCTACTTCGGGGGATACACCCATACAGAGGTGGCGACCATGCTCGACCTACCCATCGGAACGGCCAAGACCAGGATTCGTGACGGTCTGATCCGGCTCCGCGACGCCATGGGGGTGGCGCAATGAACACTGACATTCACGCGCTCTCCGGCGCCTATGCGGTCGACGCACTCGACGACCTCGAGCGGGCCCGCTTCGAGCGACACCTCGCCGAGTGCGAGGACTGCCGCGAGGAGGTGGCCGGTCTCGCCGAGACCGCAGCCCTGCTCGCCGGCACCGTCGAGGTCGCCCCGCCCGCCCACCTCAAGGACCGGGTGATGGCCGACATCGCGATGGTGCGGCCGCTGCCGCCCCAGATCTCGAGCCAGCCCACCGCCTCCACCACCTCCACCCACCCCACGCGCTCCACGCGCCGGCTGCGCTTCGCCCCCCGGATGATGGCCGCGGCCGCCGCGGTCGTCGTCCTGGGTGCCGGCGCCGCAGCCGTGTTCCACCCCTGGACCGACCAGGCCGGGCAGCAGTCCGTGTCGCTGGCCGACCAGGTGCTCAGCGCACCCGACGCCTCTCGGCAGACGGTGGCGCTGGACGGTGGCGCCGAGGCCACGCTGTACCGCTCCCCGTCGCTGAAGAAGGCGGTCCTGGTCACCAAGGCCATGCCGGCCCTGCCCTCGGACAAGGTCTACGAGCTGTGGCTGCAGACCACCCAGGGTGTGATGGTGCCGGCTGGCCTGATGAAGTCGGCCGGCAACCAGAAGTTCGTGCTCGAAGGTGACGCCGCTGCCGCCCAGGCCGCCGGCATCACCGTCGAGCCGGCCGGGGGCTCACAGGTCCCCACCAGCGACGCGATCGCACTCTTCGAGTTCGGCGACGCCACATGACCCGCCGGATCGCGGTGATCGGCAGCGGGGTGGCCGGTCTGACGGCCGCCCACGTCCTCTCCAGGTCCGCCCAGGTCACCCTGTTCGAGGCCGACGAGCGGCTCGGCGGCCACGCCGACACCCACGTCGTGGTCGAGGACGGGCGCGAGCTGCGCATCGACACCGGCTTCATCGTGCACAACGAGCGCACCTACCCGACCCTGCTGCGACTGTTCGCCGAGCTCGGCGTCGCGACCCAGGAGTCGGAGATGTCGATGTCGATCAGCGACCGGGTCACCGGGGTCGAGTGGGCCGGGGCCCTGGGCGCCCGCGGGGTGTTCCCGACGCTGGCCAACCTCCGCCCGTCGTACCTGCGGATGGTCACCGAGATCCCCCGCTTCCACCGCCGGGCTCGGGCGCTGCTCGCGGCCGGTCCCGCCAGCGGCGCGGAGCAGACCCTCAGCGAGTTCCTCGACGAGGGCGGCTTCACTCCCTACTTCTCCCGGCACTTCATGGAGCCCGTGGTGGCGGCCGTGTGGTCCTGCGATCCCGACCTGGCCCTGGAGTACCCGGCTCGCTACCTCTTCGAGTTCCTCCAGCACCACGGCATGCTCGCCGTGTTCGGCTCCCCGCCGTGGCGCACCGTCACCGGCGGCTCGCACTCCTACGTGTCCCGCCTGGCCGCGCTGCTGCCCGACGTGCGCACCGGCACCAAGGTCACCTCGGTGTCCGAGCTGCCCGACCGGGTCGAGGTCACCGACGGCAACGGCGAGACCACGTCGTACGACGCCGTCGTGGTGGCCACCCACCCCGGCCAGGCGCTGGCCATCCTCGCCGAGCCGACCGCCGACCAGCGCGCCGTGCTCTCGGCGATCGGCTACTCGCCCAACACCGCGCAGCTGCACACCGACACCTCGCTGCTGCCGCGAACAGGAAACGCCTGGGCGTCGTGGAACTTCCAGCGCCCGAGCGGCCGCGACGGGCTCGTGGTCACCTACGACCTGACCCGCCTCCAGCGCCTCGACACCGACACCCACTACCTGGTGACCCTCGGCGGCACCGACCTGGTCGACCCCGCCACGGTGATCGACACCATGCAGTACGAGCACCCGCTCTACACGCCGGCCTCGGTGGCGGCCCAGCGACGGCTGCCCGAGATAGACACCGACCGGGTCGCCTTCGCCGGCGCCTGGCACGGCTGGGGCTTCCACGAGGACGGCGCCCGCTCCGGGCTGGCCGCCGCCGAGCGGCTGGGTGGCTCGTGGGACGCGCCGGCGGCCGCGCCGTCGCTCCCCCGGGTCTACGAGACCACGATCCGGCACCAGCGCCGGGCCCCGTTCACGCGGTCGTTCACGAACCGCTCGCACACCTGGCTGGTCGACCTCGACGACCTGCCCGACCACGGCACGCTGGGCACCTTCGAGGCCCGTGACCACCTCGGCGACCCCGCACGCTCGATCCGCGGCAATGTCGAGGCGTTCCTGGCCCAGCACGGGATCGACCTGTCCGGCGGCCGGATCCTGATGGCCGCCAACGCCCGCGCCTTCGGCTACTGCTTCAACCCGATCAGCGTGTTCTGGTGCCACGACGCCGAGGGCCGACCGGCCGCGACCGTCGTGGAGGTGCACAACACCTACGGCGACCGGCACGCCTACCTGGTGCACCCCGACGCCCAGGGCCGGGCCACCACCGACAAGCAGATGTACGTCTCGCCGTTCCACGGCACCGACGGCACCTACGAGCTCGCGGTGCCGCCCCCGGGAGACCGGCTGCGCATCGTCGTCACGCTGCACTCCGACGACGGGGCCGCCTTCACCGCCTCCCTCGACGGCACCCCCACCGACCACTCCCCCCTGCGAGCCGCCCCGGCGGCGCTGCGCGGTTCCCTGCTCATCCGCCTGCACGGCGTGTGGCTCTGGGCCCGCCGGCTGCCGATCCGGCCGCGCCCGCACCATCACCAGGAAGGCGTCCGATGAGCCTCACCCCGACCCGCCCCGCCGCCGCCGACTGGCCCGACCTCGACGTCGTGCCGTCCGGCCCCCGGGCCCGGGTGGCCGCCCGGCTGGCCCGACCGATCTTCCGGGCCGCGCTGAGCCGGCCCCCGGTCACGGTCCGGGTCGGCGACGACCCCGCCGCAGCCACGATCGGCTCCGGCGGCCCGCTGATGACCATCCACCGTCCCGACGAGTTCTTCGCCCGGGTGGGCAGCCAGGGCCTGATCGGCTTCGGCGAGGCCTACCTCACCGGCGCCTGGGACGCCGAGGACCTGGCCGGCTTCCTGACCGTGCTGGCCGCCGACCTGCCCAACCTGGTGCCGGCACCGCTGCAGAAGCTGCGGGCGGCGTACGTCGCGCGGCCGCCTCGGCACCAGAAGAACACCGTCGACAACACCCGCGACAACATCGCGCACCACTACGACCTGTCCAACGACCTGTTCGCGACCTTCCTCGACCCGACCCTGAGCTACTCCTCGGCGCTCTTCGAGTCCGGCTTCGAGCAGCGCACCGACGCCGTCGGCGAGCACCTGGTCGCCAGCCCTCCGGCGGACCCGCTCACCGGTCCTGGGACCGCGGCGCTCTTCGCCGAGGCCCAAGGCCGCAAGATCGAGCGGATGCTCGACGAGGCGCAGGTCGGCCAGGGCAGCCGGGTCCTCGAGATCGGCACCGGCTGGGGCGAGCTGGCCATCCGGGCCGCCCGCCGTGGCGCGACCGTGCGCTCGGTGACCCTGTCCAGCGAGCAGCAGGCGCTGGCCCGGGAGCGGATCGCCGCGGCCGGCCATGCCGACGCCGTCGACGTGGACCTGTGCGACTACCGCCTGGTCACCGGCGAGTACGACGCGGTGCTCTCGGTGGAGATGATCGAAGCCGTCGGCCACGAGTACTGGGGCACCTACTTCTCCACCATCGACAAGGTGCTGGCCCCGGGCGGCCACGTGTCCCTCCAGGCGATCACGATGCCGCACGACCGGATGCTCGCCACCAAGCAGACCCACACCTGGATCAACAAGTACATCTTCCCGGGCGGCTTCCTGCCCTCCGTGCAGGTCATCGACCAGATCACCCGCACCGAGACCAGCCTGCGGCTCACCGGTCGGCTCTCCATGGGCCGGCACTACGCCCAGACCCTGCGGCTGTGGGACGAGGCCTTCCTCGCCGCCTCCGCCCGGGTGCTCGAGCTCGGCTTCGATGCCACGTTCCTGCGGATGTGGCACTTCTACCTCGACTACTCACGCGCCGGGTTCGCGTCGGGCTATCTCGACGTCAACCAGCTCACGTTCGCGAGGGAGGGACTGCGATGACCGAGGGCTGGCTGGTCGGCTGGCCGACACGCTGGCCTCGGTGAAGTGCTGGTGAGCGACTTGCTGCTGGTCTCGGCCGTGGCCCTGACCATTGCCGCGGTGCTGATGACGATCACGGCGCTGGTCGCGCGCGAGGTCGGCCGGGTCGCGGTCGTCGACGTCGCCTGGGGCCTCGGGTTCGTCGCGATCGCGGCGGCGTCGGCTCTGGTGGGGTCGGGAGATGAGCTCCGGCGGTGGATGCTGCTGGCCGTGGTGGGCGCCTGGGGCCTGCGCCTCGCCTGGCACATCCGCCGTCGGGCTGTCGGTCACGGGGAGGACCCGCGCTACGCCGAGCTGATCGGTGACGGCGGCCTCGGGGTCGCGATCCGCAAGGTCTTCGTGGTCCAGGGCCTGGCGCTGTGGTTCGTCTCGCTGCCGGTCCAGGTGGCCGGTGCCACCCCGGTGGCCCGGTGGCCGCTGGTGTGGGTCGGGCTGGCGCTGTGGGCGGTCGGCGTCGTCTTCGAGACGCTCGGCGACGCCCAGCTCGCGACCTACCAGGCGGACCCGGACCGCGCGATGGTGATGGACCGCGGCCTGTGGCGCTACACCCGGCACCCGAACTACTTCGGCGACGCCTGCGTGTGGTGGGGCATCTGGATCGCCGGAGGCCTGGCCACCGGCTGGCTCACCGGCCTGCTCACCGTCCTGGCACCGATCGCGATGACCTACTTCCTGGTCTTCGCCACCGGGGCCCGGCTTCTGGAGCGGACCATGAGCCGGCGCGAGGGCTACCCCGAGTACGCCGCGCGCACCTCGATGTTCTTCCCGCTGCCGCCGCGAGCGCGCTGAGCCGCGTCGTGGTTCACTCGGGAGCGTGGACGCAGTCTCGGCCGCCTTCGCAGCCTCTCCGCGCACCGACTTCCTGCCCCGGCGGACCCGCCGGAGGGCGGGGTTCGACGGGCCGCTGGCGATCGGGCACGGCCAGACCAACTCACAGCCGGCCACCGTCGAGGCCATGCTTCGCCTGCTCGACGTGCACCCGGGTCACCGGGTGCTCGACATCGGTTCCGGGTCTGGCTGGACCACCGCCCTGCTGGCGGCGCTGACCGGCCCGACCGGTTCGGTCCTGGGCCTCGAGGTGGTTCCGGAGCTGGTGGCCACGGGACGCGCCAACCTGGCGCGACAGCACCGTCCCTGGGCACGGATCTGCGCCGCCGACCCCGGCCGGCTGGGTGACCCCGACCAGGCTCCGTTCGACCGGATCCTGGTGTCCGCACAGCCCGATGAGCTGCCGGCGGAGCTGGTGGAGCAGCTGGCCGATCCGGGGGTGCTGGTCATCCCGGTGGCCGGGGTGATGCTCCGGGTGAGCCTGGCCGGCGAGGTCCGGACGGTCACCGAGCACGGCTACTACCGCTTCGTGCCCCTGCGTCGTCCGTGATCAGGCCGACCGTCGGCCGGGCGGTCAGCACCTCCTCAGTAGGACTTGGGCAGCCCCAGCGAGTGCATCGAGATGAAGTTGAGGATCATCTCGCGGCTCACCGGAGCGATCCGGCCGGCCCGGGCCGCGACCAGAAGTCCGGCCATGCCGTACTCCTGGGTGATCCCGTTGCCCCCGTGGGTCTGCACGGCCCGGTCGACCACGTCGCAGGCGGCCTCGGCGGCGGCGTACTTGGCCATGTTGGCCGCCTCGCCGGCACCCAGGTCGTCACCGGCGTCGTAGAGCGCCGACGCCTTCTGCGTCATCAGCCGGGCCAGCTCGATCTCGATCTTCGACTGCGCCAGCGGGTGCGCGATCGCCTGGTGCGCGCCGATCGGGCCCTGGAAGACCGTGCGCTCCTTCGCGTACGCCGTCGCCTTCTCCAGGGCGAAGCGGGCCAGCCCGGTGGAGAACGACGCGGCCATGATCCGCTCCGGGTTCAGCCCGGCGAAGAGCTGCACCATCCCGGCGTCCTCGTCGCCGACCAGGGCCTCGGCCGGCAGCCGGACCTCGTCGATGAACACGGTGAACTGCTTCTCGGGCGACACGATCTCCATCGCGATCGACTGGAACTCGAAGCCGTCGGCGTCGGTGGGCACCACGAACAGGCAGGGCTTCAGCTTGCCGGTGCGGGCATCCTCGGTGCGGGCCACCACCAGCACGTGCGCGGCCTCGTCGACCCCGGAGATGTAGATCTTGCGACCGTTCAGCACCCACTCGTCGCCGTCGCGCCGGGCGACGGTGCTGATGTTGTGGGAGTTGGTACCGGCGTCGGGCTCGGTGATGGCGAAGGCCATCGTGCCGGTGCCGTCGGCGATCCCGGGGAGCCAGCGCTGCTTCTGGGCGTCGGTGCCGTACCGAGCCAGCACGGTGCCGCAGATCGCCGGGCTCACGACCATCATCAGCAGCGGGCAGCCCTGCGCCGCGAGCTCCTCGCAGACCGCGGCCACGTCACCGATCCCTCCCCCGCCGCCGCCGTACTCCTCGGGGATGCTGACGCCGAGATAGCCGTTCTTCCCCACCTCGAGCCACAGGTCGGTGGTCTTGCCGCCGCTGCGGGCCTGGGCGGTGAAGTAGTCGCGGCCGTACTTCGCGGCGAGCTTCGACACCTCCCGGCGCAGCGCCAGGCGCTCCTCGGTCTCGGTGAACGCGCTGTCGGTCATGCCTGCTCCTCGTCTACGACGGCGAGCACGTCGCCCGCCGCCACCTGGTGTCCCGCCTCGACCGGCAGGTCGGTGACGGTGCCGGCGTGAGGTGCCGACACCGTGTGCTGCATCTTCATCGCCTCGAGCACCAGCACCGGCTGCCCGGACGCCACCCGTTCGCCCGCGGTCACGGCCACCCGCACGACAGTGCCCGGCATCGGCGCCAGCAGGCTGCCGCTGGCGACGTACGCCGCCGGGTCGGTGAAGCGGGGGACCTCCCGGAGCCGCACGTGGCCCGCGGGCCCGTCGACGTGCACCGCTCGCGTTCCCGGGGGCGTCGAGGCGTCGATGTGCACGTCGAGCGACGTGCGCAACCCGTCGACCTCGAGGATCACGCCTGTGGGCGAGGCCGCGACGACCTGCACGCCCTCCACCAGGTAGCCGTCGCGCCCGGCGAGCCAGGCCACCTCGGGCCCGCCCTCGAAGCGGGTGACCTGGGGCTGGCTGACCACGTTGCGCCACGCCACCGGCACCCCGCGCTGCACCCGGCGGCGGACCCCGGCGTCCTCGGCGAGGGCCAGGGCGGCGGCGACCACGGCCGGGCGCGGGTCGACCGCGACGTCGACGACCTCGGGGTGGTTGTCGAAGAACGCGGTGCTGACCTCGCCGGCCAGGAACGCCGGGTGCCGCAGCGCGGCCACGAGCTGGTCGCGGTTCGTGGTGACCCCGTGGATCCTGGCGCCCTGCAACGCCGCCGCCAGCCGGCGGGCCGCCTGGTCGCGGGTGGGCGCCCACGAGATCACCTTGGCCAGCATCGCGTCGTAGTGGGTGGACACCTCGTTGCCGGCCTCGAAGCCGGAGTCGAGGCGCAGGCCGGGGCGGTTGAGCAGGTCGAACTCGGCAGCGACGCCCGGGACGTCGAGGCGGGTGAGCAGCCCGCTCTGCGGCTGGTAGCCGGCGGCGGGGTCCTCGGCGTAGAGCCGCACCTCGAGGGAGTGGCCGTAGGTCTCGCCGAGGGTGCGCGGATCGAGGGCGCGCCCCTCCGCGACGGTGAGCTGCAGGTCGACCAGGTCGACGCCGTGGACGAGCTCGGTGACCGGGTGCTCGACCTGCAGCCGGGTGTTCATCTCCAGGAACCAGAAGCGGGAGGTGTCGCGGGCGTCGAGCAGGAACTCCACGGTGCCGGCGCCGCGGTAGTCGATCGCGGCAGCGGCGGCGGCGGCAGCCGCGTGCAGGGCGGCCCGGGTGGCGTCGGGGAGTCCGGGGGCCGGCGTCTCCTCGACGACCTTCTGGTGGCGGCGTTGCAGCGAGCAGTCCCGCACTCCCAGCACCAGGATCCCGCCCGGGTGGCCGAGCACCTGGACCTCGACGTGCCGCCCGTGCTCGACGTAGGGCTCGACGAAGACCGCGTCGTCCCCGAACGCGGACGCCGCCTCCGCCCGGGCCCGGTCGATCTCGACGGGCAGCTCCGCGAGCGAGCGGACGACCCGCATGCCGCGCCCGCCTCCGCCGGCACTCGCCTTGACCAGCAGCGGCAGGTCGGCGGTGGTCGCGGTGTCGGCAGTGAGGTCGCCGAGCACCGGCACACCCGCGGCGGCCATCAGCTTCTTGGCCTCGATCTTCGAGCCCATCGCCTCGATCGAGGCGGGTGCGGGGCCGACCCAGACCAGGCCGGCGGCGAGCACCGCCCGCGCGAAGTCGGCGTTCTCGGAGAGGAACCCGTAGCCGGGATGGATCGCGTCGGCGCCGCTGCGCCGTGCCGCCTCGATGACCAGGTCGCCGCGCAGGTAGGTGTCGGCGGGGCTGGTGCCGGGCAGCCGGACGGCCATTCCGGCCTCCCGCACGTGCGGGAGCCCGGCATCGGCGTCGGAGTGCACGGCCACTGTCTCGATGCCGAGCCGGCGGCAGGTGGCGAAGACCCGGCGGGCGATCTCGCCACGGTTGGCGACCAGGAGTCGGGTGATCACGTGGTCACATCCTGAAGACGCCGAAGCGGTCGGTGCCCGCGACGGTCTGGTTCTCGATAACGGACAGGCAGATGGCGAGCACGGTGCGGGTGTCGCGAGGGTCGATCACCCCGTCGTCGTAGAGCATCCCGGACAGGAAGAACGGCAGCGACTGCTCCTCGATCGACTGCTCGACATACGCCCGCAGACCGGCGTCCGCCTCCTCGTCGTACGGCGCTCCCTTGGCCTCGGAGGCCGCGCGGGCCACGATCGACATCACGCCGGCGAGCTGGGCCGGACCCATCACCGCCGACTTCGCGCTCGGCCAGGTGAACAGGAACCGGGGGTCGTAGGCCCGCCCGTTCATGCCGTAGTTGCCGGCGCCGTACGACGCGCCCATGATCACGCTCAGGTGCGGCACGGTCGAGTTGCTGACCGCGTTGATCATCATCGCGCCGTGCTTGATGATGCCGCCCTGCTCGTAGTCCTTGCCGACCATGTAGCCGGTGGTGTTGTGCAGGAAGAGCAGCGGTACGTCGACCTGGTTGGCCAGCTGGATGAACTGCGTCGCCTTCTGGGCCTCCTCGCTGAACAGCACGCCCTGAGCGTTGGCCAGGATCCCGATCTGGCGGCCGTGCAGCCAGGCCCAGCCGGTCACCAGCGAGGTGCCGTAGAGCGGCTTGAACTCGTCGAGGACCTGGCCGTTGGTGGCACTCACGCCGTCGCAGATCCGGGCGATCACCGCACGCGGGTCGAAGGGTTCCTTCAGGTCGGTGGGAATCAGGTCGAGCAGGCCGTCGGGGTCGAGGTCGGGCTCGGCGAACCCCTCGGGCGCCGGGGACGCCTTGCGCCAGTTGAGCCGGGCCACGATCCGCCGCCCGATCCGGATCGCGTCCTGCTCGTCGGCAGCCAGGTAGTCGGCCAGCCCGGAGGTGCGGGCGTGCATCTCGGCACCACCGAGCGACTCGTCGTCGGACTCCTCGCCGGTGGCCATCTTCACCAACGGCGGCCCACCGAGGAACACCTTGGCGCGCTCCTTGACCATCACGGTGTAGTCGCTCATGCCCGGGACGTAGGCGCCGCCGGCGGTGGAGTTGCCGAACACCAGCGCGATCGTCGGCTGCTTGCGGGCGCTGGCCCGGGTCAGGTTCCGGAAGGCCCGGCCACCGGGGATGAAGATCTCCTTCTGGGTGGGCAGGTCGGCGCCGCCCGACTCCACCAGCGAGATCGTGGGCAGCCCGTTCTCCTCGGCGATCTGGGCGGCCCGGAAGCCCTTCTTGACCGTCCACGGGTTCGAGGCGCCGCCCTTGACCGTGGGGTCGTTGGCGGTGATCAGGCACTCCACGCCCTCGACCACGCCGATGCCGGTGACCAGGGAGGCGCCGACGGTGAAGTCGGAGCCCCAGCCGGCCAACGGGCTCAGCTCGAGGAAGGCCGAGCCCTCGTCGATGAGCAGTTCGATGCGCTCGCGGGGCAGCAGCTTGCCGCGCGCATGGTGGCGTTCGACGTACTTCTCGCCGCCACCGGCCACCGCCTTGGCGTGCTCGGCGTCGAGGTCGGCGAGCTTGGTCAGCATCGACTCGCGGTTGCTCATGAGGCGTACCCCAGCAGCCGGGCGGCCAGATCGGTCAGCACCTCGGTGGCTCCTCCTCCGATGGGCAGGATCCGGGCGTCGCGGTAGTGCCGCTCCACCTCGGTCCCGTGCAGGTAGCCGGTGCCGCCGTGCAGCTGCACCGCCCGGTCACACACGTAGGTCGCACAGTCGACCGCGGTCTGCGTTGCCAGGCAGGCCGCGGCGACCACCTGCACGCCGGCCACGTTCCGGGCCGCGACCGCGTGCGTGTAGGCGCGGGCCACCTCCACCTGGCGGCGCATCTCGACCAGCTGGTGGCGCACCACCTGCCGGGAGACCAGGGGCGCGCCGAACGTCTCCCGCTCGCGGCAGTACGCCGCGGTGAGCGCCAGCGACCGGGCGGCGATCCCGTAGGCGTGCACGGCCAGCGCGATCCGCTCGACCACGAACTGCTCGGCGATCTGCGCGAAGCCGGTGCCCTCGGCGCCCACCAGGTTGCCCACGGGCACCCGGGCGTCGGCGAACCCGAGCTCTGCGGTGTCGGAGCAGTGCCAGCCCATCTTGGTCAGGGCGCGGTCCACGGTGAAGCCGGGCGTGCCCTTCTCCACCACCAGCAACGAGACGCCGCCGTGGCCGGGGCCTCCGGTGCGGACCGCGGTGGTCACGAAGTCGGCGCGCACCCCCGAGGTGATGAAGGTCTTGGTGCCGTTGACGACGTAGTGGTCCCCGTCGAGGACGGCCCGGGTGGTGATCGCGGCGACGTCGGAGCCGCCGCCGGGCTCGGTGACGGCGAGCGCCCCGATCAGCTCTCCGGCCAGCGTGGGCCGGACGAACCGGTCGACCAGGTCGGGGCCACCGGCTGCGGCGAGATGGGGCAGGGCGATGCCTGCGGTGAACAGCGCCGCCATCAGCCCGCTCGACGCGCCGGCCTCGAAGCAGCCCTCCTGCATGGCGATCGAGTCGAGCAGGTCGCCTCCGGAACCGCCCACCTCCTCGGCGAAGGAGAGGCCGAGCAGCCCCTGCCTGGCCGCGGCGGCGTGCAGCTTGCGGGGCACCTCACCGGCGTCCTCCCACTCCTGCAGGTGTGGCGCCACCTCGCGGCGGACGAACTCCCGGGCGGTGGACCGCAGCGGCTCGCGGTGGTCGCTCACAGCAGCCCGTCCTGCACGTGCACCATCCGGGACCGGACCCACTCACCGAGCCCCTTGGCCTGAGGGTCGAAGCGGGTGGAGGCGGCCACGCCGTCGCCGAGCAGGCCGTGGATCAGCACGTTGACGCCGCCGAGGTTGGGCAGCACGAAGACCTCGACGTCGAGGTCGGCCGCCTCCGGCACCAGCTCGCGCACCTTGCGCGGGGTGATCAGCTTGGTCAGCCAAATGACCCGGGCGGCGTACGTCGGCGCACCGTCGTGGGCGATCCAGAGCCCGAGGTTGGCGTCACCGCCCTTGTCGCCGGAGCGGGCGTGCACGAAGCTGCCCAGCGGTGCCCGCCGGGTGACCCGGTCTGCAGGGGCGTCGTACGGCGAGGGCCGGTGGCCCGACGTGGTCGCCTCGGGGTCGAAGGGCACGGTCTCGGGCGGGTCGGCGACGACCTCCTGCCGGCCGTCGTGGTGCACGACGGTGTGGGTGACCCGGTCCCGGTCGACGTACGCCGCGCGGTAGATGCCGTACGGCGTGGGCGCCGGTGGCGGGCCGGTCATCGTGAAGCCGGGGTAGGAGCCGAGCGCCAGCTCGACCGCCGGGGCGGTGAACACCCGGCCCACGGCGTCGGCGGAGCGGTCGAGCACCGTGCACCGCAGCAGGCAGGACGCGCCCTCCTCGGTGTCGGCGTCGGCCAGCGGCGAGGAGCCTCGGGACCACTCGACCCGCGCGGCACGCGGCTGGAAGGCCTCGCGCACCCACGCCTCCTTGGCGTCGACGTCGAGCCCGGTGAGCACGAACTCCACGGTGTTGCGCCAGCCGCCCAGCTCGTTGACGCAGACCTTGAGCCGCTCCGGAGGGGCCGAGCCGCGCACCCCGCTGACGGCCACCCGGTCGGGGCCGGCCTGGGCGAGCGCCACGGAGTCGAGGTGCGTGGTGACGTCGGGACCGAGGTAGTGCGTCGACTGGATCTCGTAGAGCAGCTGCGCGGTCACGGTGTCGACGGTGACCGCGCCGCCGGTGTCGTCGTGCTTGGTGATCACCGAGGAGCCGTCGGCGGCGATCTCGGCCACGGGGAAGCCGAGTGGCCGGCTGCGGTCGATCCCGAGGAAGCCGGAGAAGTTGCCGCCGGTGGCCTGGGTGCCGCACTCGAGGACGTGGCCGGCCACGGTGGCACCGGCCAGCTCGTCGTACGCCGTCGGCGACCAGCCGAAGTGCGCGACCGCCGGACCGAGCACCAGGGAGGCGTCGGTGACCCGCCCGGTGACCACGATGTCGGCGCCGCCTGCGAGGGCCGCGGCGATGCCGAAGCCGCCGAGGTAGGCGTTGGCGGTGAGGGCCCGCGGGAAGCCCAGCGTGCGCAGGTCGTCACCCTCGACGTGCGCCACCCGCACCTGGTGGCCCAGGCCCACGGCGATCTCACGGATCCGCTCGGCCAGCGCGGCGGGGTTGAGCCCGCCGGCGTTGGAGACGATCTTGACGCCGCGCTCGAGCGCCAGGCCCAGGCACTCCTCGATCTGGCGGGGGAAGGTGCGCGCGTAGCCCAGCGCCGGGTCCTTCATGGTGTCCTTGCCCAGGATCAGCATGGTGAGCTCGGCCAGGTAGTCACCGGTGAGCACGTCGAGCTCGCCCTCGTCGAGCATCTCGCGCATCGCCGACAGCCGGTCGCCGTAGAAGCCCGAGCAGTTGCCGATCCGGAGCACGCCGGTCATCGCGAGCCCCTGCCGCCGCCGGGAGGCCCGGCAAAGCACTGCGCCAGGTCGAGCCAGCGGTCCGCGTCGGCCCCGGTGGCCACCAGGGCCAGGTCGTCGCGGTGGCGGCGCTGGGTGACCAGGAGGGCCAGGTCGAGGGCCGGGCCGGTGACCCGCTGCGGGGCGTCCTCGGGGCCGAAGGTCCACTGCTCGCCGGACGGCGCGACCAGCTCGACGCGGAAGTCCTCGGCCGGCGGCTCCTGGCCGTGGGTGGCGAAGGAGAAGTTGCGGGTGCGCACCCCGAGATGGGCCACGTGCCGGATCCGGTCGGTCGGCTCGGGCCGTACGCCGAGGGCGTCGGCGATGTCGAGTCCGTGCGCCCAGGTCTCCATGAACCGTGCGGTGGCCATCGACACCGCGCTCATCGGCGGGCCGAACCAGGGCAGCCGCTGGTCTGCCGGGTGGGCCAGCAGCGCCTCGGCCAGGGTCTCGCGGGCGTGCCGCCAGCGGGTGAGGATGTCGCGCCCCGGCTCGCGGGCGCCGTCGGCGGCCGCCTCGTCGACGAACCCCGTGGGGCTGTCGGCCGCGGCCAGCACGAGCGCGTCCCAGCCGTCCTTGTCGCTCGCCGCCAGCACCGCCGCCTCGTCGGTCCAGGCCAGGTGCGCGACCTGGTGGGCGACGTCCCAGCCCTCGGCGGGGGTCGCCGTGCGCCAGCCCGCCTCGTCCAGGTCGGCCACCAGCGCGTCGATGCCGGCCGACTCGGTCGCGAGGTCGTCGAGGACGGACGTCAGCAGCGGCGAACTGGTGCTCATGCGGGCTCCTTGAGGTGGTCGTCGAGCACGTCGGCCCAGGTGTCGAGGATCCGGTCGCGACGGCGCCGGTCGTCGCTGATGGTGTTGGCCAGCCCGAGCCCGCGGACCAGGTCGAGCGTGGCCTGCACCAGCTCGCGCACCCTCGGGCGTGACTCGTCGACGCCGAGCAGCTCGACGGTGAGCCGGTGGATCTCCCGACCCACGCGCTGCTCGAGCGGGCCGACGGCGGCCAGCAGCCGCGGGTCGGTGCGGGCCGCCACCCAGAGCTCGAGGGCGGCGGTGAACACCGGGCTGACGAAGTGCCGGGCCAGCATGTCGAGCACTGCCCGGGTGCGGCGCGGGCCGGCGGGCAGGGTGGCTGCGGCCGCCTCCAGCTCGGCGGCCCGGGCCTCGCTGAGGTGCTCGACGGCAGCCAGCACCAGGTCGGCCTTGGTCGGGAAGTGGTGCAACTGGGCCCCCCGGCTGACGCCCGCGCGCTGGGACACCAGCGTGGTCGACGTACCGCTCCAGCCGCGCTCGACCAGGCACTCGACGGTGGCCTCCAGCAGCCGGGCCCGCATCGCACGGGTGCGTTCCTCCTGCGGAACCCGGGTGGTCGTCACTCGACCAGCATCGTGGTCCACCAACAAACAGTCAACCCTGACTTTTTGTGGATGCGGCGGCACGAATCACCGGTTCACCGGCGATTCCTGACGTTCTCGGCCGATGCAACACCCGAGAACGTCAGGAAACGGCTGAGAACCCTGGCCGGCAAAGGTCATTCCAGCCGGGACACCAGCGGCAGCCGGGACCGAGCGAAGACCCCCACGATCAGCGCCGTGACCAGCGGCAGCGCCAGCACCAGCGACCCGATCAGCAGCCACGGCACGTCGAGGTAGTGACTCGGCCCGGCACCGTCGGGCGCGTTCCAGCGGTGCCCGGTGAGCGGGTAGGTCACCGCGATCCCCGGGATGAAGCCGACCGCGGCCCCGAGCACGGCACCGACCAGGCCGATCACCAGCGCGTACGCCGCCGCCACCGCCCTCCGGGTGCGGGGCGCCGACCCCACCGCCGAGAGCGTGGCCAGGTCGGGCCGGGCGTCCGAGAGCGCCAGGAACGTCGCGGTCAGGGTGCCGCCCAGCATCAGCACGGCGCCCAGGATCCCGAGCACCACCTGCACGATGAGCGTCGCCTGGTCGGCCTGGTAGCCGCGCTCGACGTAGAAGCCGGCATCGGGCGAGATGGCACCGAGCGCCTCAGAGACGTCCTTCTCGGCACTCTCGCTGACCGGCCCGTCGACCACCAGCCCCACCGTCTCGGAGCCGACACCGAGCCTGCCGGCCGCCTCCGGAGACAGCACCGCCTGCACCCGCGCGGTCAGGTCGCCCACCGGCACGAACAGGGCAGGCAGGCTCACCGGCCGGGCGGTCACGTCTCCCCCGCCCTCGGTGTAGCGCTGCACCCGCACCCGCACCCGCTCCCGCTGGACCGGACGAGTCGTCAGCACCACGGCGCCCCCCTCGGCCAGCATCCGCTCCGCGGCCGCCTTCGCGCCGTCCGGAATCCCGAGCTCCACGTCGGGCAGGCGACCGTCGGCGACGAGCACCTCGCTTCCGTACTGACCGGCATAGCTCATCAGCAGCGGCTCGGGCCGGCCACGGACCGACAGGTCGAGGTAGATCGAGTCGTAGTCGGCCGCGCTGCTCGCCATCCCCTTCAGCTCGGTCAGGGTGTTGTCCGGCAGCTGCCGCCGTACGGCGTCCGTGAGCCGGGGCCAGACCGGGGTGCCGGAGCCCTGACCGCCGAGCGCGTAGTCGGTGACCGAGCCGGTGCCCATCGGCAACAAGGGCTGGTAGGTGCGCCGGTTCTCCAGCTCGTCGCTGGAGATGCCGATCCCCAGCGCCACCACACCGGCCACGGTCGCAGCCACCGCGGCGACCGCGGGCACGGTGCGGGTCCGGTGCCGGGACGCATCGCGTACGGCGTACCGCAAGGGCAGCGGCAGTCCCCGCGACAGCCGGGCCAGTACGGCGACGACCACGGGCACGAGCAGGATCATCCCGAGCACGGCGACCACGGCCGCCGCCGCGATCACGAACTCGCCACCTGAGGGGCGCTTGGCGCCGTAGACCGCACCACCGATCCCGAGCCCGAGCAGGACCAGGCCCAGCAGCGGCGAGCGGACTCCGGGCGCCCGGTGGCCGCGACGCCCGGCGAGCACCGCGACCACGTCCTGGCGCGAGGCGAACCGGGCGGGGACGACGGCAGCCAGGAAGGCGCTCAGCAGGCCGAAGGCGCCGATCACGACCAGGTGCTTCCACGGGACGTCGAACGGGCCGAGCCGGGCGTCGGAGAGCCGCTGCACCAGCGGGAGCGCGGCTGCTGCCGCCAGGACGCCCAGCACCACCCCGGTCACTGCGGCAGCGCTGCCCAGCACGATCGCCCCGGCCAGCACGACCCGGCGCGACTGGCCGGGGGTGCCTCCGCTGGCCGCCATCAGGGCCAGGTTGCGCGACTGCCTACGTGCGCCGACGGCGAAGGCGGGGCCGGCCAGCAGCACCACCTCGAGCAGCGCCATCACCACGACCAGCACCAGCACCGCCAGCGTCGCGGAGTCGTTGCCGCCCTGCCCCTGGAGCTCCGCGGGCAGCGCCGAGGCAGGCGGTGGGTCCTGCATCACCGCCCGCGACAGCACCAGCGCGCCGATCGCGTTGAGGCGACGTACGTCGGACCACGTGACCGGCCCGGCGTCGAGCAGCCAGGTGTGCTGGCCCTGCGACGCCTCCATCCCGAGACTCCCCGGTGGGCCGACCACGATCGGGTACCCGCGCGCACTGCTGGACTCGACGGTGCCCACGATCCGGCGGGTGAGCCCGGAGGCCAGCTCGAGATCGTCACCGACGGCGAGGCCGCGGGCGGCCAGGTCGCCGTTGACGACGACCTCGTCCGCAGACCCCGGCAGCCGACCGGCGGTGAGCTCGAAGAGCCCCGCCGCCAGCGGATCCGCCAGGTCGAGCTCGGTGCCCTCGGCGGCCCCGATCCCCTTCGGCGTGGTGTATCGAACGCTCCCCTCGTGACGTTCGATCGCCGTGATCGGTCTGCCCAGCGCTCGCTCGACGGTGGCCAGCGAGACCTCGTTCCCCTGACTGCCGCTCCAGCTGCTGCCCTGGTCGGGGTCGGGGAGCTGTGCCGCCTGCGTGGACCAGGGCTGCACCTCGACCCGGGCGTCCGCCGCTCCTAGCCGGCGCTCCAGCGCCTCGCTGCCGGACACCGTGGCGGTGGAGATCACCACATCGGCCGCGGTGACGGCGAGCACCGGCAACGCGATCATGACCAGGACCAGGATGCTGCGGGCACGCGAGCGCAGCACGTCGCGCCGGGCCAGTCGGAGCATCGGCCGCCAGCCCCGCAGATACCTCATCGCGGCAGCACCGAGCTGAGCAGCGACTCGGCCGGGTCGGCGCCGGTCTCGTCGACGATGACGCCGTCGCGCAGGAAGACCACCCGGTCGGCCCAGGCCGCGTGCCGCTCCTCGTGGGTGACCTGGACGCCTGCGGCGCGGGCTTCGCAGCGGGCCCGGAGCAGGCGCAAGATCTCCTCACCGGTGTCGGTGTCGAGGGCGCCGGTGGGCTCGTCGGCGAGGATCAGTCGGCGCTCACCCACGACGGCTCGCGCGATCGCGACCCGCTGCTGCTGGCCACCCGACATGTCGTCGGGGAACCGCTCGGCGAGGTCGGGGATGCCGACCTCCTCGAGGGCCGCCAGTGCCTGGGCGCGCGCGTCCCGGCCACGGACACCGTCGAGCTCGCGGGGCAGAGCGACGTTCTCGATGGCGGTGAGCGCCGGGATCAGGTTGAAGTCCTGGAACACGTAGCCGATCGAGGTACGCCGCATCCGGGCCCGGCCCTTGTTCCCGAGACCGGCCAGGTCGGCACCCTCCACCGACACCGTGCCGGAGGTGGGCGCGTCGAGACCTCCGGCGAGGGTGAGCAGCGTGGACTTGCCCGAGCCCGACGGGCCCATGACGGCGACCAGCTCGCCGGCGAGCGCACGGAACGAGACCGCACGCAGGGCGTGCACCTCGGTGGCACCGCTGCCGTGGATGCGGGTCACCTGGTCGAGGTGGAGGACGGCGGTGTGCTGGCTCATCGGTGGGTCTCCTCGGCGGTGGTGTCCTGGGCGGTGGTGTCCTGCTCGGCGGGAACGACGGTCGGCGGCGCCGGCACGAAGACGGCCTCGACCGCGGCCCGGCGCAGCCGGGCCTCGCAGTGGTCGAGCCAGCGCACCTCGGCCTCGGCGGCGAAGACCAGAGAGTCGAGGACCAGGCTCCAGGCCATGTCGGCCGGGTTGTCGGGCCTGGCGGCCCGCCCGGCCCGCTTCAGCCGGGTGTAGTCCTGCAGGGCCGACAGGGTGGCGGTGCGCTGCTGCTGGATGATCCGGGCGATGTCGACGCCGGGGACGGTGACCGCCAGCGCCAGCTTGATCGCGAGCTCGTCGCGAGGGGGCTGGTCCCGGGTCACCGGGGTCGTGAACCAGGCGCTGACCTCGCCCCGACCCAGGTCGGTCACCCGGTAGACGACGTGACCCTCCGCATCGACGCCGGCGCCCTCGACGAGGCCGTCGCGCTCGAGGCGGGACAGGGTCGTGTAGACCTGACCGATGTTCAGCGGCCACGTCCCGCCGGTCCGGTTCTCGAACTCGGCACGGAGCTGGTAGCCGTACAGCGGCCCCTGCTCCAGCAGCGCCAACAGCGCCTGTTTGACCGACATGACGAGCCTCCGTGAGTGGGATACCCGGTATGTATACCGGGTATCCCACTCACTGCGCAAGCCCTCCACCACCGATCCCGCACGAATGGGTCGCGGCGTCACGCGAGGAGCCCGGGGGCCCACTACGCTGGCCGCGTTGCCCACCGCCACGAGAGGCCCGACGTGTCCGACTACGGAGCTCCCCCGCCCGAGCAGCCCGACCGCCCCTGGGAACCCAAGCCCTACCAGCCGCCTGCCGGTCAGCCCGCCTACGGCCAGCCCGGGTACGTGCCGCCGGCGCAAGGCCAGAACCCCTACGGCCAGAACCCCTACGGCCAGTCGCCCTACGGCCAGTCGCCCTCGCCGTACGGGCAGAGCTATGCGCACTGGATCAGCCGGGTCGGGGCCTACGTCATCGATGCGCTGCTCGGCTCCGTGGCCGCGTTGCCGCTGTGGATCGGGTACGGCATCCTGGTCGCGTCGCTGGACACCACCACCGCGGCCGACGGCACCGTCACCACCACCTCGTCCGCCGGCGGCGGCCCCCTGGTGCTGATCCTGGTCGGCGTGGTCACCAGCCTGGCCTTCTGGATCTGGAACAGCTGCCTCCGGGCTGGCCGGACCGGCTACTCGATCGGCAAGGGCGTGGTCGGCATCCGCCTGGTCAGCGCCTCCAGCGGTCTGCCGATCGGGGCCGGGATGGCGTTCCTGCGCCAGATCCTGCACGTCGTGGACTCCCTGCCCTGCTACCTCGGCTACCTGTGGCCGTTGTGGGATGCCAAGCGCCAGACCTTCGCCGACAAGATCCTCAGCACCGTGGTGATCGACCAGCCGAAGGGCTGATGCTCCGCGCGGTCGACCGGTGGGCAAGACTCGCCCCATGACCACGATCCTGATCACGGGCGCCTCGTCGGGGCTCGGCGCCGAGATGGCCCGCCAGTTCGCCGCCAAGGGGCACGACCTGGCGCTGTGCGCCCGGCGTACCGACCGACTCGACGAGCTGCGCGACGACCTCGCCCGCGAGCATCCGGCCGTGCGAGTGGAGGTCCGTGCCCTCGACGTGCTCGACGAGGCACAGGTGTTCGACGTCTTCCGCGGGTTCCGCAGCGACTTCGGCACGCTCGACCGGATCGTCGTGAACGCCGGGATCGGCAAGGGGGGCCCGCTGGGCACCGGACACCAGGACGCCAACCGGCAGACCGCGATGACCAACTTCGTGGGCGCCCTCACGCAGACCGAGGCGGCGATGGAGGTGTTCCGCGACCAGGGCCGAGGCCACCTGGTGATGGTGTCGTCGATGTCGGCGATGCGCGGGATGCCGCGCTCGATGGCGACGTACGCCGCCAGCAAGGCCGGAGTGGCGCACCTCGCCGAGGGGTTGCGCGCCGAGCTGCATGGCTCCCCGATCAAGGTGACCGTCCTCTACCCCGGCTACATCGCCTCGGAGATGAGCGACGGCGTGCCCGGCGAGCAGCGGATGCTCGTCTCCACCGAGAAGGGCGTCGCCGCCATGGTGTCGGCCATCGAGCGCGAGGTCGGGTCGGCCCGGGTGCCGGCGTACCCCTGGGCGCCGCTCGGCACCCTGCTGCGGCATGCCCCGATGCCGCTGTTCAAGAAGCTCATCTGACCAGGTCGAAGCCCTCGTCGAGCCAGCCGGTCACCCCACCGATCATCTTGCGCACCGGCCGGCCGAGACGGGCCAGCCGCAGGGCGGCCTTGTCGGCTCCGTTGCAGTGCGGCCCCGCGCAGTAGACGACGTAGCTCGTGCCCTCCGGGTGCTCGGCCAGGTTGCGCTCGACGATCCGGCCGTGCGGCAGGTTGACCGCCTCCGGGAGGTGCCCCGCGGCGTACTGCGCGGGGCTGCGTACGTCGAGCAGCACGAAGTCGCGCCGGCCCGTGGCGAGGGCCTCGTGGGTGTCCCAGCAGTCGGTCTCGAACTCGAGCAGCCGGGCGAAGTGGGTGACAGCGTCCATGGCCGTGACGCTAGGGCCGCACCACGCTCCCCCACCAGCCGACGAGCTGCCTGCGGGCGTCGAAATCCGGACGGGGGTCGGCGGGGGGATAGTCCGAGATGTTTCGGTCGCGAATTCGGCGGTACAGCGACCGAAACCTCTCGGAGTATCCGACCGTCAGCGATACGTCAGCAGGTCGTCGGCCAGGTGCGCGTGCTCGTTGAAGGCCAGCAGGGTCAGGCCACGGCGGCCCGAGACGATCCGGGTGACCGAGGTGTTCACCACGACCGGAGCCAGCCGGGCGTAGGTGGTCGCGTCGCCGCCGAGCAGCCACGACGTCACCACCGCGATCGGGCCGCCAGAAGTGAACACCACCACGGTGCCGTCCGCGGCCAGGGCCTCGAGCGAGGCCCGGACCCGGTCTCGGAAGTGCGAGAACGGCTCGTCGTAGTCGCCGTCGTGGTCTCCCGAGGTCCAGCGCATGCTGGCCGTCTCGAACCACTGCTGGAACTCGGCCCGGTCCGGTTCCCGGTCCAGCCCGTGCGGCTGCGCCCCGAGGACGGCGAGGTGGTCCATCTCGTTCCAGCCGGCGTCCGTCTCGGGCATAGGGGCCCACCCGGCCGCGGCGGTGGCCAGCTCGGCGGTGTGCTGCTGGCGCCGCATGCTGCCGTGCAGCACCCGGTCGGGTCGCACCGAGCGCCAGGCCTCACCCACGACGCCGGCCTGGCGTTCGCCGGTGGGCGAGAGCACGTCATAGTCGTCGGCGCCCCACGAGGCCTGACCGTGGCGCACCAGCAGGATCTGTCCCATCAGCCGCGACCCTACCCGGCCGTGCGTCCGGCCCCACGTGGCAGCATGGGATCCCCCGCCCAGGAGCAGCCGATGACGATCCGCACCCTGTTCGCCGCGTCCGCGACGGCGGCGCTGCTGCTCACCACCTCCGGCTGCGGCGGCGACGCCGACCAGCAGAAGGCCATCGACAGCCTGGCCGCGAAGACCGACGCCGCCGAGAGCGGGGGCAACCCCAACCAGCTGCTCGGTGAGGGCTTCGGCGCCTGCTACGCCGAGAAGTTGGTCAAGGGCGCCGGAATCGACCAATTGGTCGCCGACGGCGTGCTCGACCGCGACCACCGCGCGCTGGTCGGCTTCGCCGACCTGCCGACCCTGTCGGAGAAGTCCGCCACCGCCCATGCCGACGCGGAGTACGCCTGCATCGACTGGCCGGCGGTCACGTCGTACCTCCAGGACAGCGGGTCGGTGGGCGCCGACGACGGGGCCGTCCAGGACTACGTCGACTGCATGCAGGCCATCGACCCCGACGTGTGGCGGGCCTCCAGCCGGGCCCAGGTGCAGGGCAAGGACACCAGCGCCGCCGTGACCTCGTTCAACGACGCCTCGCAGAAGTGCCAGGCGACGCTCACCTCCTGAGGTCGCTCAGGCGGCGACGGTGGCGATCACGCGGCTGCGCTCCACCGGCTCCAGCCAGACGTGCCGCACCCGCAGCAGCCGTACCACGGCGAAGATCGCCAGCGGGATGGCCAGCAGCACCGAAGCCCGCCACTCACCGACCTGCGCGAGGCCGGAGAAGAGCAGGCCGGTGAACGTCGTGGACACCGCGAGCCGGGCGGAGTAGCCGACCATCGACAACGGCGGCGCGGGTGTGGCCCGCGGGCTGCGCAGGTCGACCGCGAACGGCTTGCGCACCGACCAGCGCATGGAGAGCGACACCACCTGGAGCGAGACGACGACCCAGGTGCAGAGCAGGGCGGCGAGCTCGGCGGGCTCCGGGCGACCGGCCCGCAAGGCCGCGAGCAGCAACGTGATCGCCGAGCTCACCAGGAGCAGCTCGAGCAGCACCAGGGTGCGGGCCGCGAAGGTGGTCGACGGGTCGGCCGGCAGCGAGTCGCGCCACAGTGCCCCCCGGCCGTCGAGGCACCAGGCGTTGACGCCGAAGAGGAGCGCGGCACCGCTGGCGACCAGGCCGGGGAGGATGGTGAGCATCCGCCACTCGAGGTCACCCGAGAGTGCGATCAGGCCGGGCGCCAGGGCCAGGAAGAGCACCCCGCGCCGCAGCGACACCGCACGCCAGACCGAGGACCGGTCGATGCGCATCATCGCCACCAGGTCGGAGCCGGGGTTGCGGCGGGCCTGGTAGGCGCCGGTCTCCAGCCGGGCCTGGTCGTGCGAGGGACGCGAGAGCGCGAGCCGGGCAGGCGGGATCCCCAGCAGCACCGCGGCGGCCAGGGCGCCCAGGAGTACGACGACGGCGATCGGCCACGCCCAGGAGAGTCCCTGGGTGAGCCCGGCCTGCACCGAGATCAGCTTGACCGTGGGCAGCCGGTCGAGCACGGCGCTCACGTGACCGGTGGCGACCAGCGCGGCGCCCGCGACCGCGAGGACGGCGCCGAGGCCGCGCGCGACCCAGACTCCGTGGGGGCCGCGTCGGACCGCCTCCATGGCCCACGACAGCACCTGGGCCACCGCGGTGGCGACCAGCAGCCACAGCACGGCCAGGCACTCGGCGAAGAACAGCGGTCCCGGCCCCACGACGTACGCCGTGGCACCGAGCAGGGTCCAGGCCTGGAGCAGCCAGGCGATGTTGAGCGGCGCCATCAGCAGGGCACCGAGGTGGTCGACCACGGGACTCACCGGCCAGGCGACGGCCTCGTCGTGGGGCACCAGCTCGCGGCCGCCGCCCGACGCGATCGACGACATCGCGGCGAGCAGGAGGAAGCCGGTGTAGATCGCGGGCAGGGCGATGAAGAACTGGAAGGCATAGCCGGACTGGTACTCCGCGGCGCCCGGCAGGAAGGCCGGCACCACCATCGCGGCGAGCGTGATCGAGCCGAGCACGAGCGCGAAGACCCGCAGCCGACGCGGGTTGCGCACCGTCGAGGTGCGGAACCGGACCAGCGAGCGGGTGTCGGCCAGCGGGTCAGTCCAGGAGGTGACGGTAGGCACGAGCGCCGTCCTCTCCGACGAGCTCCTGCGCGGACAGCACGGCCAACTGGGCCCCGCCGCGCAGCACCATCGCGGTCGTGCAGGCCTCGACGGCCAGGTCGCGCAGGTGGGTGGAGACGAGCACGCAGGCGCCGCGGGCGCGGGCGTCGGCGATGACCTCCTGGGTCGCCTCGACCCCCAGCGGGTCGACGCCGTCGAAGGGCTCGTCGAGCAGCAGCACCTCGGGCTCGTGGAAGGCGGCCAGCACGACCGACATCCGGCGGCCCATGCCGTGGCTGAAGCCGGCCGTGATCCGGTGCGCGACGTCGCCGAGCTCGAAGCGCTCGAGCAGGTCACGCCCGCGGGTCTCCCAGCCGGGCGCCATCCGGCGCAGCCGGGCCGAGAGCTGCAGGTGCTCCCACGGCGTGGCGCGCGGCACCAGGCCGCCGACGTCGGGGCAGTAGCCGAGGCTGCGCTTGGCGGCCATCAAGTCGGTGCGCACGTCGTGACCGGCGACCCGGACCACCCCGCCGGTGGGCGGGATCACCCCGGCCAGCACCCGCATCGTGGTCGACTTGCCGGCGCCGTTGCGGCCGAGCAGGGCGGTCGCCTGGCCGGCGTGGGCCTGCAGGTCCACCCCGAGCACCGCGTCGACGGTGCCGAAGCGCACGTGCAGCGCGCGCACGTCGACCATCGGGATGCCGACGCCCTCGGCGAGGGTCACGGACGCGGCGGCGGCATCAAGGCGGGAGGATTCGGACACGTCACGATTCTCGCCGACCCGTCGCAGATGCGCAGCGAAATCGCAATGACCTGTCGCAGATGCACGCTGGGCGCGTACATCTGCGACAGGTCAGCGGGCAGGGTCAGCGCGGGAAGGCCTCGCCCTTCGCGGCCATCTCGCGCAGCCGCGCGGTGGGCTCGAAGCGGTCGCCGTACGCCGCGGCCAGCTGGTCGGCCCGGGCCACGAAGGCGGCCAGCCCGATCGAGCCGTCGGCCGCCTCGTAGCCGGTCATGAACTGCGCGGCTCCACCGGTGCGAGCCGGGAAGCCGATGCCCATGATCGAGCCGATGTTGGCCGCGGCCGCCGACTCGATGACGCCCTCCTCGAAGCACTTCGCGGTCTCGAGCGCCTCGGCGAACAGCATCCGGTCGGCCACGTCGGCGAACGGGATCTGCTCGGCCGCCACCGGGAACGTCTCGGCCAGTCCGGGCCACAGCCCGCCACGGCGGCCGTCGGCGTACTCGTAGAAGCCCGCGCCCTTCAGCCGCGAGGGCCGCCCGATCGAGATCATCGTGTCGATGACGGACTCCGACGGGTGCGGCGTGTACGTCGCCCCCGTCCGCTCGACCGCGTCCTGGGTGGCCCTCTGGATCTTCTTCATCAGCTCGAGGTTGAGCTCGTCGCTGAGCTGGAGGGTGCCGACCGGGTAGCCGGCCTGGGTCGCGGCCCGCTCGAGCGACTGCGGGTGCACCCCCTCGCCGAGCATCGCCAGGCCCTCGTTGACCATCGTCCCGATCACCCGCGACGTGTAGAACCCGCGACTGTCGTTGACCACGATCGGGATCTTCTTGATCTGCTGCACCACGTCGTAGGCCTTGGCCAGCGCCTCGTCGGAGGTCTCCTTGCCGCGGATGATCTCCACCAGCGGCATCTTGTCGACGGGACTGAAGAAGTGCAGCCCGATGAAGTCGGCACGTCGCTCGACACCCTCGGCGAGCTCGGTGATCGGCAGCGTCGAGGTGTTGGAACACAGCAGCGCGTCGGGGTTGACGTGCGGCAGGATCTCGGCGAACACCTTGTGCTTGAGCGACGGGTCCTCGAAGACGGCCTCGATCACGAGGTCACAGCCGGCGAGGTCCTCGGCGGAGGCGGTCGCGGTGATCCGGCCGAGCAGCTCGGCCGTCTTCTCCTCGGTGCTCTTGCCCCGCGAGATCGCCTTGTCGAGCAGCTTCTCGCTGTAGTTCTTGCCCTTCGCGGCGTTGTCGGCGGAGACGTCCTTGAGGACGACCTCCATGCCGGCGCGGGCGCAGGAGTAGGCGATGCCGGCGCCCATCATGCCGGCGCCGAGGACGCCGACCTTGGTGGCCTTGAACGGCTCGATGCCCTGGGGGCGGAGAGAACCGGAGTTGATCGCCTGGAGGTCGAAGAAGAACGCCTGGATCATGTTCTTCGAGCCCTGGTTGACGATCAGGCTGGTCAGGTAGCGCGACTCGATCCGCGAGGCGGTGTCGAAGTCGACCTGCGCACCCTCGACCGCGGCGCTGAGGATCGCGCGGGCGGCGGGGTAGAGAGCACCCTTCGTCTGCTTGCGCAGCAGGGCCGGGAACGCCGGCAGGAAGCCCGCCAGCGCCGGGGACTTCGGCGTACCACCGGGCATCTTGTAGCCAGGGGCGTCCCACGGGTTCTGCGACGCCTCCGGGTTGGCCTTGATCCACGCCTTCGCGGCCGGGACCAGCTCCTCGCGGGTGGCGACCAGCTCGTCGACCAGGCCCTTGTCCTTGGCGGAGGACGGGTTGAACTGCGTGCCCTGGAGCAGCACGTCCATCAGGCCGCTCTGGATGCCGAGCAGGCGCACGATGCGGGTGACGCCACCGCCGCCGGGCAGCAGGCCGAGGCTGGACTCCGGGAGGCCGAGCTTGACCGAGGAGTCGTCGACGACGATCCGGTGGTTGGTGGCGAGCGCGATCTCGAAGCCGCCACCCAGCGCGGCGCCGTTGATGGCGGCCACGACGGGACGGGGGAACTTCTCGAGGCGGCGCAGGCCGGCCTTGACGTTCTCGGCCAGCTCGAAGACCGACGCGGCGTCGTCCTTGGTCGCCTGGACCATGGACTTCAGGTTGCCGCCGGCGAAGAAGGTCTTCTTGGCGCTGGCCAGGACGACACCGGTGACCTCGTCCTGCTCGTCGTACAGCCGCTGGACGCACGCCTGCATCGAGGACTGGTAGAGCTCGTTCATGGTGTTGGCGCTCGACGTCGGGTCGTCGAGGGTCAGGGTGACGATGCCGTCGGCGTCGCGGTCGTAGTGGACGGCGGTCTTCTGGTCGGTGGTGGTGCTCATACGCGGGTGTCCTTCGCTGGGGTAGTCCAGTGAGAAGTGGCTGTGTGGAGGCCCTCGGGACAGCCAGTTCTCACTGGACTACCCCGGGCGGGGAGCGGCGCGACCCTCAGACCAGCTCGACGATCGTCGCGATCCCCATGCCGCCACCGACGCAGAGCGTCGCGAGGCCTCGCTTGAGGTCGCGTCGGGCGAGCTCGTCGATGAGCGTGCCGAGGATCATCGCGCCCGTGGCGCCGAGCGGGTGACCCATCGCGATGGCGCCGCCGTTGACGTTGGTGACGTCGTGGCTGATGCCCATGTCGCGCATGAAGCGCATGGCGACGGCGGCGAAGGCCTCGTTGATCTCCCACAGGTCGATGTCCTCGACCTCGAGGCCCGCGCGGGCGAGCGCCTTGCGCGCCGCAGGAGCGGGTCCGGTGAGCATGATCGTCGGGTCGGCGCCCGACACGGCCATCGAGATGATCCGCGCCCGCGGGGTCAGGCCCAGCTCGACGCCGATCTCCTCGGTGCCGATGGCCAT